>DATBHD010000024.1:0-99420 GCA_036557635.1 Gemmatimonadaceae bacterium
GCGTTCACCATGTCGAAGATCGGCAGATACATCGACACGACCATGCCGCCGACGACGACGCCCAGGAACACGATCATCATCGGCTCCATCAGCGCGAGCAGTCCGCTCACCGCCGCGTCGACCTCTTCATCGTAGAAGTCGGCGATCTTCGTGAGCATTTCATCAAGACCACCCGTCTGTTCACCGACGGCGATCATCGAGATCACCATCGGCGGGAAGACCGCGCTCTTCTTGAGCGGCGCCGAGATCGTCTCACCGCCGGCGATCGAGGCGCGCGATTCCATGATCGCGTCCTGAATCACGCGATTGCCCGCTGTCTTCGCCGTGATCTCCAGCCCATCGAGAATCGACACACCCGACGAGATCAGCGTGCCTAACGTGCGCGTGAATCGCGACACCGCCGATTTGCGCAGCACGTCGCCGAGCACCGGCGCCTTGAGCATCAGCTTGTCGATCGCGAGCTTCCCGTCGGACGTCGCGTAGTATTTCTTGACGATCCACACGAGCCCGGCGATCACGCCGGCGACGAGCCACCAGTAGATCTTGAGGAAGCGCGACAGGCCGATGACGATGCGCGTCGGCAGCGGCAGCGCCATGTTCACCGACGAGAACATGTTCTCGAACACCGGAATCACGAACACGAGAAGCACCGTGATCGCGATGACGGCGACGCTCATGATCACGCCCGGGTAGATCATCGCGCCCTTCACCTTGCGGACGAGGGCGTCGTTCTTTTCCATGAACACCGCGAGGCGCATCAGGATCGTGTCGAGAATACCGCCCGCTTCACCGGCAGCGACCATGTTCACGTACAGGTCGCTGAATGCGTTCGGGTGCTTGCGGAGCGCGTCGGCGACCGTGTTGCCCGACTCGACGTCGAACACGACCTGCTTCGTCACGTCCTTGAGCGCCTGGTTCTCGCTCTGCGTCGCGAGGATGTCGAGGGCCTGCACGAGCGGCAGACCGGCGTTGATCATCGTCGAGAACTGACGGGTGAAGATCACGATGTCGCGCATCGGAACCTTGCCGCCCTTCTTCTTTTTCGGCGCCTCGTCGATCTTCATGACGTTCAGCCGCTGCTTGCGCAGCTGCGCGACCGCCTCTTCGCGCGACGGCGCGTCGATCGTCGCGTTTTTCAGCTCGCCGTTGATGGCGCGTGCGGTATATGCGTAGAGTGTCATCTCTCGGATCTCCTCGTGTGGTCGAGGGTTGAGGGTAGAGCGCGGCGAGTGAACCTCCGCCCACTACTCACTACCCTGCGCCCCTACCGTTTCAGTCCCAACGGCTTCCCGCCCCCAGCCGCCGCCTTCTTCGGCTCTTCGTCGAACCCATCGATCTGCATGTTGCACATGCGCGCCAGCTCGATCGGGTCGTGCGACGAGCGGATCACTTCCTCCCACGCGACCTCGCGCGACATGTAGAGCTGATACAGCGCATCGTTCATCGTCTGCATGCCGTACTTCTTTCCCGACTGCATCATCGAGTAGATCTGATGGATCTTGTCCTCGCGGATCAGCGCGCGGATCGCCGGCGTGACGACGAGAATCTCCGCCGCCATCGAGCGGCCGCGCCCCTTCGCCTTCGGCAGCAGCGTTTGCGTGATGATCCCCTCGAGACAGAACGCGAGCTGCGCGCGCACCTGACCCTGCTGGTGCGACGGAAACACGTCGATGATGCGGTTGATCGCTTCCGCGGCGGAGTTCGTATGCAGCGTCGCGAAAGCGAGGTGACCGGTTTCGGCGATCGTTAGGCCCGCCTGGATCGTCTCCAGGTCGCGCATTTCGCCGATGAGCACCACGTCGGGGTCCTGTCGCAGCGCGTACTTGAGTGACGCCTGGAAGCTCTTCGTGTCGCTCCCCACCTCGCGCTGGTTAACGATGCACATCTGATGGCGATGGATGAACTCGATCGGGTCCTCGATCGTGATGATGTGACCCTTCTCGCGCTTGTTCACCCGGTCCAGCATCGCCGCGAGCGTCGTCGATTTTCCCGAGCCCGTCGGCCCGGTGACGAGGATCAGACCGCGCGGTTTGTCGGATAGGTCCGCGATGACTCTGGGCAGACCGAGCTCCTCGAATGTCCGGATCTGGAAGGGGATCTGTCGAATCACCATGGAGACGCACCCGCGCTGCTTGAAGCAGTTGCCGCGGAAGCGCGCGAGGTTCTGGATGCCGAACGAGAAGTCGAGCTCGTCCTCCATCTCGAACTTCTTTTTCTGATTCTCCGTCAGCACCGAATACGCGAGCTGCATGCAGTCTTTCGGCTGCAGCACGATGTCGACATTCGAGTTTGTGATTTCGCCGTCGACGCGCACCTTCGGCCGCTCGCCGGCGGTGATGTGCAGGTCGGACGCGCCCCGCTCGATCATTTCTTCGAGCAGAAGGCGGAGGTTGAGGCTGGATTGTGCGGCGTTTGGGGCGGTCATCTGGGGGGTTGGAAAGCGGTAGAGAGCGGAGGGTTGCGGGTGGAGGGCGTCACCCTCGGCCCTCTGCCCTCTACTCGTTATGCACTCGTCTCGCGAATCATCTGTTCGACTGTCGTAATTCCTTTCAGCACCTTCATCCACGCGTCCATGCGGAGCGTGAGCATTCCCTCCTCGATCGCGCCTTCGCGAATCTCCGCGGCGCCGGCGTTCATGATGATCAGCCGGCGGATCTTCTGACTCATCGGCATCACCTCGTACACGCCCTGCCGCCCCTTCAACCCCGAGCCGGCGCAGGTATCACAGCCGGTCCCGCGAAAGAAGCCGAGATCTCCGATCGGCGTGTCGAGCGACGCGTACTGTAGGATGCTCTGAGCCTCTTTGGTCGCCTTGGCCTTCGCGCTGGCGACGGCCTCTTCGGTGAAGCGCAGCTCGCGCAGCGTGGTCGCGCGCGTCACCTTCGCGCCGGCGAGCTCCTCGTCGGTCGGCTGGTATTGCGTTCGGCAGTTGTTGCAGATGCGGCGCAGGAGGCGTTGCGCGAGCACGAGGTTGAGCGCGGACGCAACGTTGAACGGCTCGAGTCCCATGTCGAGCAGTCGCGTCACCGTCTCCGGCGCCGAGTTCGTGTGCAGCGTCGAGAGCACGAGGTGGCCGGTGAGCGCGGCTTTGATCGCGATGCCACCGGTTTCGAGATCTCGAATCTCGCCGACCATGATGATGTTCGGATCCTGCCGGAGAAACGCCTTCAGCGCCGCGGCGAACGTCATGCCGACTTCGTTGCGCACGAGCACCTGATTGACGCCGAACATGTTGTACTCGACGGGGTCTTCCGCCGTCATGATGTTGACGTCGATCTGATTGATTTTCGAGAGCGCCGAGTAGAGCGTCGTCGTTTTTCCGGAGCCCGTCGGGCCGGTGACCAGCACCATCCCGTACGGATTCATCACCGCCTCCATCAGATCGTGCTCGGCGCGTGGCTCGATGCCGAACCTCTCGAGGTCGAGCGTGAGGTTGCCCTTGTCGAGAATTCGGAGCACGACCTTTTCGCCGAACAGCGTCGGGAGTGTCGAGACGCGGTAATCGATGACTTTCGTGCCGACCTTCAGCTTGATGCGCCCGTCCTGCGGGACCCGACGCTCGGCGATGTTGAGCTGCGCCATGATCTTGAAGCGCGAGATCAGCGCCGCCTTGAGCTTCATCGGCGGCTTCATGACCTCGAGCAGCGCACCGTCGATGCGGTAGCGCACGCGCAGCTCGTGCTCGAAACACTCGAAGTGAATGTCCGACGCGCCGCGCTTCACCGCGTCGGTGAGTATCGCGTTGATCAGCTTGACGACGGGCGCGTCATCGATGTCGGCCTGAGTCGCGTCCTCGTCCTGCTCTTCGATGACCTCGATGTCCGAGTCGACCTCGATCTCGTTCATCAGCGTTTGCAAACGCTGATCGTCCTGCGAGCCGTAGATCTTGTCGACGACGTTGCGGAGGGTGAACTCCCCCGCGATCACCGGAAAGATGTCGTAGCGCGTGATGAACTTGAGATCCTCGAGCACCCCGAGGTTCGTCGGGTCCGCCATCGCGATCGTCAGCGTCCGCCCGTCGCGCTTGAGCGGAATGACGAGATTCTTCAGCGCGAGATCGGTGGGAATCATCTTCGCGATCTTCGGATCGACTTCGAAGCGCGCGAGATCGATGGCCGGCATCTTGTACTGCCGCGCCAGCATTTTCGTCAGCTCGTTTTCTTCGATGAACCCGAGCTTGATGAGGTTGTAGCCGACCCGGGTGCCGCTTTGCCGCTGCTCTTCGAGCGCGCGCGCGAGCTGCTCGCGCGTAATGAGCCCCTCACGGACGAGGAGGTCACCGATTCGCTCGATGGCGACGACGGGAGCGGCCATTGCGCGGGCGCTTGAAGAGGACGGGATCGGGAAAAGCCGGGAGGGGCGTCTGGCGGAGCGGGCGCGTTAGGCAAACGGGCGTCGCCGTGGCGTCCCCGGGGAGCGCCGGACGCGCGACGCGCGCGCTGGCGTTCGGTGTCCGAAGAGTCCATCGGCGTAGCACTTGGAGGACGCGGAGTGCCCGAGAACGTCACCAGTGTTTCGAGCCGCGCGGCGAGCGCGGGACCGATCCCTTTGACGCGTCGCAGGTTCGCGATTGAGCCAAAAGGTCCCCGCTTTTCGCGATCGACAATTATCCGACGGGCGAGCACCGGCCCCAAACCCGGCAGCCCCACGAGCTGCTCCGCCGACGCGATATCGACGTCGAGGATCCCGACTGGCAACGTGCGCGCGCCCTTCGCGTTAGGCGGCCGGCGCGCGGTGAGCGAGTCAGCGGCGGGCAAACTGTCCGGGGGCAGCCGATGGCGTCCGCGCGCCTTCCGCCCCTTGGCGCCAGTCTGCTTGACGCGACGCGCCGAGTCTACAGCGGCCAGCTGGCCATCGAGCGCGTGAGCATTCGCCGCCGACGCCTTCTCGATCGTCCCGACTGCCCGTAGCGCTCGGACCGATGCGCCGAGCAGCGCAACGCTGGCGAGAAAGAGGAGCGCCTTCTTTTCTGCTGGAGTAGCCATGCGGCGAGGGTAACGCAGTCACCCCGACCAGCCAGTACCAATTCCTTGCCGATCGTTGCGAAACTCCACGCGCCCGCCTAACGGGTTACCAGCGCCACCGCGACGTCGCCCACGATCTGAAGGCTGCGCGCGGACACCTTGTCGAACGTGTCCTGCATCGTGTGATGCAGATTGTTCGGTCCGGGCTCGCAGCCGACCGTCCCGTCGAGACAGTAATCCCGATCGATTACGTCGATGACGCGCAGACCGCGCGCCAGGAGCGGCACGTGATCGTCCGTCATGCCGCCCGGGTTCGAGTCGACGAAGTACTTCGCGTAGCCGAGATCCTCCGCCGTCGACCATACACGCGTCACAACCTCCGGAGCGGCGTTCACCGAGTTCGACTCCTGATAGAGCTGCAGGCTCTTGTCGCCGATCATGTCGAACAGCACGCCGAAGATCGGTCGATAGTCCGGGGAGGGCAGATGATTCGCGAAATATGTCGAGCCGATCAGGACGTCGGCCTTCTTCGTGAGCGCACTGTCGGGGTTGTAGCCATCGAAGCTGCCGTAGTCCTCGCCGTCCACGAACAGGAGATCGACGCCGTAGATCGGCTTCGTCTTCTTCAGCGCGTCGGCGACGCCCATCAGCAACGCAACGCCCGCCGCACCGTCGTTCGCGCCGGGGATAGGCAGCCTCCTGTTGCCAAGATTCATGTCCTCGTCGGCCGTGGGGCGGGTGTCCCAGTGCGTCAGGTACAGCACCCGCTGCGTCGCGGTGGGATTGATACGGGCAAGGATATTTCGAAGCGGCAGCGTATCACCGTTCGCGGTCACGTGCGACCAGCTCTGCACGACGACCGTGTCCGCGCGCTGCTTCATCTGGGCGATGATCCAGTCGCCCGCGCGGCGCGCCGCGGGGGTGCCCGGCACGCGTGGCCCGAAGTCGAGCTGCGTCTTGACGTAGGCCATGGATGCGTCGCCGCTGAACGCCGTTTGCGGCCGCCGAAAGCGGTCGCAGGCGCTCAGCGAGAGCAAGAGACAGGCGACGACTGGGAACACGTGCGGTGATCTCACGGAGCGAACGATTAGAGGACGTCTCGAACGGCGGCGGGTTTCGGCGCATCGGCTAACTACCCTCGGGCACGCCAGGCGTGCCTGCACCTTGCACTACGGGACGATGACTATGGAACTTACGGCCTCGCTCCGGCGTCCAACATTGTGGAATTACTGAAGTTGGTCGAGCGCGACAGCCAAATCTCGTGAAAATAATCAGCCGGTACGTACTCAAGGAGCATCTCGGACCGTTCACGTTCGCGCTGACGGCGCTCACGTCGTTGATGCTGCTGCAGTACATCGCGCGGCAATTCGGCAATCTCGTCGGCAAGGGACTCGGCTGGCAGGTGATCCTCGAGTTCTTCCTGCTCTCGATCCCCTTCACGGTCGCGATGACGCTGCCGATGGCGGTACTCGTCGCCGTCCTGTACGCGTTCAGCCGCCTGGCGTCGGAAAACGAGATCACGGCGCTCAAGGCGGGGGGCGTCTCGATGCGGCAGCTCCTCATCCCGTCGCTGTCATTGGCGTTTGTCCTCGCGCTCGTCATGCTCGGTTTCAACGACCAGGTTCTGCCGCGCGCCAATCATCGCCTGGCGGTGCTGCAGATGGACATCTTCCGCACCAAGCCGACGTTCGCCCTCCGTGAGCAAATACTCAACACGGTGAAGGAAGGCCAGCTCTATCTGCGCGCCGGCCATCTCGACGAAGGATCCTCGCGCATGCGCGACGTCACGATCTACGACGTCGCCAACCCGGTGAATCGTCGCACCATTTACGCCGACAGCGGCAAGATCGAGTTCGCGCGCAATGAGCGCGACCTCCAGATGACGCTCTATCACGGGCTCATGGAGACCGTCCCGACGGACAAGCCGGGACAGCTCACCCGCCTCTATTACAAGCGACAGCTCATGCGCGTGGTGGGCGTCGCGTCGGCGTTCCAGGAGACGGGTGACGTCGACACCGTCTCCAAGGGCGACCGGGAGATGTCGGTGTGCGAGATGCAGGCGGCGCTGGCAAAGGCCGACACCGGCGTCCAGCGCGCGCGATTCGACTCCGTGGAAGCGGCGTGGGAGCGTGATTCGATGCTGGCCGTTCTCGCCCCCCCCACCACCGCCATCGCCAAGGCGCAGCCGAAACCCAAGCCACCGGCCGGTCCGCATCCGAAGGCGCCGCGTTTCGGGTCGCCATTTGGTATCGGCGGCGCGTACTGCGCGGTTCTCGGCGGCGTCGCGCGATTGATCAGTGGTGGCAACACGGCGCCCCCGTCGGCGGCGACAGCCAGGAAGCCGGCCGCACATCCCCTTCCACCCTCTTCCGGGATCTCACCCTCGGCCGGGGGGATGGCTGGACTGCCGCCCGATCAGCGTTTGAATCTCGCCAAGCTCAACGCCGATCAGTCGCGTTTGCTGCGGAATCGTTATGACGTCGAGATCCAGAAGAAGTTCTCGCTGGCCGCGGCCTGTCTGATCTTCGTGCTCGTCGGCGCACCCGTGGCGTTGCGCTTCCCTCGCGGCGGAGTCGGGTTGGTGATCGGTGTGAGCCTGTTCATCTTCGCTGTGTATTACGTGGGCCTCATCGGTGGCGAGGCCCTCTCGGACCGCGGAATCATCTCGCCCTTCTGGGCGATGTGGGCCACGAATGTGATCATGACCGTCATCGGTCTGGTGATGACGTTCCGCATGGGGCGCGAGGCGACCACTGGCCGTGGCGGCGATTTCGGCGAGATGCTCGAGACGGCTCGCATGTGGTTCGCTCGTTTCGGCCGCCGCATCGGCCTCCCGCTCGAGCGACGACGGAGGATGGCGTGACACTCGTTAGGCCGCTCGATCGCTACGTCTTCATCGAGTTCTGGAAGATCTTCGTCTCCACCGCGCTCGGCTTTCCGCTGCTGCTCGTCGTCATCGACCTCACCGACAATCTCAACAAGTACCTCGGCCGCAATCTGCCGCGGCAGAACATCATCCTCAGCTACGTGTACTGGCTGCCGGATTCGATGTTCATGGTGTTGCCGGCCGCGGTGTTGTTCGCGACGGTGTTCTCCATCGGCGGGTTTACGCGCCACTCGGAGATCACCGCGGCGAAGGCGTCGGGCATCAGCTTCTATCGTCTCATCGCGCCGATACTCCTCGCCTCGGTATTCGCCTGCGGCCTGGATCTCGCCCTGGGTGAGGTCGTGCCGATCACCAACCAGAAGCGCGCCGACTTGCTCCAGGAGAAATCGGCGGCGACGACGCAGACCACGCGCTACAACTTCGCTTTTGCCGGCGAGTACGGCCGCGTCTACAAGATCGGCTCGCTCAACACCAGCTCGGGAACGATGGATCAGGCGCAGATCGAGCGAAAAGGCTCGAGCGCCGACTATCCCACGTACATTCTCACCGCGCGCACGGCGCGTTTCGACGCGAAGAGTGGCTGGACCCTCGGCGGCGGATATCTCGAGGTCGTCCCCGACACGACGCCGTCCAGCTTCGCGGTGAGCTTCGACAGTCTCCGCGACCGGCGCTTCACCGAGCGCCCGATCGAGATGATGGCAAAGCCGCGCAGCCCGGAGGAAATGCGCTACGAGGAGCTGACGCGCTTCATTCGCGCGCAGGAGCGATCGGGGAGCGACGCGAACCTCCTGCGCGTGGAGCGCGCGCTCAAGATCGCGATCCCGGCGACGTGCATCATCATCGCGCTGTTCGGCGCCCCACTCGCGACGAGCACGCAGCGCGGGGGGGCGGCGTACGGCATCGGCGTGAGCCTCGCGACGACCGTGATCTTCTTGATGATGATTCAACTCACGAAAGCGGTTGGCGCCAAGGGATTGATCGCGCCCGATTTCGCCGCGTGGGTCCCGGGCGTCGTGTTCGGTGTCATCGGCCTGGTGTTGATGGCGCGCGTCCGCACGTGAGTGCGCGACGACAGATCACTTTGTTCTCCCCTACCCTCCCGCCTACCGCGCCATGCTAGAATTCGGCGTGACAATTCGACTCGATAGGCAGCGACGTTTTCCCGATGGCTGTCCTCCGATAGCAGACCGCCGCCGCTAGTGGGATCCACCTTTTATCCCCGCGGCACCGATCTCCGCCCAACGGAGACGTTTCCCGTCGTTCAGCGCGGGGCTCTGCGCTTCTTTCGGCGCGTCGCACGCACCTTCCTCGGCATCTTTCGACACATCGGGCTGCGCGGCTTTTTCATGCGCGACATCGTTCGCGCGCTCTCCGAGCCGGGAACGTGGGCCGGCGAGTGGGTGCGGCAGATGCGAAACATCGGCGTCGATTCGGTGCCGCTGGCTTCGATCGTCGCGGCCTTCATCGGCGCCGTCATCGCCATCCAGATTCGCTACCAGCTCTTCCCCGGCGTTCAGCTGTCGCTCGTCGGCCTCGCGTCGCGACTCATGATCATCCTCGAGCTCGGCCCACTCCTCACGGGCCTCGTGCTCACCGGCCGCGTTGGCGCGCGCATGACCGCCGAGATCGGGACGATGCGCGTCACCGAGCAGATCGACGCGCTCGAGACGTTGGCGTACGATCCGATCGCGTACCTCGTCGTGCCGCGTATGCTCGCCGCGCTCGTTATGCTTCCGACGCTGGTGATCCTCGCCGACGCCGTTGGACTGGGGAGCGCCTATCTCATCTCGGTGCTCTTCACGAAGGTTCCACCCACCGATTTCAAGGAAGGACTTCGCCTCGGCTACGGTGGGTTCCAGCTGTTTTATAGTTTGCTCAAGGCGACGCTGTTCGGCTGGGCGATCGCCTTCAACTGTGCGTACGAGGGCTACATCACCGAAACGGGCGCCGAGGGCGTCGGTCGTTCCACCGCGCGAGCCGTTGTCATCACCTCGGTCGTCATTCTGGTGCTCGACGCGATCACGGCGATTTTGCTCGGACCATTCCTTCAGACATGAGACGACGCGACGAAGTGGCCGTCGGAGTTCTCATCACGGTGGCGATGGCGATCCTCGCCGTCGGCGCGCTGTGGCTCGCGCGCGGCGGATTGTCCACGGGCTATCCCCTCTACACGCGATTCCAGTGGGGCCAGAGCCTCAAGCAGGGACAGCCGGTGCTGCTCGCCGGTGTCAACGTGGGGTATGTGAGCGACGTCAAGCTCCGTCGCGACGGATATCTCGACGTGACGTTTCGCGTGAACGGCGATCAGACGGTACCGAAGGGCTCCGTCGCGACGGTGAAGCCGGTCGGCATCTTCGGCGATGTCGCCGTCGCGCTCACGCCGTCGCTGCCCGTGTCGCCGCAGAACTACGCGCCCGGCGACACGGTCCCCGCGGGCATACCGAGTCCCGATTTCGCGCAGATCATGTCGCGCATGGATTCGATCGCCCAGAACGTGCAGCGCATTACGCGTGCGATGGACATGGAGCTCGTCCAGGCGGGCGGGGTCAAGGATCTGCGGAAGACGATCGCGTCAACGACGTCGCTCGCGTCGCAGCTGCAGTCCATCGCCGCCGAGCAGAACCAGAACATGACCGCGACGCTCGCCGCGTATCGGCGCGCCGCCACCGCGATCGATTCCGCGCGCATCGACTCGACGTTGCGCAGCTTCTCGTCGACGAGCCAGAACTTCGCCAAGTTGGCGACCTCGCTCGACAGCGCATCGCGTCAGCTGAATAGCGCGCTCGCGAAGCTGAACACCGGCGAAGGCTCCGCCGGCCGCCTGCTCACCGACGACTCGCTTTATCGCGACATCCGCCACGTCGTCGGCAGCGTCGATTCACTGATGAACGACTTCAAGAAGAATCCGCGGAAGTACATCAACTTGCGGATCTTCTAGCACCTGTCATCCCGAGGCGCGAAGCGGGTCCCTCCCTTCGTGCGCTCTTCGGGGGCAAGCGTTTCGCTCGGGATGACAACCAGGCTATTCGCGGATCGCCGAAAACTTGTTGAGGTAAACCGTCCCCTGCTTCATCACGAAGCGCACGCGCTCGAGCGCGTGAATGTCCGTCGCGGGATCGCCTTCCACGGCAATGATGTCGCCGAAGGCGCGCGGCTTGATGACGCCGATGCGATTCTCGAGGCCGAGTAGGCGCGAGGCGTTCCAGGTCGCGGCCTGAAGGACCTCGAGATTCGGCATTCCCGCCTCCGCGTATGCGAACAGATTGTGCTTCGCCGCCTCGCCCTGCGGCATTCCCAGGTCGATGTAGTTGTCCGAACCCGCGGCAATCGTGACACCGATCTTCATCGCGCGCCGCAACCGATCGCGTTGGCCGCTGAGAATCGCCGGCACCCGTGCGGGCGGTGCGTTGAACTTCCCTTGCGAGCGACTCGCGTAGCGGAGAACGGTCGCGCTGTCGAGATCCGTCGGCACCAGGAAGATCCCCTTCTGCTTCATGAGCGCGAGCGTCGAGTCGGCCACCTGATAGGCGTGCTCGATACCGTCGACGCCCGCCGTCGCCGCGCGCCACACCGCTTCGTCCGACGTCGCGTGTGCCGTGACCTTCACGTGCAACCGGTGCGCCTCGGCGACGATCGCGCGCATCTCGTCGACCGAGAGAGAGCCGTTGTTCGGCGTGTTGTTCGAATAGATCTTGATGACGTCGGCGCCGTAGGTGACGTTTTCGCGCGCGCCTAACGCGGCGTCCTGCGGGCCGCGGACGACGCGATACTCCTCCTCCGCGATCGCGCGATAACGGCTCTGCAGCCCGGGGAACTGACCACCCTCGGGACTCAGCCCCGGTCCCGACGCGACCATCCGCGGCCCATCGACACTGCCGTCGCGAATCGCGTCGCGCAGCGCCATGTCGCCGAAGCGGCCGGAGTTGCCGAGGTCGCGCACGGTGGTGATTCCGGCGGCGAGGAAGGTTCTCGCTCGAGCCGCGCCATGCAGCGCGCGCAGCGGCGTCCCCTCCACGATCACCGCGCCCGCGCCCTGCATCGTCAGGTCGCCGGACGGGCTCTCGAGGTAGAGCAAGTGCGTGTGCGAGTCGATGAGCCCCGGCAGCACCGAGTACCGCGACAGGTCCACCACTCGCGCCCCCGCCGGCGGCGCGATGTGCTCGGCCACCGAATCGATCGTCCCGCGCCTGACGAGTATGTCGCGCGCCGACAGAAAGACTCCGTGCTCGCTATCGAACACACGGCCGGCGTGGATCAACGTCGCGCCGCTGTCGATTGGCGTTTGGGCGCCGAGCGCCGACGCGAAAACGCCGAGTACGAATACGTGGATCAAGCGCATGACGATGGCCTCCCTGTCATCCCAAGGAGCGAAGCGGCGAAAGATCTGACAATGGTCAGTCAGCCGCGGATTCCGCCCGCGATCGCACCGGTGCGGGACGTTTTCCAACGGTGAGATAGAAGACGGGAATCCCCAGAAGCGTCACGCCCATCACCGCAAGCGTCGCCCATCGGCTCGACGGATCGATGATCGCGTTCCCGAGCAGATAGATCGTCGCGAGCACGAAGAGCGCCGGCACCACCGGATAGCCCGGTGTCCGGAATGGCGGGTCGTAGTCCGCGCGGCGGCGCAGGACATAGATCGACGCGACGCCTAACGCGTAGAACGGAATGATCGCCGTCACGAACGTGTCGGCCAGCTGCTCGAAGGTGCGGAGCAGCACGAAGCCGGCGCCCAACACCGCGGCGATGGAGATCGCCACGTACGGCGTCTGGAAGCGCGGATGGACCGCCGCCACGCGACGAAAGAACAAGCCATCGTCCGCCATCGCGAACCAGATGCGCGGCGACGTCAGCACCGAGCCGTTGAGCGTTCCAAACGTCGACAGCATGACGGTGCTCGCGACGAACGCGACGCCCCCCGCGCCGACCAACCGCTGCGCGACGTCCGCGGCGACGAGGCGCGAGGTCCGAATCTCGTCCACCGGCATCACCGCCAGATACGCGACATTCGCCAGGAGATAGATCGCGATGATCGCGACCGCGCCGAGGATCAGCGCCCGCGGCATGTTGCGGCGTGGATCCTTCACCTCGCCGCTGATGAAGCTCAGATCGGCCCATCCGTCATACGCCCACAGCACCGACACCAGCGCCAACCCGAACGCCGAGATCGAGAAGCTGCCCGCCGGCGCCGCCGGCGTGAAATGCCCGCCGGTGCGCGGGAAGCCTAACGCCAGCGCGACGATCACGATGAGCAACAGGCCGATGTACTTCGCGATCGTCGTGACGTTCTGCACCCACGAGCTCAATCGGATGCCGACGATGTTCACACCGGCCATCACGACAATCGATACGGCCGCGGTGTAGTGAGCGTACGCGTCATAGGGCGGCTTCGTCGGGTCGTAGCCGAGCACACGAAGGAAGTACTCCGCGAACGTGATCCCGATCGCGCCGAGCGCCGCCGCGCGAATGACGACGAGCTCCGACCAGCCGAACAGAAACGCGACGAGGCGGCCCCACCCCTCGCGCAAGAACACATAGATCCCGCCCGTATGGGGGAACGCCCCCGCGATCTCCGCCAGCGTCAGCGCGCCGCACAACGCAAGCGCACCGCCCACGACCCAGACCGAGAGCAGCGGAAGCGGTCCGGGAAGCCGGTTCGTAATGCTCGCCGGCGATCGGAAGATTCCCGAGCCGATCGTCGTGCCGATCACGACGGCCACCGCGCTCCAAAGACCGAGGCGCCGTGGTAGCGCCGATGGTGGGTCGACCGCCGAGGGCTCACGCATGAGTCAGTATGCTAGGCTCCGCGCGGCGATCGGGGAAGGTTGCAATTCGTAATTGACCCAGCCTCGTGCGTCCTTCAGCTTTCGCTGGTCGTCGCCTCAGTTTCTCCTCTCCTCGAGACCGTGCCTGCTTTCGTTGCCCAGTCGATATTCTGGGCTGCTGTCCTTCTCTGCATCGCTGCCCACATCGCGATTGTGCGCTCCCTTCTTCGCGCGTCGTCGCGGCGCCCGAGCGAGCTCGCGTGGGCTGTGCTCCCCGCCGTCGTCCTCGCCGCGGTGCTGGTCGTGACCTGGCGCAGCATGCACATCGGCAAGTGATCCCATGAATAGCCTTCGCGCTCTACGCCGGTTTTCCTACGCGGCGCTCGTCGTCGCGTTCACGCATCTCGTGTTCGGCGCCATCGTGCGCATCTCCGGCTCCGGCATGGGCTGCGGCGATCATTGGCCACTGTGCTACGGTCGTCTCTTTCCGCCGATGGACCGGCCCGACCTCGTGGTCGAGTGGACGCATCGCCTGCTCGCGTCGATCCTTGTCGTGACGGTCGCGTCATTCGCGTTCGTCGCCTGGCGCGCGCGCCGGGAGCCGCGCGTCGGTGGACGCGGCGGCGTGTTGCGCGCCGCGCTCCTCGCCGTCGTCGCGGTGCTCGCGGCCGCGATCCTTGGCGCGGTTACGGTGAAGCTCGGGAACACGCCATACGCGACGGTCGCGCACTGGCTGCTCGCGATGACGCTCTTCGCCACCCTCGGCGCCGCGGCGATTCGCGCTGGAGCGCTCGGTGGCGACGCGGCCGCGGTGCAGCGTACGTCGCCGCGCGTCGCGCGTGCCGCGAACGCGGCGGCGGTCCTCGCCTTTCTCACCGTCGCGCTCGGCGGCCTGACCGCCAAGCTGCCTAACGCGGCAATCGCCTGCCGGTCGTTCCCGTTATGCGGTCGTGATGTCGACGCGGGGCCGGCGGCATTCCACACCCAGATCACTCACCGCGCGCTCGCCCTGCTGCTCCTGCTGCATCTTGTCGGAGTGGTTGTCGGCTTCTCGCGCCGGCGAGCGGATTCGCGCGTCGTCGCGCGCGCCGCTGGGGTCGCGCTCGCCCTCGTGATCCTTCAGCTCACGGTCGCCGCATCGATGGTCTTGTTGGCGCTGCCCCCGGTGCTGCGTTCGCTCCATGAGGCGGTCGGCGTCGGCGTGTGGCTCGGCACCTTCGTGTACGCGTATTTGGCGCGCGCTGCCGCGAGCCGCGCGGCCTCCCCTGCGTCGTTAGGTGACTCGCGGTCGACGCCGCGGCTGGCCGACAACCCGCTTCCCCTCGGATCGCGATGACGCATGCCGCGACGTCCGTGTCGCGCCTCGTCGCGCGCGATCTCCTCGCGCTGACGAAGCCGCGCATCATCTCGTTGCTCCTCGTGACGGCGGTCGCGCCGATGTTCGTCGCCGGAACGCCGAGCTGGCCGCTCGTTCTCGTCGTGTTGCTTGGCGGATACCTCATGGCGGGGGGCGCGAACGCGGTGAACATGTATCTCGACCGCGACATCGATGACCGGATGGCGCGGACGCGGCTGCGTCCGATCCCGAGCGGCCGGTTGGCCGCGCGCGAGGTGCTCGTGTTCGGCGTTCTCCTCGCCACGTCGGCGACGTATCTCCTCGCGCGTTTCGCGAACGTGCTCGCGGCGGCGCTCGCGCTCGCCGGCTTCTACTTCTACGTCTTCATCTACACGCGGTGGCTCAAGCGGAGCACGCCGCAGAACATCGTCATCGGCGGGGCGGCGGGCGCGTTTCCTCCCCTCGTCGGATGGGCCGCCGTCACCGGCCGTGTCGACCTGCTCGGTGTTTATCTTTTTCTCATCATCTTCTACTGGACGCCCCCGCATTTCTGGGCGCTCGCGCTGCTCAAGCAGCGGGACTACGATCGCGCGGGCGTTCCGATGGCCCCGCTCGTCTGGGGCGCGCGCGAGACGATGCGGCAGATGGTCGCCTACACGGCGATCCTCGTTCCGCTCACCTTGCTGCCGGTGACCTTCGGCGCGCTCGGCGTCGTCTATCTCGCCGCGGCCGTCCCGCTCGACGCGGCGCTGATCCTCGGCGTGGTCGAGGTCGCCCGCCGCGCGCAATGGATGCCGGCGGCCTGGTCGTTGTACAAGTTCTCATTGCTCTATCTCGCGCTGCTCTTCGGCGCGATGGTGGCGGACCGGCTCATTCTGCGGTGAGCGAGACGCTGGACGTGCTCGTCGGGGGCGGCCGGAGCGCGCCGGAAACGCTGATGCTCATCGAGCGCCCGACCGCCGACGGGCGCGTTCGCCTCCGCGCCTGGACGAGTGACGACTGGAGCGCCGCGCCGAGGCCGTCCCAGCGCAGCGCGGCGGAGCTGCTGAGTGAAATCGAGCACGCGGTGCACCAGGGGCGTTCGGTCAATCACGAGCTGACGGTCGTTAGGCGCTGGTTGACGTCCCGTGGCGACTGAGGACGCGCTCCGTCATCCGGGAGCTATTTCAGCCGAATCGTCAGATTCGCGCGCGTCGTTCCTCCCGGCGCCACGTCCACCTCTCGTTCGACCGGGGCTTCCTCCCGCTCGTGCCAGATGAGCAATCGATACGTGCCCGGTGGCACGGAGTCGATCCGGAAGGCGCCCGACTCGTCCGTCACCGCGTAGTACGGGCTCTCGAACACGGCGATGTACCCGCGCGTCCACGGATGCTGCACGCACGCCGCCGCGACGAGGCCCGCCTTCGCGGTGATGTGCTCGTTAGGCACGACCTGACCGTCGTCGGTGAGCGGAATCACCGCCAGCGTATCACCGTTCGGACCGCCACGGAGAAAGCGCGTCGTGTGCGCGAGCCGATCCTCGTTCCGCACGTTCACCGTCGTCCCGACCACGACACCCTGCACGCGCGGCTCGAGACGACACTCCTCGTTCACGATCTCCGTCCGCCGCTCGATGGGAAGCGCCTTTCCCTCTCGGACATCGGAAAGCCACACCACCACGTTCGCGAGCGCGCGACCGCGCCGCACGATCGACGAGTCCGGATACGCGCTGCCGCAGACCTCGCGATCCACCGTCGGGGTGACGATGCTATCGGTCGGTGCATTCCCATCGGTCTCGACCGTGCCCGCGATCGATCCGATCGCTCCCAGTGCCACGGGCCGATACCTCGCGCTCGGCAATTCGATCGCTCCCGACGACGCCCGACCCGCCGTATCCGCGAGCGCGGCGTTGCTCGGATCGCCCGAGCACCCGAGCATACCAATGCAAAGGAGTATGGGAAGCCGTGCAGGTGAGCGTTGCCTGATGCCGAGTTCGTGCACGAGAAGTATCAATTGAGTGCCGGGCGTATTGTCGAGTTGGCAAGGCCTGCGCCACGTGACTGCGAGTGGCTTCCATTCGTCAATTTTTCATGCTGCACACATTCTTTCTGTCGCTCGCTGTCGCGAGCCGTATGTCGCTGATGCCGCAACAGCCCGACAGCCTTCGTCCCGATATGGACGTGCGACTGGTTGCCTTGCGTCACGCCGCCGAAATCCAACGCTGCTACGAGACCGAAGGTCTGCGCGTGAATCCCGCTCTCGGCGGACTGGTCGAAGTCGAAGTTACCGTGGCGCCCTCGGGGCGCGTCGAAGACGCCGAAGTTTCGGCGTCGGCGTTGTCCGGTGCCGGACAACGGGAAGTCGAATCGTGCATCACGACGTCGGTGAGGAATTGGCGGTTCGAGAAGGGGCCGTTCGCGATCGAGAAGATCGTGTATCCCTTCAATCTCGTTCGGAACCGCGGTGTGATGAGCAACACGCGCGCATAGCGCTCTGGCGGCTGCGGGATCGGGGATTGGTGCCTAACCCTATCGCGCCAGAGCCCGTCACACTTCCATCAGCTCCGTCTGGTAGACTTTCGGCGTCACCACCGCCTCGCCCGGCAGCAGGAACACGTTCACCTCGCTCCGCATGCCGATCTTCCCCGGCATGTACACGCCGGGCTCGATCGAGAAGCCGACGCCGGGGATGAGCAAACGCTCCTCGCGCGTCTCGAGATTGTCGAGGTGAGGCCCCGAGCCGTGCAGGTCGCGGGCGTCGATCGAGTGGCCGGTGCGATGCGTGAAATACGAGCCGAAGCCCCGATCCGTGATCACGCTCCGCGCCGCGTCATCGACCTCGGCGCCCCGCAGGGGGGTGCCGCGCGCCGCCGCGTCGCGCACGAGCGAGATGGCGCGGTCGCGTGCGTCGCGAACCGCCGACCAGATCGCGCGCGCCTCCGCGCTCGGCTCTCCCACCGATGCCATCCACGTCTGATCCGCGTACACGCCCCCGTCTTCTCGCGCCCAGAGGTCGATGAGCAAAATGTCACCAACGCGGATCGGCCGGGGGTGCGCCGCCGACGGCTCGTAGTGCGGATTGGCCGCGTTTTCCCCGACCGAGACGTTAGGCCCGTGGTCCGTCGACAGATCGTGCGCGTGGAACTGATCCAGAATCCACTGCATCAGCTCGTGCTCGGTGATCGGGTGTCCGGCATGAGCGCGCCGTCCCGCGAACGCCAACGCCTCGCGCGCCGTTGCCGCGACGATTTCCGCCGCCCGCTGGTGCGACGCGATGTCGTGCGCGCTCCAGACGGCGTAGAACCGCGACACCAGCTCGCCTGACGACACGACTTCCGCGCCGGCGGATCGCACCATCTCCACCACGCCGGCCGGAACGCGATCGAGGTATGGCACCGCGTCCCCCGGCGAGTACTCCATCGCGACACGCTTCTTCGCGACGTGCCGCGCGAGAAGCGCCTCGAGCGATTTCCACGAGCTGTAGTCCTCGCGCTGCCACGACGCAGGCCAGCGACTCCATGGCCCCTGTTCGATGACGTGCGTGAACGCGACCGGTGTCCCGCGCGTCGGAATCCAGGCGAACTGTCGCCGCGTGGCCATCCCCTCGAGCCGCAGCAGCTCCTTCGCGACCGGGTTCACGCCGCGAAAATCGAACAGCAGCCACCCGTCGACGCCGACGTCGGCGAGTGCCTTCTGAAATGTCGGGAGCGATTCAGGAGTCAGCATCCCAATGTCATCCCGAGCGCAGCGCTTGCCCCGAAGAGCGCAAGCGACGAGGGGAGGGACCTGCTGTCGATCGAGATTCGCGAAAAGCAGATCCCGCGTCGCTCCGCCCCTCGGGATGACAGTCTCAAAGCTGCTCGTCCTCTTCCGCTCCTGCCTGCGACCGATCGAACGCACGCCAATCCGCGCGCCACTCGCACGCGCCCTCGCCTCGCGCCTCGCATCGGACGTGCTCCACCGCGCCGATGCTGCCGATCAGGAGTCGCAGCACCTCGCGCAGACTCGATTCGTAGAACGCGCAGCCGACACTTCCTGGTGCGGTCCCGAGCGTGATCGAGCGCGGCACGTCGAGCAGGAGCGAGCTGCCGACGCGTCGCAGATGCCCGGTCAGATACCGCTCGGAAATCCGCCGCGCGCGGCGCAGCGCCACCGGTCGGGCAACGAGTGTCGGCATCGCGCGGAGCAGCTGGCGCGAGAACGTCGAAATCGTGAGATAGGCTTCCTTGGCGAGAATCCGTCCGGCGGCGCGAAATACCGCCTCGGCGTCGGGACGACGACCGATCAACCGCGCGAGGGCGATAGCTTCATCCTGCGCCGTTCGCTGCCGGCGGCGGACCGCTTCGCTGTAACGTCGGATTTGCGAGTATATCGTCTCGCTCAATCCGAGCCGCTTGTTCCGCAACTCGTCAACGTATTCGGCCTCCAATCCGTCTGCAGGCGTGTCGACGTTGCGGACTGCTTGGAGCAGGCTGAGAGGGAGGAGAGCGTCAACGGTGGCGAGCATCGCGATGCTTCGTGAACCCTGTGCGGAGGGAGGGTGGTGGGAGTGCCAAACTAATGCGCCAAAGGTGTCGCTGGTAGGGCGTACCGCGTGAGCATGCTCGTACGATTGGCGATCGCCCTCGCGATTGCTCTGCTTGCGCGCCGTGCGCGCGCGCTCACTGTCGACGGGGCCATCGCGGCGACGATCGTCGGAACGCTCGCATTGCTCGCGGGATGGCGATGGGGGGTACTGCTCATCCTCTACTTCGCCAGCTCGAGCGCGATGTCTCGCCTCGGCGTCGCGCGAAAGACCGCGCTCACCAGGAGCGTCATCGAGAAGGGCGGTGAGCGCGATGCGATGCAGGTGCTCGCGAATGGCGGCGTCTTCGCGATCGCCGCCGCGCTCGCCCTGCTCGTGCCGGAGCACGACACGCGCTGGATCGCCCTTGGCGTCGGTACGCTCGCGGCGTCGGCGAGCGACACGTGGGCGACGGAGGTGGGGACCCTGGTCGGAGGAACACCACGCTCGATTCTTGGCTTCGAGCCGGTGCCACTCGGGATGTCCGGCGGCGTGACGCTGGCGGGCACACTCGCCGCATTGGCGGGTGCGGCATTTGTTGCGCTGCTCGCCGCCACGCTCGAGTGGCCCGGACGCGTCGCGTTCGCCGCGTTCGTTGGCGGTGTTGCTGGTTCGACGATCGATTCGTTGCTCGGCGCGACGCTGCAAGCGCGGCGTCGCTGCGATCGGTGCGACTGCGCAACGGAGCGCGCGATTCACGATTGCGGCACGCGTACGCGACACGTCGGCGGACTCGCGTGGCTGGCGAATGACGCGGTGAATCTCGTCTGCGGCGCCGCCGGTGGGTTGTTGGCGCTCGTAATCACCGGGTAGAGTTCGAGCATGACGACGGGTCGCGGGGGAGAGGGAGCGGTCGTGATCGTCGGCGGAGGACCCGCGGGGAGCTCCCTGGCGGTTGCGCTCGCGCGCCAGGGAGTTCGTCCCACGATTGTGGACCGCGCGCATTTCCCAAGACCCAAGCCGTGCGCCGAATACCTCAGCCCTCAGGCGTCGCGCGTGCTCGCCGCCATGGGCGTACTGCAGGAAGTAGAGGGTTCCGGAGCCGCCCAGCTGGCGGGAATGGTCGTGCGCGCGCCGGATGGGACACGCGTCGTCGGTGAGTTCGCCGGCTGCTCGGTGAAGGGATTCCGCGACCGCGGTCTCTCGGTTCGTCGCGAGATTCTCGACGAGATTCTGCTTCGCGCGGCGCGCCGCGCGGGCGCCGATGTCCGTGAAGGAACCCACGTCGTCGACCTTTTGCGCGACTCGCGCGGGCGCGTGCGCGGCGTTCGCACGGTGCGGGGAGAGGAGATCCCCGCCGATCTCGTCGTCGGCGCGGACGGACTCCGATCGATCGTGACGCGACGTCTCGGTCTCGCCCGCTTCGCGCGCTGGCCGCGTCGCTACGCGCTCGTTACCCACTACCGCGACGTGCGCGACATCGGCGAGTGCGGCGAGATGCACGTCGAGCGCGGGGGGTACGTCGGCATCGCCGATGTCGGTGGAGGCCTAACGACAGTCGCTCTCGTGGTGCCGAGCCGTCGCGCGAAGGCAGTCGCCGCGGGGCGCGAGGCCTTTCTCGATCGCTGGCTGGACGACCGCCCCCAGCTCGCGTCGCGGTTCGCCGGCGCACAGCGCGTCTCGCCCGTCGTCGCCACCGGACCATTCGCCTCGCGCGCCCGGCGCTCCTGGTCCCCCGGGGTCGCCCTTGTCGGCGACGCGGCTGACTTCTTCGATCCATTCACCGGCGAAGGGATTTACGCCGCCCTGCGTGGCGGCGAGATGCTCGCGCCGTTCGTCATCGACGCGTTAGGCGCCGGATCGGCTCGTGCGGCGGATGCCGCGCTCGCCGCCTATCACCAGCGCCGCCGACGCGAGTTTGGCGGCAAGTGGATCGTCGAGTGGATCATCGGCGCCGTCGTCGGCTCTCCGCGACTGATGAACCGGACGTCGCGCGTCCTCGCCGCCCGGCGCGACATGGCCGACCTCCTCGTCGGCGTCACCGGCGACTTCGTGCCCGCGAGCGCGGTGCTGAACGCTCGGTACATACTCTCTCTCTTCGTCCTTTCGCCGCTGCGCTCAACGCCTAACGCTCCGCGCTCCGCGCATGATTGATTCCGACACCTTCCGCGCCGCCCTCGGCCGCTTCTCCACCGGCATCACGATCGTCACGGCGCGAGATCAGAAGGGGCGCGATCACGGCATGACCGTCAGCGCCTTTTGCTCCGTGAGCTTGGAGCCGGGCTTGATTCTCGTCTGCATCGGTCACGACGCGTCGATGCATGGTCTCATGATGCGAGTGGAAAACGTCGGCATCAGCGTGCTCTCATCGACCCAGGAATCGCTTTCGCGCCGATTCGCCGATCCGGAGACCGACCGCTTCGACGGCGTCGGCTACTCACGCGGTGAAAAGGGCGTGGCGCTCCTCGACGACGCCCTCGTCCACCTCGAGTGCGACGTCGTCGCGCGTCACGAGGCCGGTGACCACACGATCATCGTTTGCGCCGTGGAGCGCGCCGAGGCCTTCGACGAACGACCCCTTCTGTACTACCGCGGCGGCTACGCGCAGCTCGAGCGATGAGAGAAATAGGAATCGAGATCCTCGACGATCCTAACGTCGCTCCCTCGTTGCGCGAGCGGTCACATCGGGACGTCGAGCTGTCCAATGTTCTCTTCGGCGGCCGCAGAGCCGTGATGCTCGCGCTGCGTCCCGTATTCGACGAAATCGCTCGCGCCACTCACCACTCGCCACTCGCCACGCTTCTGGATATCGGCACTGGCCTGGCCGACTTGCCCTGGCGTGCGCGTGAGATCGCCCGGCGGCGCGGGCTCAAGCTCCACACGATCGCGATGGATGGCGCTTTCACCCTCGTCGCCGCGTCGCGTCATCGCGTGAACGTGCCGGTCTGCGGTGACGCTCTCACGCTTCCTTTCGCTGACGGCAGCGTCGACATCGTGCTTTGCTCTCAGCTGCTGCACCACTTCGACCATGACCAGGGACTGCGGCTCATCGCCGAGCTCGATCGGGTCGCGCGCCGGCGAGTGATCGTCAGCGATCTCCGACGCAGTTGGGTCGCCGCCACCGGTTTCTCTGTCGCCGCGTTCGCTCTCGGATTTCATCCCATCACCCGGCACGACGGAAGAGTTTCGGTGTTGCGTGGCTTTACTGAGGGAGAGTTGGGCGGTATGGTCGTGTCGGCGACTGGCGTGCAGCCCGCGATTCGCAGACGGCTCGGTTATCGGCTCACGGCGACCTGGACGCCGGCGGCGTCACCCGAACGAGTATGACAGACAGCACCGAAACGAGGCGTGAGCCGTTCGCCCTTCGCTCGCCGGCGAAGAACTCTCGCATGCACACCGTCGACGAGCGATTCGTGCGCTCTCGCCTCGCGACGATGTTCAACCTCGCTCTCGAGGTCGAGCGATGGCCCGAGCTGCTTCCACACTATCGTTATGTCCGCTTTCGCGAGCGAACGAGCGATGACGGAGGCGTCGTCGAGATGGCCGCCAATCGGCCCTTCGGACCTCTGAATTGGCCAACGTGGTGGGTTTCGCAGATGTCCGTTCAGCGCAAAGGCTCCAAGGGCGGCGACGAGCCACGCATTCGCTTCCGCCATATTGACGGGATCACGTCAGGCATGGACGTCGAGTGGAGCTTCATTCCCGACAAGGGCGGCACCCGCGTCCGCATCGTGCATGCATGGAACGGCCCGCCGTGGCCGGTGGTTGGTGGTATTGCCGCCGTTAACATCATCGGCCCGGTATTCGTGCATGGAATCGCAAGTCGCACGCTGGAGGGGCTGGCGAAGGTGGCGGAGCAGGAACCGATCTGATTCTCGTTAGGCTTTCATCCATGAGGTCCATGTGTCGTTCGCAGCCAAGCGTCGCGTCGCGATAACGGGAATCGGCGTCGTCAGTCCCATCGGCATCTCGCGCGACGGACTCTGGCGGGGCTTGCAGTCGGGACGGTCAGCCGTACGGACGATCTCCCGCTTCGATCCGGAGATGTTTCGCAGTAAGAACGCGGCCGAGATCGACGATTTTCATCCGACGGATTTCCTCGAGCAGAAGCGCTCGAAGCGACTCGAGCGATTCGGTCACTTCGCGGTTGCGTCGGCGCGCCTTGCGCTCGACGACAGCGGAATCGATCTCGCGCGCGAGGACCGCGAGCGCATCGGATCGATCATGGGGAGCGCCCTCGGCGGTGTCGCGTACGCCGAGGCGCAGATGCACGTCTTCATCGAGAAAGGACTCCGGGCCCTCGATCCCGCGCTCGCGCTCATGGTGTTCGGCGGCGCGGCGAGCTGCAACATCGCCATCGAGTTCGGTCTGCAGGGACCGAACAGCACCAACGCGATGAGCTGTGCATCCGGCACGATCGCGATCGGTGACGGCTTCCGTGAGATTCGCGACGGCTATGCGGACGTCATGCTCTGCGGCGCCGCCGAGGCCCCGCTCGCGCCACTCACCTTTGGCGCGTTCGCGATCATTCGCGCGATGTCGACCCGCAACGACGAGCCGCAGCGCGCCTCTCGACCCTTCGACCGCGACCGCGATGGCTTCGTGATGGGTGAGGGTGGCGCCGTCCTCGTGCTCGAAGAATTCGAACGCGCGCGCGCGCGAGGCGCCCACATCTACGCCGAGCTCGCGGGATATGGAAACTCTAATGACGCGCATCACATGACCGCCCCCCGACCGGACGGATCTCAGGCCGCGCGGTCGATGCAACGCGCGCTCGCCGACGGCCACGTCGCACCGACCGATGTCGAGTACGTCAACGCCCACGGCAGCTCGACGCCGCTCAACGATCCGACCGAGACGCTCGCGCTCAAGCAGGTGTTCGGTGATCACGCGCGCCATCTGCAGGTGAGTAGCACCAAGGGGTACTATGGCCACGCGCTCGGCGCGTCCGGAGCGTTCGAGGCCGCGATCTGCGCGCTCGCCCTGGAGCGCCGCTGGCTTCCGCCAACCGTCAATCTCGACTGCCCGGACCAGAGCTGCGATCTCGACTACATCCCGAATCGCGGGCGAGAGATGGGCGTCGAGTATGCGCTGAGCAACTCCTTCGGCTTCGGCGGGATCAACGCCGCGCTGGTCTTCCGTCGCGCGGATTGAGGAGCGGCCCTCCCCTGTCCCCTCCCGGCATTCCCGGCCAGATTAACTCGTCCTGCGGTCGACTCGCTATCCGGAGCAAGCATGCGCGACTCTTACCGTCATTTCGTGGCGGAGTTTGTCGGTACCTTCGGTCTTGTGTTCATCGGCGGCGGCGCGATCATGGCCGCCGAGCTCGTGAGGAATCCGGCGGGGATCACTCAGGTCGCACTCGCCCATGGACTCATTCTCGCCTTGATGGTGACCGCAACCATGCGCGTCTCCGGTCACCTGAACCCCGCCGTCACCTTCGGCTTCCTCGTGACAAAGCGCATCGAGCCCGTGATGGCGGGCGTCTACATCATTGCGCAAATCCTCGCCGGGATCCTCGCGGCGTACGCACTCAAGGGACTCTTCCCCGCTTCGGTGGCCGCGAGCACGCGCCTCGGCGGCCAATCGATCTCCATCGAGGTCTCGACACTTCAGGCCATTCTCCTCGAGTTCATCGCGACGTTCTTTCTGGTGTTCGTCGTGTTCGGGACGGCGGTGGATCCGAAGGCGCCAAGGGTGGGCGGCTTCGCCATCGGACTCACCATTGCCGCGGACATTCTCGCGATCGGTCCATTGACTGGCGGCTCGATGAATCCGGCGCGGTCGTTCGGCCCCGCCGTTGCGAGCGGCATCTTCGAGGGGCAAGCGGTCTACTGGGTCGGCCCGATTCTCGGTGGGATCGCCGCGGCTCTCGTTTACGAGACGCTCTTCATTCCGCACGACGTCGAGCCGGTCGATCACGGGCCCGCGCGTCCGGTTGCCTAACGGCCAGGCTGGCGGAAGATGTCGTCGTCGTCATCGCGCCCTCCCGAGCAGCGACCCATCGTCTCTCTCACCGACGAGCGCGAGCGCGTCATTCAGCAGCTCTCCGATCATTTCGCGAACGACCGGCTGTCGATCGACGAGCTGGAGTCGCGCATGGAGCTGGCGTACAAGGCCGCCACCGTTGCCGACCTGCAGCGCCTAACGGCTGACCTGCCGGCCGTCGCCGCCGCGCCGGTGCCGGCGTCCGTTCCCGCGGAGGACGCAATGGCTCTCGCGCGCGATCGGGAGCGGATGTACTCGGTGATGAGCGAGACGAAGCGTCGAGGCGCCTGGATCGTTCCGCAGCACCTCGACCTCCTCGCGCTCATGTCGGACACGACGATCGATCTGACCCAGGCGGCGCTGCCGACGGGGATCGTCGACATTCACGTCCGCTCGATCTGGGCAGCGGTGAAGATCGTCGTGCCGCCCGGGCTTCAGGTCGTGAGCCGCGTCAGCTCGCTGATGAGCAGCGTCCACGGCGGCGGCGAGCCGAGCGCGAAGGGCGACGCGGGCTGGAAGGCGGGAACGGTCGTTCGCCTCACGGGGTGGGCGCTGATGGCCGAGGTGCAGACGAAGGTTCGTCGCCGCGAGCTGCCTCCAGGCGACGCCGCTTCAGACGAGGGCGACGAGTGACCGTTGTCATGCCGCGGCGAGGAGTCTGGTTCGTCGACAAGCTGATCCCTCGTCGCGGTGCTCGTCGGGGATGACAGGCGGCGCCTAACGAAGGAAGTGGAAGAGGAGCTTCGCGAGGACCGCGAACGCGCCGAGCGCGAGTGGAAAGAGCGTGAGCCCGACGGAGTAGATCAGTCCGTAGCGGAAGAGCGCCGGACCCAAGCCGTACGTCTCGCGGCCGAGCCATCGCTCGAGGAGTAGCTCGCTGGGCGCGCCGAGCGAGTAGCAGAGATTGGCGGCGATGGCGTAAGCAGTGACACCGATCCAGGTGCCGGGTTGGACGAGCATCGCCGGCCCGATCGCGACCGAGAGCACCGAGATCGTGACGACACCGGTCGCGCCGACGACGGCGTTGTAGAGTGGGCGTCGTCGCTCCCACCAGCCGACGACGGCGCCGGGCGAGCGCCGCAGCGTCGGATCAGGGAAGAGGACAGCAGTCAGAGCAGACATGGGCGCCGCGCGCGGGTTCACGCCCGAATGCTGCGCTCCGAGGTCGGCATTGTCAAGTACTTTGTGCTGTGAAGCTCACGGCCCATACGACCGGAATCGCTCGTCGTACCGCTTGATCCCGTCCACGATGGTATCCAGTGCCTTGAGACTCTTCTCCCAGCCGATGATCTGGACCCGCTTCCCCTCGAGATCCTTGTATCGCTGGAAGAAGTGTTCGACTTCCTTCAACACGTGCTGCGGAGTGTCGGCGATGTCGAACCACTCCTGATGATACGGATCGTGCAATGGCACGGCGAGGATCTTGTCGTCGGGCTCGCCGCGGTCGAGCATGCGGAGCACGCCTAACGGGCGCACGTCGATCATGCACCCGGGAAACGTCTCTTCGGTCACCAGCACCACGACGTCGCAGGGATCTCCGTCCTCGGCGAGCGTCCTCGGAATGAAGCCGTAGTCACCCGGGTAGTGCATCGAGGAGTACAGGACGCGATCGAGCTTGATGAGGCCAGTGTCCTTGTCGAGCTCGTACTTGTTGCGGCTGCCGAACGGAATCTCGACGACGGCCGTGACCTCCTCCGGCGGATGCCGCCCCGGCAAAAGGTCTTTCCAGAGGTGGAGCACGAAAAGGGCGCTAAGTGCCAGTCAACCCGTAACGCTCTGCGCACCACGCTCGGCGCCCGGCGCTCCCCGCTCCATCGTCCCCTTGTACGCCATCGGCTCCTCGGCGACGCCGAAGTTCCGCGCCGCCAGCTCGGCGACCCGCGCGAGCTCGTCGCTCGTTAGGTCCGGACCGTCGCTCGCCGCCGCGAACTCGTCGAGCTGCTCGTCGTCGTAGATGTTCGGCAACGTCGTCACGACCAGCGGCTCGGCCAAGAGCCACTTCAGCGCCGCCTGCCCCAGCGTCATGCGCGTGGTGAGGAAGTCGAGCGTCTGAATCTTCTGCAGCCCGTTGACGAGCCACGACCGCGGCCGGTGACGTCGATGGTCGGTAGGTGCGAACACCGTGTCCTCGGTGTATTTCCCCTCGAGCATACCCGACGCGTGCGTCACGCGAATGTTGAAGCAACACTGCGGCGCGTGGGCCCGGGCCGCCTCGAGCATCGCCGTTCCCGGATGCTGCTCGAGGATGTTCCAGATCATCTGGATCGTGTCGATGTCGCTCTCGCGCTCCATGAGCTCGACCGCCTCGTACAACCAGCCGATCGCCGGGCCGAAGGCCGCGCCCCACGCGCGAATCTTCCCCTCCTTCTTCAGGGCGCGCAGCGTGTCCCACAGCGCCGGCTGCCGCACCTGCTCCATCTTGACGTTATGAATTTGCAAAACGTCGATGTAGTCGGTGTCGAGGCGCTCGAGACACTGATCGACGGCGAAGCGCACGTACGCCGGGTCGGTGCGCATCGGCAGCTCGCTCTGTCCGCGTCGCGCCTGCCGTGCCGCGTCGTCGTAAATGTCGTAGCCGACCTTGGTGCCGATCACCACATCGCCGCGACGACGCTTGAACGCCTCCGCGAGCTGCCGCTCCGCGCGGCCGTTGCCGTACGTGTCGGCGGCGTCGAAGAAGGTGACGCCGTGTTCGTCGTACGCGCGTCGGAGCATCGCGACCGCTTCGTCGTCACTCCGCTCACCCCACCAGCCCGTGGACAGCGTCCACGTGCCGAAGCCTACCTCGGAGACGCTGACGTCAGCGCCGGGAAAGGGCCTGTATCTCATGGCTCGAAAACTAGCCCGCGGCTCCGGACGTCGCCGCCAACGCGCGCGCGACCTCAGCCGCAAAATAGGTGATCACGACGTCCGCGCCCGCCCGCCGAATGCCGATCAGCGATTCCATCATGACGCGTTGTCCGTCGATCCAGCCCCGCTCCGCCGCGGCCTTGATCATCGCGTATTCCCCGCTCACCTGGTACGCGACGACCGGGTAGCCCGTCTCCTCTTTCACGCGCTGGATCACGTCGAGGTATGGACCGGCGGGCTTCACCATGATCATGTCGGCGCCCTCGTCGACGTCAAGCCATACCTCGCGCATCGCCTCGTCGATGTTCGCCGAGTCCATCTGATAACCGCGCCGATCGCCGGTTTGTGGCGTCGACTCGGCCGCTTCTCGAAACGGACCGTAGCAGCCGCTGGCGAATTTTGCGGCGTAGCTGAGAATCGGCGTATTCGGGAATCCTGCTCCATCGAGTGCCTCACGAATCGCGCGCACACGCCCGTCCATCATGTCGCTTGGCGCGACGACGTCCGCGCCGGCGCGCGCGTGTGACAGTGCCTCCCTGGCGAGCAACTCGAGCGTCGCGTCATTGTCGACCTCGCCGTTCGCGAGCACGCCGCAGTGCCCATGATCGGTGTACTCGCACATGCACACATCGGTGATGACGACGAGCCCCGGCGTCTCGCGCTTGAGCGTGCGCACCGCTTCCTGCACCGGCCCGCGATCGTCCCACGCCGACGAGCCGATCGCGTCCTTCACGTCCGGAATCCCGAACAGCAACACGCCGCCGATGCCTAACCGCTCCGCCTCGCGCGCGTCTCGCAGCATCTCGTCGACCGACGTCTGGCACACTCCCGGCATCGAGCCCACCGGCTGCCGCACTCCGCGCCCCGATCGCACGAAGAGCGGCTGGATGAGCTGCTCCGGCGCGAGTTGCGTCTCGCGCACCATGCGCCGGAGCGCGTCCGTTCGGCGCAATCGCCGCGGCCGGTACGAGGGAAACGAGGGCATGCGGGCAAAATATCGCGTGTGAGGTGACGCTGCGACGGAACCTTCACTCCGGTTGTGGCGCCGGCACCTGCTCGGCGCGCCGGAGACCCTCGAGAATCTCGGTCGCGCCCCGCCCGCGCAGCTCGTTCGCGAGCCGGATCCCGGTGAGCTCCGGATTCTCGACGTCGATGAAATGCTCACCGCGCACGATCTGTCGCCCCTCTACATCGGCGATCAACCCGAACAGCGTCAGATGCCCCTCGACCTCCTGGGCGAGCGCGCCGATCGGCACCTGACATCCTCCCTCGAGCGCGGCCAGAAACGCGCGCTCGGCGCGAACCTGAAGCCACGTCTCAGCGTCGTGCAGCGGTGCGAGAAGGGCGCGCATCCGCTCGTCGTCCTCGCGAATCTCCACCGCGATCGCGCCCTGGCCCGCGGCCGGCAGCCAATCCGGCGCGTCCAGGTAGCAGGCGATGCGCTGAATGACGCCCAGTCGGCGAACGCCGGCCGCGGCCAGAATCGCCGCGTGCACCTGCCCGTCGTCGACCTTGCGGATGCGCGTCGGTACGTTGCCGCGGAGCGCCACGACCTCGATGTCGCCTCGCAACGCGAGGAGCTGCGCGCGGCGGCGCAGGCTCGACGTTCCGACGCGCGACCCGCGCGGCAGCTCGCCGATCGTCGTCGCGCCCGTCACGCCGTTGACGATGAGAACGTCGCGCGGATCCTCGCGCGGCAAAACGGCGCCAGTCGTTAGGCCCTCCGCGAGCTCCGTCGGCAAGTCCTTGAGCGAATGGACGCAGCAATCCACGGCGCCCTTCGTGAGGTCCGCCTCGAGCTCCCTGGTGAACAATCCCTTGCCGCCGATCGACGCCAGGGGCTCGTCGAGCTTCTTGTCACCGGAGGTCCTGTACGTCTTGAGCTCCGCCGCCACACCCGTGCGCGCAAGAGCGGTCTGCACCTGCCGCGCCTGACGCAGCGCGAGCTCGGACGATCTCGTCGCGATGAGAAGACTCGTTCTCTCGCTCACCGTCCTCCGTGCAGTAGCAGCGACTGATACTCCGGATGCCGCTCGATGTAGCTCCTGATGTAAGGACAGCGTACGACGACGCGCCACCCCTCGGAGCGGGCGCGTTCGAGGGCGCCGCGCGCGAGCACCCCCGCCAATCCACGCCCCTGAAGCTCCTTCGGCACTTCGGTGTGCGTGAAGATGATCGTGTCGCCGTGCTTGATGTACGAGACGAATGCCGTGCGACCATCGACGTGCGCCTCGAACTGGGCGGCCCCGGGGTTGTCGACGACCGGAATCTGCTGCTCGCTGCCGGTTGTTTCCGTCATCCGAATGCCTCGCTCCCCGACGAAATTCCATGCGCGACGATTGCCTCGACCAGCGCCGGGATCGTCGAGCGCTCCGCCTCGACGCGAACGTCGAGCCCTGCCTCTCGCGCCGCGGCTGAAGTCGTCGGCCCGATCGTCGCCACCGCGACGCGCCGCGCGCAATCGATGCCGACCGCGTTCACGTACGCGCGTACCGCCGACGCCGATGTGAACGCCGCCAGTGATCGCTCGCCTCCCCCTGCCGCCGCCACGAAGGCACGCATCGCCTCGACACCCGCTTCGTCCGCGACCGACCGGTAGATCGGTACCACATCCACGCGCGCGCCGAGCGCGGCCAAACCGTTAGGCAGGACGTCGCGCGCGCCCTCCGCGGCGATGTACAGCACTCGCGCGTCGCGAATGTCGTCGCGTTGCGCCAGCGCGTCCAGTACCCCTTCGGCGACGAAGCGCTCGGGAGTGACGTCGACGGCGATCCCATGCTCGAGCAGTGCCCCCGCCGTGGCCGGTCCGACGGCTGCAACTCGTAAGGCGGCGAGCGCGCGCGAATCCAGTCCGCAATCGCGCAGCACGCTCCAGAACAGCTCCACGCCATTCTGGCTCGTGAACGCAATCCAGTCGTACGCGTCCAGATGCGAGATCGTCGCGCGCAGCAGACCCATGTCCAGCGGCTCGATGCGCGTCGCGGGAACCTCGATGACGTCCGCCCCCGCCCTCGCCCCCGTGCCCGGTCCCCCGCCGCCGCCGAGCAGCTCGGCGAGTCGCGACGCCGGCGATTGCGCGCGGGTGACGAGAATTCGCCAGCCAAATAGCGGCCGGCGCTCGAACCATGCGATCTCTTCACGGAGCGCGACGACGTCGCCGATCACGAAGATCACCGGCGCCTCGAGCCCCGCCTCGGCGACGCACGCCTCGAGCGTCGCGAGAGTCGCGATGACGGTGCGTTGCTCCGCTCGCGTCCCCCACTGCACCGCGGCCGCCGGCGTTTCGTCCGCGAGTCCGCCCTCGCGCAACGCCTCGACAATGCGCGGCAGCGAGCGAACGCCCATGTAGAGCACGAGTGTCCCGCCGGCCCGCGCGAGGGCGCTCCAGTCGATCGTCGGGCCGCCTTTCGCCGGATCTTCGTGCCCGGTCACGAAGGTGACCGACGTCGAAAGACCACGATGCGTGACGGGAATCCCGGCGTACGCCGGCGCCGCGATCCCCGCCGTTACTCCGGGGACGACCTCGAAGGGGATGTTTGCCGCCGCGAGCGCCTGCGCCTCCTCGCTTCCGCGCCCGAAGACGAAGGGGTCGCCCCCCTTGAGCCTTACGACGCGCTTGCCCGCCCTCGCCAACCTAACGAGCAGCGCGCTGATCTCGTCCTGGCGCGCGGAATCGCCGGTGCCGCCGCGCTTGCCGACGTCGTGCTTCTCCGCTTCGATTCCAACGAGAAGCGTTGGATTCGCCAACGCGTCGTACACGACCGCATCGCAACTGGCGAGGAGGTCGCGGCCGCGAACGGTGATGAGACCCGGATCTCCTGGGCCGGCGCCCACGAGATACACCGTCCCGGGGCGAGCGCCTGCCTCGTTAGGTTCCACGAGTCGCTCGTGTCTCCCGCTCTCGCGCCCCACGGAGCAACGCGCGGACGCGCCGCCCGCGCACCCAGAGTATCGCGACGTAGCCCACGAGCAGCAGCGCGACCCACGTGTACGCGATGTGATAGAACGCCGAGGTATCGGGCGGTCCCGCTTGCGGCATCATGCGTCACCTCCCCCACTCTCGAGTGCCCGCAGCGCATCACGGTCGACGGCGTAGTGGTATCGCGCGCGAATCAGGGCGAGGCACAACAGCGTGAACGCTACCCACATCGCGAAGAACGTCACGAGCATCTCGTTCGGCATCGATGGCCTGTCGGGCTTGAGCAAAATCGGCTTCGGATGAAGCGTGTTGAACATGTAGACGCTCAGGTGAATGAACGGAATCAACAGCGCCGCCAGAATACCGAGCACCGCCGAGTAGCGCGCGCGCATCGCCGTGTCTTCGATGGCGCCGCGCATGACGAGATAGCCCGCCGTGAGGAACCACAGGAACAGCGTCAGCGTGAGGCGCGCGTCCCACGTCCACCACGTTCCCCAAATCGGCTTCCCCCAGAGTGGACCGCTCGTCAGGACCACCGTGAGGAAGAGGAGCCCGACCTCACCCGCGCTCTCCGCCAATCGATCGGCGCGCTCGTCACGAATCCACAGGTACACGATCGAGAGTACCGCGAGAATCCCCAGCGCGAGATACGCGCTCATCGCCGCCGAAACGTGCACGTAATAAATCTTCTGCGATGCGCCCTGGAGCGCCTCGATCGGCGTGAAGTAGATCGCGCGGGCGTACGCCGCCACCGTGCAAACCACCGCCAGGGCGAAGAGCCAGCCGAACAGTGGTCGCTGTTCGACCGTCGCCGGCGCGGCCGCATTCGAGCGGGGCTGATGGGCGACTGATAAGGAAGTCATTCTTCGAGTGTGAATGGGAACGCGAGCGTACAGGCGAACAGAAACACGAGGTCGAAGGCGATGAGCAACTTCAAAAAAGGCCACGCCTCGGCCGCCGGTCTCCCCGCCAGCAACGTCGCCGTTGCCTGGGCAGCCCCGTACACCACGGGTACGAAAAACGGCAGGCTCAGCATCGGCAGCAGCAACTCTGCCAGACGCGTATTCGCCGCCATTGCGCTGAACAACGTGCCGACGGCCACGAGACCGACGGCCGCGAGCAGTGCGATGGCCAACAGTATCGCCACGGCGCGCCCTGACGGAAGATTGTACAGCAGCGCGACCGCGGGAATCGTCACGAACTGAATACCCGCGACGAACACGAAGTTCGCCAGCGCCTTTCCGAGAAAGATCGCCTCGCGATCGATCGGCGAAAGCAACAAGCCGTCCATCGCGTGATCGGCCTGCTCCACGCCAAAGGAGCGCTGAAGGCTGAGCAGACCGGAAAAGGTGAAGATCACCCACAGCACTCCCGGCGCCAGATCGATCGCCGCCACCGCGGTCGAATCCCACGCGAAATAGAAGATCGCGACGCCGAGTATCGCGAACACCAACACCGCGAGAAACGCCGTGCGCGTGCGGAACTCGATCGCCAGATCCTTCCGCGCGACGAGCCAGGTCGCCGTGAGAAGTGCGGGTCTCACGCGGCGCCTCCGACCAGCTCGCGATATTCGTCGGCGTAGCTCGTGCTATCCAGCTCCTCGCGTCGTTCGAGACGCAGCACGCGCCCGCCATGCATAACGGCGGCATGCGTCGCCAGCGCCAGTCCTTCGTCGATGTTGTGCGTAACGAGCACCATCGTTGCGCCCCCGTTCCCGCCCCCGCCGTCTCGTCGCAGGCGCTCGAGCGTCTCGGTAAGCGCCGCCGCGCCCAGCGCGTCGAGTCCCGTGTACGGCTCATCGAGCAACAACACGCGCGGCCGATGCACGAGCGCACGCGCGATGGAGACACGCTGTTGCAGTCCCCGGCTCAGTGCGCGCACGCGCGTCTCCGCCCGCTCGAGCACGCGCATCTCGCACAATACTTTCTCCGTCGCGCGACGTGCGTCGGCCACCCCGTAGAGCCGCGCCGCAAGCTCGATGTTCTCGCGAACGGTGAGCGCGTCGTAGAGCATACTCTGATGCGAGATGAAACCGACCTGCGCGCGCGCCGTCGGGTCGCCGCGCAACGCCTCGCCGTCGATGCGTGCCGTACCCGCCGTGGGTTTGAGCAACCCGGCAAGCAAGCGCAGCAGCGTCGTCTTCCCTGCTCCGTTCGGTCCGAACAGCGCCAGGCACTCCGCCCCGTTGAGCTCGAGCGTGACATCGCTCACCGCTCGCCGCCCGCCAAACGCGCGCGTGAGCCGGTCCGCCTCCAGCACGCTCATGCTTCGAAGGTCTCGTGAATTGGCAGTGCGTTGCGACAATTCATGCCGAAAGATAAAGATGAGCCACAGGCGTCGCCCTTGCCGCGCCGCACTTTACGTCGCACTATGGCTTCCCTAACACCCAGTCCCCTGGCCCCTAGCCCTCCTCGTCGTGACCGATATCGACGTCCTTCTACAAGAGAACCGGAAGTTCGCCCCAACCGTTGAGTTCCGCCGTGACGCGCATCTCTCCGACGCCTCCGTTTATGAGGCCGCTGCGCGAGATCCCGAGAGCTATTGGGCGGAGCAGGCCGAGTCACTCACGTGGTTCCAGCGCTGGACCAAGGTGCTCGACTGGCAGCCGCCGCGAGCCAAGTGGTTCATCGGCGGCAAGATCAATGTTTCGTACAATTGCATCGACCGCCACATCGATACGCCGCGCCGCAACAAGGCGGCGATCGTGTGGGAGGGCGAGCCCGGCGACCGTCGCACGCTCACGTACTGGGACCTCTACGTCGAAGTCCAGAAGTTCGCGAACGTCTTGAAAAGGCTCGGCGTGAAGCGTGGCGACCGCGTGGCGATCTACATGCCGCTCGTGCCGGAAGCGGCGATCGCGATGCTCGCGTGCACGCGCGTCGGCGCGATCCACTCGGTCGTCTTCGGTGGCTTCTCGCCGGAATCGCTCCGCGATCGCATCAATGACGCGGAAGCAAAGGTCCTCATCACCGCCGACGGCGGTTATCGACGCGGGCAGGTCGTGCCGCTCAAACGCAACGCGGACAAGGCGCTCGAGGAGTGTCCCACCATCGAGAATGTCGTCGTCGTGCAGCGTCGCCCCGGCGGGGGTGGTGACGAGGCGTTCGCGACGATGCGCGAGGGACGCGACCACTGGTGGCATCGCCTCATGGCGGACGCGCCCGCCCATTGCGAACCGGCGAAGATGGACGCCGAGGACGTGTTATACATCCTCTATACTTCCGGAACGACCGGAAAGCCGAAGGGCATCGTCCATACCACCGGCGGTTACCTCGTCGGCTGTGCGACGACGACGCGCATCGTCTTCGATCTGAAGGACGACGACATCTTCTGGTGCACCGCCGACATCGGGTGGGTCACGGGGCACTCGTACGTCGTTTATGGCCCGCTCGCGAATGGCGCGACGTGCTTGATGTACGAGGGCGCGCCCGACTGGCCGGAGAGAGATCGCTTCTGGGAGCTCTGCGAGCGCCATGGCGTTACCATTCTCTACACCGCGCCGACGGCCATCCGCGCCTTCATGAAATGGGGCGGCCAGTGGCCCGCGAAGCACGATCTCTCCCGCCTGAGACTGCTCGGTTCCGTCGGCGAGCCGATCAATCCCGAGGCGTGGATGTGGTATCAGGAGCATATCGGCGGCGGACGCTGTCCGATCGTGGACACGTGGTGGCAGACCGAGACGGGCGCCATCGTGATCTCGCCCTTGCCGGGCATCACCGAGACCAAGCCCGGAAGCGCGACGACGCCGCTTCCCGGCTACGCGGCGGAACTGCTCGACGCAAATGCCAAGGTCATTCCCATCGGGGGTGGTCTCCTCGCGCTCACCAAGCCGTGGCCCTCGATGCTCCGCACAATTTGGGGCGACGACGAGCGCTATGTGCAGACCTACTTCTCCAAGTGGCCGGACCGCCCCGATCTCTACTTCCCCGGCGACGGCGCCAAACGCGACGAGGACGGTTATTTCTGGATCCTCGGCAGAGTTGATGATGTTCTAAACGTTGCCGGCCACCGCATCGGCACGATGGAGGTCGAGTCCGCCCTGGTCGAGCATCCCGCCGTCGCCGAGGCTGCCGTCGTCGGACGGTCGCACGAGCTCAAGGGACAGGCGCTCGCCGCGTTCGTCACCTTGCGCGAGGGCTACAAGCACAGCCACGAGCTCCGAGAGGAATTGCGAAACTTCGTCGCCGAGAAGATCGGCTCGATCGCGCGACCCGACGACATTCTCTTCAGCGCCGATCTTCCCAAGACGCGCTCCGGCAAGATCATGCGGCGCCTGCTTCGCGATATCGCCGAGGGGCGCGCGCTCGGCGACACGACCACCTTGGCCGATCCGAACGTCGTCGCGTCGCTCAAGGAGCAGTACGAGGAACGCGAATAGTGTACGAGAGTGCTACAGTTGCTCCAGCTCTGCCGCCGCCTCCAGCACCGCGCTGATGTCGCGCGAGAGCGCTCGCGCTTCCTGCGTCGCCATCGACACATCCGACAGCGCCGATTGAAGGCCCGACGACCGCAGCTTGATCAGATCGAGCCGCAGATTCGCAAGTGCTAATGCGGCGTTGTCCAGCTGACGCGCCAGCGTCACGCGATGCTGCAGCAAGTCGTCGAGAGTGAGCCGTTGTCGTCGGAGAAGCGCGAGCTGCCGCTCGCCCTCCGGTGACGCCCCCTCGTTCTGTACGGCGCTTATTCGCGCCGCGATGTCGTCCGCGAGAGCCGGGTCGATGCTCTGGTCGAGGCGGTACACCGCCTGCGCCAACCGGGCGACGCGCTCGACGAGCGCATTCGCGGTCGGCGCGAGCTCCTTGAGCTGCGATCTGTCTTCCTTCGACAGCTTCGATGCAATGTCGAGAATCGCCGCGCGATCGTCCACGGCGCGGCGAATGGTCGTCCCGTACTCGCCATCGAGCACCTCTCGCGGCGCAAGCTTCTCGAGCTGGTGTTCACCTCGCGCGCGCGGCGCCGGCGTCCTGAGCGCCTGTCGAGCGCGAGGCATGAGGAGCACGCGTCGAAGTCTCACACCGCTCTGACGCAGCGATTTCCCGCGTCTCCACAGCTTCGCCGACATGAAGAGCGGGACGATTGGCGCCAGCACCAGTGGTGGAATCTCCTCGACGCCCGCGACGAATCCTGCGATCCCAAGACCAATCGCGCCAAGCGTGAGCACGGCGTAGCCGCGCATCGCCTTGACCCGGTCGAGCAGATTCACGCGGCCGTGCCAGAGACGCAAGTCGGCTCGCTCTTCGGGTGTCAGCGAGGCGAGATGCTCAGGCTCCATCGTCAAGCCGGTAGGCGCCTTCGTCGCGGTCGCCCCGACGGGTCGCGTCTCGGACGACGGCACACCTCGCTTCGGCGAGACTGAGACGGCGCGGAGCTCGGGACGCGAACCATCCGGCCGCGGCGACGTATATCGCACCGGCTCGCGAGGCTCGGCGCGCCAGGAAGGCGCCGATGCGCGGTCGGCTAACAACGCATCGCGCATCGCCGCCGCCGACGGCCATCGGTCCTCTGGGGACTTTGCCAGTGCGCGCTCGATCGTCTCGCGCAGCGCCTTCGGCGCTTCCGGACGCAGCTCGATGATCGATGGAGGCCGCTGGGAGACGTGCTTGAGCAACAGCGCCATCGAGTTCCCAGCGCTGAAGGGCAGCCGACCGGTGAGCATCTGATAACCGAGAACGCCCAGCGAATACACATCGCTCCGTCCGTCGATCTCGCGGTCGCCGATCGCCTGCTCGGGCGACATGTACGCGGGCGTGCCGACCGCGATCCCGGTGACCGTTAGGCGCGAGCTCGCTTCGATCGCTCTCGCGATGCCAAAATCCGTGACGATGGCGCGGCCGTTGTTTTCGTCGACGAGAATATTGTCCGGCTTGATGTCGCGGTGGATCACCCCGCGCATATGCGCGTATGCAAGTGCGTCGGCGACCTCGGCAAGGAGGCGGCGCACCTCCTCGATCGGCTGTCGCGGCTCTCGGGTAAGGTGACTGGCCAGATTGCCGCCGTTCACGAGCGCCATGACGAAGTAGGCGACTCCCTCCCGTTCGCCAACGTCGTAGATCGGTACGATGTGCGCGTGCGCAAGCTGTGCCGACGTCTGTGCTTCGCGCGTGAAGCGCACCCGAATCGCCGGATCGTGCGTCAGCTCGGGAGGAAGCACCTTGATGGCGACCGGCCGGTTGAGCCGCCGATCGCGCGCACGGTACACGACTGACATCCCGCCACGGCCGATCTCGCCCTCTATCTCGTACTGTGGGCCAACCGCAGCAACGACGTGCTCTTCGAGGGGTTCGCTCATGGGTTATGATAATGCCCGGCGGAGCCTGGCGCGCCAGCGCATGTCCATGTCCGGCGACCGGCGCCCTCCGGGCGCTGGCCGGGCATAGACTCTGCCTTGCCCTATTGAGTAGCTTCCTCGTCACCATGGCCGGCTTACTCAGGCGACTTTTTCCGGAAACGATTTTCGCCCGCAAGCTCGAGCCCGCCGCTGAGCGGAGGCTGCGTCTCGCTCAGGCTCGCGCCGAGGAATCCATCGTCCGCGCTCACGTCGACAACGCTTTGATGTTCGTCGACACCCTGGCCGAGGATCTCTCGTTCGATCGCGCGATCGACACCTACGTCCGCGAGATGTCTATCCCGGAGCCGCTGGCGAGCACCGTTGCGACGCGCACCCTCGTTGTGCTCGGTCAGGACTTGGTGCCCTACCGCCGGCGTGCTCAGGAGTCCGACGAGTCCGAGCGTCCGAAGCTTCGCCTCGGGGAAGCCTCAGAGGCGCGGGAGCGAACGATCAAGCGCGCGTGAGGCGTCGAGGGGGAAGCGTTTGCGTAGAGCAGAAGCGGCTCCCCTCAACCCGCGGCGCTCAACGCCTTGCGCTCAGCGCGCCGGTCCCATACCGCGAGCGCAAACAGCACCAGCGTGATCGCCGCTGAGCCGAGACACCATCGGCAGATCGCGCGAATGACGAAGAGCTCGAGGTACGTCAGCCAGATGGAGAAGAGCAGTCCCCCGCCGGTGACAAAGACGAGCGCGCTCGTTAGGCGCGCTGAATCCGGGAATCGCTCCTGGACAGCGGCGAACGCGAGCGCGAACACGACCACATAGTAGCCGACGCCCCAGGCCGCGACGGGCAGCCCGAGAAAGTCGCCCCACTTGCTCAACTGCACCGTCTCGCACGAGCCGGTGCCGCAGGCCAATGTGCCGATGTAGCCGAGCTTGAAGAGCGTGAGGTAGAGCGAAAGGAAGACGCCGATCAGAGCGATCAGCGCCGTGAGCATGCGCCTGCTCATTGGGGTCTCAGCGAGATGGCGCTTTCGCCGCGCGACCGATCTTCCTCACTCCGGTATCTCCCGGAATCGCGACCGGCGATCCGGATCTCGCGAGCGCCGAGTCGACGATGGCCTTGAACTCGTCGTACGGGCGCGGACCTTCCACAATCTTGCCGCCGATGATGAAGCTCGGCGTCGCGGCGATGTGCTGCCGCACGGCGAGCTCCTCGTGGGCCTGGATCTTCGCCTGCGTCTTCTTGCTGTCGACGCACTGGTCGAATTGCTGCTGATTCAAGCCGATCTTCCCGGCGAGCTGCTTGAAGATGGCGTTAGGGTTGCTCGTCGCTTCGCTATTCCATTGGTCCTGCGTCTCGAACAGCTGGTCGTGCATCTCCCAGAACTTCCCCTGCTCGTCCGCGCACGCCGCCGCGCGCGAGGCGGGCCAGGTGTTGCGGTGCATCGCGAGCGGGAAATCGATGAAGCGGAAGCGAATGATCCCCTTGTCGACGAGTCGCGCGCGCACATCCGGCTCGGTGAGCGTCGCAAAGCGCGCGCACGACGGACACTCGAAGTCGCCAAACTCGATGACCTCGAGCGGTGCGGCCGCGGACCCCATCAGATAGCCATTCGATTGCACTTTGGGGAGCGTGCTGTCGATCGGGCTCACCTCACGATCAGCGGGGCGCCGCGACATGTAGCTGAGAGCGCCGATACCAGCGACGGCGACGACCGCGAGCGCGAGATAGAAGATCCGCGTCGAATTCTTCGTGCGCGGCGGCTGCTTCCGCTTACCCTTCGACGGTGTTGGCTTCACCATTCAGGCTCCTCGTCTTCGTTCGGCGTCCACTCGGTTCGGTCCCACTTTGGCTTGTCGTTCTCCTGCGCGTCTTGCACGATGCGGCGGCTCTCCGCGATCTCCGGAGTATCGTAAGTTGCTCTTACCTCATAGTGAAAGAGCTCGCTCTTCACGTCGCCGATCAGGCGCATCAGTTCGACCGCCTCGTTGAGCAGCCGCCCCTGGGCATCCAGCTCCACGATACGTGCAGCTAGTGCCCGAAGAAGGGCTTCGAGATTCTTCGCCCGACCCTCGTCGTACGTCTGTTCCGGCTGATTCGACTCGTCGTCCATGCTGCTGGCCGTCTCGTCAATGAGGGAGGGAAGCTACGGTCTGACCAACCTTGGTCAAGCGAAAGCGCCACTCACAAAGGACCAACCACCGCTTGACCTGGCACGCTTCGAGAATAGCATTGCCGCGCGGCTGTTTAGAAGCCCAGAAGAGGACGATCCACTGTCGTGAAAGAGAACGCATCAGCCGCGCCGATGCGTGCTCGTGATACCCTGATCCGACGAGGAGGCTCCCAATAGACGCCGACCTGCTGCGCATTCCCGTGGGACCGGGCTCCATGCACGTGGAGCGGTACGGCCATGGCGGCGCCGCCGTTCTCCTCGTTCACGGGTTTGGCACCTGCAGCTTTCTCTGGCGGAGCATCGCGCCCGAGTTCGCGCTCGCGAACCGCACCGCGTTCGCCGTCGATCTCTTTGGCTACGGTGAATCCGACCGGCCATTCGACGCCGACTTCGGTATCGCCGCGCAGGCCGAGTATCTCGACCGCGCGCTCACGGCACTGCGCGTCGCCCGTGCGACGGTCGTTGGCGTCGATCTCGGCGCCGCCGTCGCGCTCCGCCTCGCCGCCACCAGACCTGAGCGCGTCGAGCGCATGGTGCTCGTCAATCCGATCGCGTACGACGACGTCCCCGCGAATGACGTCAAGAATCTCAAGAGAAGCACGGGTCGTTATGCGCTCCGCATTTCTCACGGAATTCTCGGCGCCGCGCCGTTGATGCGCGACTTGTTGACGGCGAGTGTCGCCGATCCCGCGCACATGCCTGACAAGCTGGTGGCGCGGTATCTCGCGCCTTACGTCGGGAGCGAGGGGCTCAATCATCTGCTGATCCTCGCGCGCTCGATCGACGCCGAGGATCTCGACGAGATCGAGCTCTCGCAGATCGACCAACCGACGTTGATCGTGTGGGGCGAGCAGGATCGCTTTCTGCCGCAACACGGGCGGGATCGCTCGGCGCCGGAGCGCCTCGCGGAGGAAATTCCCGGCTGTAGACTCGTTCGCCTTCCGGCAGTCGGGCGATTAGTCCCCGAAGAATCGCCGGAGACGCTGATCAATCTCGTGTTGGAGTTCGATGGAGCGAGCGCCGCTAGGTGATTCCACGAATACGATTCGTTCGGAACGACTTCTGCACGCTGTCAAAATTGCAACACAATTCAACGATTTACCTCGCGAACGCGTCTGTAGGGAGAGGGCGCGCTTCGTTAGATTCCTCTCGGCTTTTCACCCCTTAGACGTGTACATGGCCAAACAGAAGAACCGGACTAGAACACCAGCGGTCCCGACGCCTTTCGAGGAGGCACGGGACGAGCTGTTTCAACACATTATGCGGTGCGGCGTAGTCGAATCCGCTCCCGAGCATCAGGGAGAGTGGTTCAGCGAAACCATGCAGTACATGACGGAGCGGTTTCCCGAGCTCACCGCCGACCAGCTTGGCGAATTGAGAAAACTCGGCGAACGCTTCGCACAACCGCCGAAAAAACACGACGCTGCTGACGTGTCCGCGGCGTAGCACCACTCCACGCCCCCATCGCACCGATGGGGGCGTTATTCGTTGGTGCTATCGTCTCCCCGAGCGATACGCGCGCGCAATGATGCCGACCCGCACGCCCCCGCCAAGTCCCATTTGCAGCGCGGGTACGATGCCGGCCACACGAGGCCCTTCGAGGTCCACGACGACCACGAGATACTCGCGCGCGGGCTCGCTCTCCTCGAGCATCGCGCTCAAACCACCACCGATGGAGAGTCCCCACTCGGTCTCGGCGAAGGGATCGACCAGGAAGCGCGCGATCGCGTCGATGCGCGCGCTTGTGTGATCGACGCTGTCGCGTTTCGTGATCCCGCCGGCCGCATCGATCTCGAGGCGCACGTAGTAGCCGAGCGGCACGTTTGTACCAATACCGCCCTGATACGTGCCGAAGCGTGTGGACCTCACGTCGATTGCGTCGGCGCGCAACTCGAGTGGCGGAAAAGATGACCGCGACGACTGCTGCGCGTGCGCGCGCGTCGGTAGCGCGAGCGCGAGGAGCGAGACGAGAAGCCAGAGATGCTCGACGCGCGAGCGCGGTGCGTGCATGGCGGACGAAAGCTAGATGTCGTGATCGGTCCTTTCCAGCGCGGCTGCTTGCCACGCTTCGACACCGGGTCTAGCTTGGCCCTTTGTCTCGGCTGTCGACGCACGGCGGAAACCCGGTGCCCTGAGGCGCTCTGTCTCACGACTACCAGCACATCGTCGCCGATTTCCATGGCGTGCCGTCGAATCAACTGGCCGATCGCGCCCTCATCAGTGGGTTGGTCGTCGCCGCCGCGAGCGCCGCGGGGATGAACGCGTCCGGCGTGCCGACGATGCGTGAACGCACGGCTGGTGGCCTCACGGCGGCGCTGTTGCACGACGATTGCCACATTACGGTGCATGCGGTCCCGGAACGGGAGTTGCTGCTCGTGGACGTCCTCGCGCCGCGCACGATCGACGCGTCGCGCGCCATCGACGTGTTCGCGCGTCGATTGACCGCGCGCAACGTGCATCGCGATGTGCGCGACCGCGCCTAGGCGCGGGCTGTTTCGCGTTTGCTCATGAGCATCTGGCTTCCTCCGGCGCACCTGGCGCTGTGTCTCGTCATCGTCGTCTGGGACATCGTCCTCGCCGGACGGATCGCGCGTGTCCCTCAGGCTCCGCGATGGTTCGCATGGCTCACGGGGCTCGCCGGACTGCTTCTCCTCCCCGCCCTCGTCGTCGCGCTCGCGACGACGACCGCGATCACCGGGCGCGCCATTCTCTATGTCGATTGGATCTGGCCCGCCGTTCTCGTCGTCTTCGCGGCGCAAGCGATGTACGCTCTGGCGCGGCGACTCGTGAATCCGGCGTGGGGCATTCCGATCGCGGTTTACGATGTCATCATCGCCGCGAGCGGCATCGTTCGCTACATGGCCTCGCGCGGCGTCGAGCCACCACAACCGCTCCTCCTCCTCCTCACCGCGCACACCGCGGCGCTGTCACTCGCCACGACATCGGCGGCGATCCCGAGCCCCTTGTACCTGAACGTGCCGATGATCGCGCCGGCGTTCCCCGCCCTGCGCCCGGTGACGGCCAGCTTTCGCGCGCTGCTGTCCGCGATCGCCCTCGGTTGGTCGATCGGCATCGCGTTTCAGTTGCCCGTCGCGATCAAGGCCGTGCGCAGCTACCGCGCGCACGCCTCGGACCGACTCACCGAGCGACCCGAGGGCGATTTCTCGATCGGCATAAAGCTCTTCCCCGACATCGGTCGTCCGCCGCCCCCGCCCGCCGTCGCGAGTGATCTCGCACTCGCCGATACGCTCACCGCCGACGTCGTCGGCATCGTCGTTGTTCCCGACGTCTCGAATCAAGTGCTCGACTCGCTGGCGCATACGCTCGACCAGCTCCAGCGCGACAGCACGCTGCTCATCGTCACGCTGGGCTACCGCGGCAAGCTCCTCCCCGAGCTGCGACACGTTTCCCTCGACCAACGCACGCGAATCGCGACGATCCGCCGAATCGTTAGGCGGCTCCGGCCGGACATTCTCCTTCCCGCCGAGGATCCTTATGGCGTCGGCGAGCGTCTCGTCGGGCGCCTCCAGCTCCCCATCTGGCAGGACTACTTCACCGAAGCCGCGACGGCCGCGAAATCGATCGACCGCCGCGTCCGCATCGGCGTCGCCGCCTCGAGATTCGACTCGCGCGACAGCGCGCTCTATGCGTGGGCCGCCGGCCCCGCGTCGCCGATCGATATCCTCGGCTTCTCGTTCTTCCCCGATCGACGCGGTGCCGAGGCGCTCGACGCCTATACGCGCACCGCCGATCGTTGGATGGCCGTCGTCCCTCCCGCCAAGCAGCACTGGGTCTTTGCCGCCGGTGGCTATCCACTCGCGCACGGCGAGGCCAGTCAGACTCAGGCGATTTGGGACGTGCTTGCCTGGGCCACCGCGCACCCCGCGATCAAAGGGCTCATGGTGTACGAGGCGGGCGACTACGGCCAGGCACGTGGACTCCGCGCGCCGAGCGGACGGCTGCGAGAGGCGACGCTGTACGTGATGGGAGCGATGCGAGCCCTTCGCGAGGCAACGGTCACTACGCCGACGCCCTAGAGTTATCGTCCCGGCCGCAGCCACGCACCGACACACATGTCAGACCGTGCGTCCGACACCACGCACGATCCCTTCGACCCGACGGTCTGGGTCGAAGTACTTCCGGGCGAGCTGCTGCATCCGCTCCGCCGTCACGCCGCGCACGCTCTGCTCGAAAGTTTCGAGATCGCTCAACTTCCCGAACAACCAGCTGTCGACCACTTCCGCCAACACCGCGCTGCCACTCTGCTGTTGGATGGCGTGCACGCCGACAGCGTAGGTCTGCGCGCGCTCGAGCTCCTCCGCCGACACCGGCTCGTCGCGCAGCCGCTGGAACTGCGCCAGCAGACCGTCGCGGGCAGCCGCTTCCTTCTCCGGCGAGGTCGCGATGTAGGCACCGAATGTGCCCGCCGCGCGTCGCGGCGAGCTGAACGCCGTAACCGTGTAGCATAACGACTGCTTGTCCCGCAACTCGTCGAAGAACCGGCCGCCCAACCCGCTCGCGACGCTCGCGATCATCGACGCCGCGAAGCGGTCGATGTCCGATCGCGATGGCCCCGCGAAAAGCAACCCCATCGCCGTTTGTGCCTTTTCGCGCCGCTCCGCGGATATCGTTACCCCGGTCGGCCATTCGGGCGCGGCGAGCTGGGGCCCTCGCGACTCACCCAGATCCGCGAATTCACGCGCCGCGAGCTCAGCGAGCGCATCCGGATCTCCACTGCCGACGATCCCGATCACCATCGACGCACTCGGACCGAACATGCGCTCGCGGTGCCATACCGCCACATGCGAGCGTTCGATGGCGCGCAGCGATTCCTCGGAGCCCGTCGCCGGCACGCCGTAGGGGTGTCCGCGAAACGCCGCTTGCGTCGCGAGCCGCATCGGGTAGCGGAACATGTCGTCGCGCGACGCGATCACGTCCGCGATCGCGACCGCGCGCTCCGTGTCCAGCGCGGCGGTGTCGAACGTGGGATGCTGCGCGACATCGGCAAGCAGCGCGATCGCCGCCGCGGCGTACGACGTCGGCACGGAAATCGTCCAGCCGAAGCTGTCGGAACCGACCGTGCCGCCGACGCTTCCGCCCAAAACCTCTGCTTCCTCCGCGATCTGCAGTGCCGTCCGCCTCTCCGTCCCTTTCTGGGCCGTGCGCACCATGAGCGTCGTTAGGCCGCCGCTCGCGTCCGTCTCTTCGCTCGCGCCGCCGAGCGCGAACACGCCCGCGTGCACCAGCGGCGCTCCGGCCTTCTGCCGCACGAGAATCGGAAGCCCCGACGGGGCGCGGTACACGCGCACGCCAGCCTCTTCCCGTTCGAGCCGGACCAGCACGTTAGGCGGCGCCCCCGCGGGCTGGTACGGCGTGCTCGCCGGGAGAGCCGCCGGATGCGCCCCATCGAGCAGAGCCAGCATCGCGCCGGCGTCCTCCGCGACCACCTCGCTGTCGTTGGGCCGGTAGACGAGCACGCCAGCCTGCTCCGGCGACAGGTAGCGCGTCGCGACGTCGATCACCTGCTCCCCCGACGTCGTCAGCAGCCGCTCGACGTACCAATCACCGAGACGCCAATCGCCTAACGCTTCCCATTCGGCGAGGTAGTTCGCCTGACCCTCCATGTCTTCGAGCCGCCGCACCCACCGCGACTCGTAGAGACGCTTCGCGCGCGTCAGCTCGTAGTCGCCCGCGCCCTCGTCGCGCAGGACGCGCAACTGGTCCCACGTCGCGATCGCGGCCTCGCGTGTCGTCGCCGGCGGCGTCTCGGCGTGGACGACGAACACGCCGAGCTCCGTCGGTGTGTAGTCGTACGCACTCACCGCCGACGCGAGCTTGCGCTCGCGCACGGCGCGATACAACCGCGACGCCCGTCCTGCCCCGAGCACCATCGCGAGCAGATCGAGCGCCGGTGTGTCCACGTGAAGCGTGCCCGGCACGCGCCATCCCATCGCGAGCTGCGTTTGTCCGATGTCGCCCGCGAGCTCCCGATAGCGGAAACCGCCGGTGCCCTCTTCGGTTGGGCCCGGTGTCCGCGTCGGCGTTCCCCCCGGGAGCGCGCCGTACAGTCGCTCGACCTCGCGCATCGCGTCGTCCGGATCGACCGCGCCCACGATCGAGAGCACCGTGTTGCCGGGATGATAGAAGTTGCGATAGAAGCCGAGCAGCGCCGTGCGTGTCAGCGCGCGCAGTCCGGGCTCGCGGCCGATGCGCCAACGTCGAATGCGGTGTTTGTCGTGCAGCAGCTCGTAGAGCGTTTCGGTGGCGACAGCGGCCGGGTTGTCGGCCTTTCGCTTCGCTTCCTGGATGATGACCTCGAGCTCGCGCGCAAGCTCCTCTGAGTCGATGAGCGAGTTCGCATACGCGTCAGCCTGCACTTCGAGCCCCTGCCGGAAGCCGCTCGCCGGCAAGACCGTGTAGTAGCTCGTGTGATCGTAGATCGTCGCGGCGTTCAGGTAGCCGCCGACCGCCTTCGTTTGCTTGGCGATCTCACCCACACCGCGCGCCGGCGTGCCCTTGAAGTACATGTGCTCGAGCACGTGCGCGATGCCGACGACGTCGTCCGTTTCGTCGAAGTAGCCGGCGCTCACGTAGGTGACGATCGCGACCACGGGCGCCGAGTAGTCGGCCTTGATCAGGACCTTCAGGCCATTCGAGAGCACCGTGCGGTGCACGCTCGCCGGCTCGATCGCAAATAGCGTCGTGGCGGTCATGCGAGCAACCTAATCATCCGAGCGATCCCCTTACTCAGTCGCCAGCGAACGCGTGCGGAGGATCCAGATCCCGATGAGAAAGCACATGGTGCCGTAACCCGTCAGCCACAGTTGTATCGTCCACGGGAAGCTCGACGACGTGCCGGCTACGTACGCATAGAGCTCAGTCGCCCGATGCATCGGTGGGAGTAAGTGGACCAGCCATCCGCGAATTCCCGGATCCTTCCCCCACATTCCCCATCCGAGCGACGACACGATTGCCACAGTCACGAGCGACAGCCAGTCGAAGCGCCAGATCGTCGACAGCATGAAGCCGACGCCTCCGTACGCGACATACATCGCGGCGACGACCGGAATGAAGCTGAGCGGCAACACGGGGCGGACGAACAACGCAAACCCGGCGAGCAGCAGGAGACTGACGGTCAGCATGCCGGTCCCGTTCGCGATAAATGCGTTCGCATAATATCGCGGAGCGCTTACCGGCTTCGCGAAGTAGAAGCGATAGAAGCCCGTCTTGCGATCGGTGGCGACAATGCCATTGGTCGCAAACAGTGTCCCGAGGAGTATGAACGAGGCGAGTGAGTCACTGAAGAAACGCTGCACGACGGTCATCGGCAGCGTCGACACCTTGAACACACGCGCGTTGGTGAGTGAACCGTTGAGGATCGGCATGAGCGTGACGTAGGCGTACATCGTGAGGACGGCCGCGGTCGCGGGCGCCTGGTGCAGCATGTAGTCGTGAAACTGCCACCAGAAGTACCGGCCGAGTCGCGCGTGTCGGTGCTTGGCTGTCATCATGAAGAGCGCGGCGACGAAGGATCTGCCGTTAGCGCTTCGCGAAACTGTCGCTCGAGCGACGAGTAAAGCGGCGCGACCGAGGCGACCAGCACCCCGCGCGCAAGCAGCATGCTCAACGACTCGTTGAGCGCTTCGAGAGACATCGCCGGCAACTCCAACTCGTCTGGCGACACGTCGCGCGCGCTCGGCAACAATGCACGAGCCGTAGCTTGGCCGCGTGCGATCACGATGCGGTAAGGGATCGCTCCCGCGTCGGCGCCGGTTGCCCGGGTCTGAACGACACGTTGCACCCGTCCGTGGTCGATGATCGCGACGCGGTCGGCGACGCGCTGCAGCTCGTCGAGGTTGTGCGATGCGATGAAGATCGCCCGCTCCGGGCTTCGCAAATCGGCCACGATGTCGCGAAAGCGTTGGGTCCACACTGGATCCAGACCGTGCGTCGGCTCGTCGAGAATCACGAGCTCCTCGTCGTGCAGGAGTGCCTGCGCCAGCCCCACCCGCTGAAGGTTTCCCTTCGACAGTTGGCGAATCTGCTTTCCCCAGTGTTCGCTGAGGCCGAAACGCTCGACGAGCTCCAGCACGCGACGACGCACCTGCGTGCTCTCGACCCCGGCCAGAAGCGCGTAACGGGAGAGCGCCTCCTCGAGGCGCCACCGCGGCGGGATCGTGACCAGTTCCGAGAGGTAGCCGGCGCCATGACGCTCGACGAACTCTCGCGGACGCGATCCGTCGATCGCGATCGCGCCGCTCGTGGGCTTCAGATAGCCGAGAAGAAGCGCAATGAGCGTACTCTTACCAGCGCCGTTAGGTCCGGCGAGGCCAAAGACTTCACCTCGCTCGATCTCGAGGCTGACGTCGACGACGGCGTTGACGCGACGGCGCAACCCGCGGTAGGTCTTGCCGACGTGCTCGAGATGGACGAACGGAGAGCTGGCCAGCGGCGCGTCGCTCGTTAGGGCCGTGGCGTACCGGCCGGCGGCATGGCCATGCCCGGTGGCTGACCTGGCGTCATCGGCGGCATCTGGACCGCCGCGCAACGACTCCAATCTCCCTGACCAGCGCGAGTCAGCCACAGCTGCGCCTCGGTCGGACGTCCGAGACGCATCATCGTACAGCCGAGATAGCCCATCGCCATGTGGTCGCTGGTATCGGCCTGCACCGCCCGCACGAGAAATCGACGCGCGAGATCGTAGTTCCCGGCGCTGAGCAAATAGAGTCCGAGCTCGCGCAGCGCGACCGCGTTCTGCGGACCTAACGAGACAGCCGTCTGAGCCTCCTGTCCCGCGATCGTCATGTTGCCCACCTCCCGCGCCATGCGCGAGAGATAGACGTGCGGGAGGGGATCCTTCGGGTTGTCGCGGGCGGCCTTCGTGAAATCGCCAACCGCCGCTTCGCGTTGGCCTCGACGGTAGTTCTCGATACCCGACTCGAGCGCGTCGTTGCGCCCTCCACCGAACCATCCTTGGGAGTACGCGCCGTATCCCAGAGCGGCGATGAGCAGCAGCACGATGCCGGCGAGGACGGACTTCACCCAAGGCTCGAGTCCGTCGCGCGGGGGCGGCACGGCCTCGGGAGCGCCGAGCGGCGAGCTCCGCATCCCTTCCGTATTGAGGCTCATCGGCGCGGGCGTCGCGGCCCCGGCTCGGTCCGACATCAGCCCTGATTCAAACTTCAGAAACGCATCGCGTGCCGCATCGAGATCGGCCCCTGTCGGCTCGTAGTCGGTGGCGTGGGCGCGCTCGCTCGCCGCGTGAAATTCGGCCAGCGCGTTCGCTTGCTCGAAGGAGAGCAGCTGCCGCTGGCGTGCTTCGCGAATCAGAGCCTGCCCGCCAAGCGTCGTGCCCCCCACGAGCGAACGGAGCGCGGTTTCCACCGCGCTCCAACTTTCCATCAGGTCCGCCGCAAGCTCTTCGAAGTGACGCGATTGGTCCAACCGCGCAATGGCGGGCCGGGCGCGATCGATTGCGGCCAGCGCGCTCCGTCGCGCGACGTCGTTCACCGGACGATTCGGAGGAGACCTGCGTCCGCGCTGCCCTTGATGAAGCTCTCGGCGTCGTCCGTGGGAATCTGCATCCCCGTTTCCCGAAAGCCGCGTCGCGCTGCGCGACGCATGAAGTCCTCCATCGTGTTCGTCGGGTCGCCTAACGCGTCCCGCATCCGCAGCACGATTTCCTCCCACGAGCCGACGAACTTCGTTCCGTCTCGCGCGACGATCTGGTGCGGCGCCGTCTCCTCCTTCTGATCCGCGAGACCGCTGAGCAACGTCCCAAACAGCTCGAGCTGCCCGCGCGCGATCTGTGCCTCCCGCGAGCTCTCGTCCATCGCGTGACGCGGATCCAGCTCCATCAGCAGCTCGTCCACGTCGTCGAGGTCACTCGCGAGCTCCGAGAGACGCTCGTCCCACGGCTTCAGCTCCGGATCCTGCTCCGTGACCTTGTACAGCGTGCGCTTCAGCTCAATGAGACGCCAGATCCCGAGCTCGTCCCAGTGGTCTTCGGGTGACGTCTGCTCGAGATGGTACAGCGCTGCCTCATACTCACCGCGGTCGTAGAGAATGTTCGCGAGATAGATGCGCGCTTCGGCGTGCTCGCTGTCCAGTTGCAGTGAGCGTCGCAGCGAGGCGATCGCGCCGTCGTCATCACCCAGCCGATGCTGCGTGTATCCCACGCACGACACCGCCTCGGCCGACTCCGAAGCATGCTGCACCGCGGTCTCGAAGAATTCCTTCGCCGCCTCGAAGAAGTCGGCGCGCTCGCGGACCGAGCCTTCACGAAACAGCGCGCGCCCGACCTGAAGCATCAAGTCGATGTCGTCGCCGTAACCCAATTCGAGTGTGCGATTGAAGCAACGAAGCGCTGCTTCGTCCTGCCCGAGCTTCAGCAGGGATTCGCCAAGCCCGGCGAGGCCATCTTCGTGCTCGGGCTCCAACACGAGCGCGTCTTCGAAGCTGCGACGAGCCCAGGCAAACTCTTCGCGAGCCAGCTGGGCATACCCCACTCCTATGTGCAACTCTACCGCGTTGGGGTAGAGCGCGAGTCCCTCTCGGAGTACCCGCAGCGCCTCCTCATACTGGCCTTCATTGTAGAGCTGATGGGCGCGCTCGTCGTACTCTTCCGAACTCAGGAACGGGGTGGGCATTGTGAGCAAGCCTCCAGCTCTGAGGATGTTCCTTGCCTATAGTACCCGGCGCTTCTGCGAAGTTCAATGGTAAATCTCGGGCTCGAAAATCAACGCAACAAACGCGTTCACGACGCATCATGAGTGATCACGCATCGTTGCTTCGCAATGGTACGTCGCTCCTGCGAGATTGGCCTCGCGCCTCCTTTGACTCGTCGATTGCGCACTTTACTTCGCAGCAAGGGAACTCGCGATTTCCGCGGCAAGCGCCGCGTTGCTCTCCAACAGCGCGAGATTCGCCTCGAGTGAGCGTCTGTTAGTCAAACGACTGACCGCCTCCAAGAGAAACGGCGTTGTTGCCGCCCCTTCGATTCCCTTGCGTTCTGCCTCGCTCAGCGCTTCGCTGATCGCACGCTCCAGATCCGCCCCCGACATCGCGTGCTTCGCGGGCGGCGCTTGCACCACAAGCACGCTCTGGTCGTTTCCCACGGCCCAATGATGGCGAGCCACGCTCGCGATCTCCGCGGCCGTGTCGCAACGTGCGCTCAATGCGATTCCCGTCTCGGCGGTAAAAAAGCCCGGGAGCTCGCTGGTTTGGTATCCCACCACTGGCACGCCAAGTGTCTCGAGCCGCTCCCACGTCGCCGCGAGATCGAGAATCGACTTTGCACCGGCACACACGACCACGACTCGCGAGCGCGAGAGCTCGATGAGGTCCGCCGACTCGTCGCGAAGCTGCGGCTTCCTTTCGATCTCTTGTCGCGTGCGGCGGTGAACGCCGCCGATTCCGCCCGTCGCGAAAACCTCGACCCTCGCCAGGCGCGCAAGGACGAGCGTTGCCGCAACCGTTGTCGCACCATCGCATCGCTGCGCCATCGCGACGCCCAGATCGCGACTACTCACCTTGCGAACGCCGTCTCGGCAGAGAAACCGCTTCAGGTCATCGCCATCGAGTCCGAGCGTCGGTCGGCCGCGCGAAACTGCGGCGATTGCCGGCGTTGCGCCTCTATCCTCGACGGCACGAAGCATACGCTCGGCCGCCTCGCGGTTCTCTGGGATCGGAAGCCCCTGCGCCAGAACCGAGCTCTCCAGCGCGACGATCGGGCTCCCGCGATCAACTGCACTTCGAACCGAGGGTGACAGATCGAATGTGGCTGTGTGCACGCGGGTAAGCTAAGTCGATCTCAAAACGTCTGTGATCGGAGGGGAAGGAGTGGCCTCGCACTCACGATCAGACGATCTGGAGCGCTCCCGAAATAGCGCACGGGCCAGCACGTGGTGAGCGTGAGGAGCGGCTCTTTCGATTGAAAGAGCGCCGGTGCATCGCGTTCGACGACTCGCCGATTCACAACGACCCACAACTCTTGTGACTGACTCGTTTCCGTGCGGATGGTGTCGCCAAGCTGTAGCTCGTCCAGGTGAGCGAAGTGTCGATCTCGGTGCGCCGAGATCACCGCGTTGCCTCGCATTCCCGGAAGAGCGCTGCCGGGCAGATGCCCGGGCGCGGCATCGAGCTCGTCATCGCCGACTCCCTCGAGAACGATCTCATCGAGATTGATGCGGGGAATCTCGAGCCTCGCGACCGGGCCGCCGGGCGCGACCTGCTCGTTCAGGGTCATGCTGCTCGTGACCCAGCGGCGCGCATTCGCGACGTTTCCCCGCGCTTGCTGCTCAACCCATTCACGGCGCGCCACTTCGGCGCGGTGCGCGCCCTCCGCATAACGCACACTCGCGTATCCCACCAATGCCGCGCCGACGACGCAGAGCGCCTTCGCGGCCAGACGCACTGTGCTTTTCGAGCGAGGACTCCGCATGGGTGATGGCGCTCTACGTCAGGCGCCTGCGCGACCGAAAAAGAAGAACGAGGCCCACGGCGAGAGACGCCAAGCCAAGCGCGAAGATCGTCGGCAGTGGCGAAGCCGTGTTCGGGGCGATCGCACCGTTCGAGAACCTGGTCGTCTGCGCGGGTGCCGGAATCGGAGCTGAGACGATAGGCGGAGGCAGCGGCAGAGGCTTTGTGATAGGCACTGCCGTGTCCGCCTCGGTCACCAGGGGCTTCGTGTTTCCGGCTGCCGAGTCGACCCACGCTTTCATGTCCGTGAGCGTCATGCGGCCCGAAGAATCTGGTTTCGATTTGCCCGCGGTCGGCGATGCGCGTTTCGCGGTATCCATCGGGGGATTGCCAGGAGACGGAACCTGAGCCGAGAGCACCGAGGGCGCGACGAGCGCGACCACGGCGAGCGTCCTGGCGATCGTTGCGAAGCGGCACTTCACGGCAACCTCCGTAGCGATGCTTCTCCTTCGAGGGCATAGGTCGTGCCCGGCTGAGGTCAGCGCGAATCGTCAGCGCGGTCCTGCTTCCGCGGCCACGTTCGCAAGATCGCCTCTCCGATCTTGCCGAGGGCGAGCTGGGCCTCGTTGTCGACGACCCATCGTGTATCCGCATTCTGCTTCGTGAGGGCACACGCGACCACGCGATTCTGTAGCCGGAACAGGGCGCATTCGGTTCGCACGGAGTCGGTCGCGCCGGTCTTGTGAGGAACGCTCATCCCCGAAACGGTGCGCTGCATCGACTCCATGTCTTCATTGTCGCCGAGGATGTCGAGCATCGCCGAGTCGGCCTTGGCGTTCACCGCTTTCCCGTTCGCCATCATTTCGAACAGGCGGGCCATCTCGTTCGGTGTCGTGACGCCGAGGCCGTACTTGGCGGAGCTGTCCATCGCGACGCTGGCGAGTCGCAGAAACACTTTCGAGTGCACCTTCGTGTGCGGCAGGCCGAGGGCTTCCATTTTCTGCCACACGCGTCGGATCGCAATCTTGTCGAGCAACAGATTCGTCGCCGTGTTGTCGCTGAGAATGCTCATGAGCACCGCGGCGTCGCGGACGCTCAGCGACATGCCGGGATGCATGAACTGCAGGACGCCGGAGCCGGGGACCTGATCGATCTTGAGCAGCGTCAGCTGATCGTCGAGCGAGATCGTCCCCTTGTCGGCGAGGTCGTAGAGCGTGACGAGGATCGGGACCTTGATCAAGCTCGCGGTCGGAAAGGTCTCGTCTCCACGCAGCGTTAGGCGCTCGCCGGTGTCGAGGTTGTCGATCGAGTAGCCGAGGACTCCGTGAAAGTGATGCGCGAGCGAGTCGAGCGTTCGGTGGAGCGGCAGCGTGTCGGCACGCTGGCCCTGGACCCGGCCGGGAGCGAGAGCCGCCGACGACAACGCGACGACGGCCGTTAGGCGCTTGAGGAGAGGCATGAGGGACCTATGGGGTTGTGGCGTGGCTTTTCCATTCGCCGGTGGCGAGGATGTCGTCGATCATCGACACGACGCGCTCCAATTCCTCGTCGCTCGTATAGAAATGCGGCGCGACGCGGATGCCGGCGTGTGGCCGATAGTCCACGAGCACGTCGTTCGCGAGCAGGACTTCAGAGACTTCATAACCATGGGGCACGTCGAAGGCGACGGTGCCACCGCGCCGCGCCGGATCGCGCGGCGCGGTGACGCGATAGCCGCGCGCGTCGGCGAGCTCGATGAGGCGGGACGTCTGCCGCGTGCTTTTCGCGCGAATGTGGTCGATGCCGGCGCGGCGAACGATGCGTGGGCCTTCGGTCGCGGCGTAGAGGGCGGGGACCACCGGCGTCCCGCCCAGCCACCGGAACGCGTCGTCGGCGTACGTCATCGACCCCTCGAACGCGAACGGTCGGGCGTGCGCCTGCCATCCCGTGAGGGACGGCGACAGGCGATCCGCGACGCGTGGCGCGACGTACAGAAAGCAGCCCCCCGGACCGCCGCAGAGCCATTTGAGGACCCCGCCGGTGAGAAAATCGACGCCGAGCTGTCGCACGTCCACCGGCATGACGCCCACCGAGTGAAACGCGTCGAGCGACACGAGCGCGCCGACGTCGTGGGCGCGGCGGCACACCGCTTCCGCGTCGAGGATGAACGCCGAGCGAAAGAGCACGTGCGAGATCGCGACGAGCCGCGTCCGTTCGTCGATCGCCGCGAGCAGCCGCTCGACGTCGATGCCGATGCCGTCGTCGCTCGGCACGACGACGATGCGCGCGCCCAGTCGCGTCGCGAGGGCGTCGTACACATAGCGCACGGACGGAAAATCGAGCTCGGTCATCACGATCGTGTCGCGCGGCGCCGTATAGTCGAGCGACGACAGCACCGTCGCCTGGCCGATTGTGACGTTAGGCACCATCACGACTTCGCCGGGACCGGCGCCGAGGAGGGGAGCGATCTCGTCGCCGACGTCGAGCGGCTTCCGCCACCAGCCGTGCTCCCCGCCCCACGCCCGCACGCCCAGCTCGGCCCACGCGTCCACGTACTCGGCGAGGCGGTCGGGAACGGCGCGCGGCATCGCGCCTAACGAGTTCGAGACGAGGTAGGTCGTGCGCTCGAGAATCGGGAATTCGCCTCGAAACGCGAGCAGTGGATCGTGCATCAATCGCCGGCCGGCGCGACGACGGCCGCGCCCCGCTTCGAGCCCGTGAGCACGTATACCGGCACCGCCGCCGCCGAAACGACGACCAGCCACACCCACTCGAGCCGTTGCAGTGTCGCGAGAAGACCTCCGATCACCGCCAGCGCGAGCCAGGGAGCGATGCCGGCACCCGGCACCCGAAATGGAATCCCGCCGGTGCGAACGTCACGGCGTCGCAACTGAACGGTCGCGAGACAGCAGGCCGCGTACACGAGCAGCACCGACCCATTCGCGATGATCGCGAGACGCTCGAAGCTGCCGGTTGCCGCCAGCACCGCCACCACTGCCGCCTGAATCACTATCGCGACGTGCGGCGTACGAAACCGAGGATGCACCGTCGCAACGCGGCGCGGCAGGAAACCGTCGCGCGCGAACGCAAACAACATCCTTGGTACAGCGAGCGTCATTCCACTCACGTAGCCGAACATGCTCACTGCCGATCCGACGAGGATCAGCTTTCGTCCCCACTGGCCCAATGCGGCGCCACCTGCGTCCGCGACGGGGTTCTTGGTCGACGCGAGGCCGGCTCCGAGAACGCCCTGGGAAACGAACTGCACGGCGATGTACAGAACCGCGACGCCGGCGATGGCCAGGAACACCGCTCGCGGAACCGTGCGTGCCGGGTCCTTCACTTCACCGCTGGGCACCAGGGCCGTCTCCACTCCAAGAAATGCGAAAATCAGAACCGCGGCACTTCGCGCAACGGCGCTCGGCGACGGAGCGTATTGCCAGGCGAGATTCTCGCGACGAATCGCGAATGCGCCCGCGCAAACCAACAGAGCGAGCGGCAGCAACTTGGCCACGGTCATCACCGCGTTGAACCGGCTCGCGTTTCGCACGCCACGAACATTCAGGGTCGTGAGCGCCGCGAGAATGAGCAGCATCACCGCGACTTTCGCCGGTGTCGAACTCAGAGACGGACGCAAAGCGGCGAGTGCGTCGGTGAAGAAGCTCGTGACTGCCGCGAGCGCCGCGGTGAGTCCGGCCCAGAGCAACACGCCGCTCACGAACCCAACGAACGGCCCGAACGCGACCTCGACATATGCGTACGGTCCACCGGTCAACGAGACACGACTGCCCGCCTCCGCGAAGCAGATGACGATGAGACCCATCGCGATCGCGCAGACCACATACGCAATTGGCGCGGCGGCTCCGAGCGAGCCGGCGACGCTCGAAGGCAGGCGAAAGATTCCGCCTCCCACCGTGATGTTGACGATTGCGGCCGCGAGTCCCCAGACTCCGACCGCGCGAATCAACGCGCTGTCCGGCGAAAGCTCGCGCTCGTCTTGCCGCTCATGGTCCGGCATCGCACTCAACTCTAGATCGCGCCACGAGCGTGCGCCACCGGTTGCAACGAACGCGAATCACCCGTTGACGCCAAGTGCCTATGGGGCGTCATCTTTCTGGGCAGATTCGCGGAATGGCGCGGATCTTTCGCCGTTTCACGAGACCCCCGAATTGGAGATAGCGATGAACGTACGCTCTCGTGCTGCCCTCCTTACGTTGTCGGCACTCGCCCTATTCGTCCTTCACGCGCCAGCGAGCGGCGCACAGGTTATCACGGACTCATCCCTCATGCCTTCCCCACCTGCTGCAAGCGCTTCGGTCGAAGCGCAACGCGTTGGTCCAACGCGTGCCGCATTGATGGTCGCGGCGCAACCGAGCATACCTGCAGCGAGGCTGGCGCCGGCCAGTAGCGGACCGGGGCTGAGTCAGCCGCAGGCGCTGATGATCGTGGGCGGTGCGGCCATCCTCGTCGGTGCCATCGTTGGGGATACCGCCGGGGATGTATTCATGGTGGGTGGTGCGGTCGTTGGGCTTTACGGATTGTACAAGTATTTGCAGTGACGATGACCGAACGGATCGAGCGAGTGTGACGAACTCCGATGCCAAAGCAGACCGGCAGTAGCGGCAAGCGTGTTGCCATTGTTCTTGGTGGCGGCGGAATGAAAGGCTTTGCGCACATCGGCGTTCTTCGCGCGCTCGACGAGCGCGGCATAAAGCCGAGCGTGTACGCGGGAACGAGCATCGGCGCACTCATCGCCGCGGCCGCCGTCGGTCGCATGCCGGTCGAGGAAATGGCGCGGCGCGCGGAGAGTCTCCGCCGCCGCGATCTTTTCCGCATCAATCACTTTGGAATGCTCCTCGAGCGAATGCGATCGCCGGCGATCTACCTCGAGGAGCCGCTCCGTGATCTCTGTCGGAGCATCGTCCCGGCGCTGCGCTTCAACGATCTGGGTTCGCAGTTGCTCGTGAACACGGTCGACATCACACGCGGCACACAACTCGTGTGGGGTTTGCCGGGGTTGCGTGACGTACGCGTTCAGGACGCGGTGTATGCCTCCTGCGCCCTCCCGGGATTTTTTCCGCCCGGCGAGGTCGGCGGCCGGCTGTGCGTCGACGGCGGCGTGATCGACAATCTTCCCGTCGCGGCGGCGTCACTCAACGCCGACGTCGTAATCGCCGTCGACGTCGGAAGCTCCGACCTCGCGCCCACGAACGACGTCGTGAACCAGGGCTTCGCGTCGATTTACATGCGAGCCGCGACGACGATGATGCACGCGCTGCAGCAGTACCCGCTCGTGCACTGGGACGGCCCCCCGATGCTGCTGATCCGGCCGAAGCTCGGTCAGGATTGGCTGACATTCGGCAACGCCTCGGCGAGCATGGACGAGGGATACCGCAAGGCGTCGCTCGCCCTTCAGGATTTCGACGCGGTCCTCGAGCAGCCCAGCGGCGTCTATCCTCGCCGCCGCGTCACGATCACCGTGGATCAGGACAAGTGCATCGGCTGCGGGCTCTGCGTAGCGCTCGCGCCGACGGTGATGGGGTTGGAGGCTTCGGGCAAGGCGTTCGCGCGCACGCGCACCGCCGACTGGTCGACCGCCGATGGGGACTTCGTCCATCACTGTCCGACCTGCGCGATCGAGGTGCAAAAGATCGAGCGCCTAACGCCATCGTCATCGGGTCCATCTCAGCGCGGGTCCACCGAAGCCGACGCGGCCTAACCGACTGTCATCCCGAGGACGAAGCCAGGCTGTCATCCCGGGGAGCGAAGCGACGAGGGATCTGCTTTCGACATGCCCAGGAGCACGAGCCGCTCGTACGCGCTCACCGCGGCTCGGACCTCGTCGATTCGTACGTGCTCATCGTCGCGATGGGCGACGTGAATCGAGCCGGGTCCGAAGAGATGCGGGCGTCCCCAATTGCCCAGCTCGGGAATATCGGTCGCGAACGCGGCGACGGACGTCGCAAATCCCGGAAAGACGCCGAGTCGAACCGGCGGCACGGTCGGGCCCCGCTCGATCGACGCGCGCCCGGCCGCCCAACGCTCGATCGACCGCCATACTTCATCGGGCGGCGTGACGAGGCGAATCATGAGCCGCGCCTCGGCCTCCGGCGCCATGACGTTGTCGGCCACACCGCCGGAAAGATGGCCGATGTTGACCGTCGTCTCGCCCAGCAGCTCGTCGTGAGGCAGCTCGAGGTCGTCGAGCCCGGCGAGGAGTTGCACGAGGTCACGCGTCGCCGAATGGCCGAGGTGCGGATAGGCCGAATGCGCCGCCTGGCCCGTGACGCGAATGAACACCCGCATCGCGCCCTTGGTCCCGACGGCGAGCGTGCTCTCCGTCGGCTCGCCATTGATGAGTATTCGTGAATCGACGGGCACGCCGCCAAAGTGTGTGCGCGCGAACTCGTTCGCCGCGTGCGCGCCGTCGTGGGCCGTCTCCTCACCGACCACGAAGAGCAGCCCGACGGGCACGTCGCCGTCGCGGAGTCGCTCGGCGGCGCAGATCATCGCCGCCGCAATGCCTTTCGCGTCGCATGAGCCACGGCCCCACAGCACGTCGCCGTCGAGGCGAGGCGGAATGAACGGCGGAACGGTATCGAGATGCGTCGAGAGCGTGACGTGTGGCACGTCGACGCCCTGAGCCGTGGCAAACACGTCGTCCCGGCCGTCGGACACGGGAATACGCCGCACGGACCAGTCGCGACTCGCCAAAAACCCGTGCACCCAGTCGATCACCGCACCCTCGCGGCCGCTAGTGGAATCGATTTCCATCAGGCGTGCCGCCAGGTCGACGGGGTCGATGGCCTCGAGATCCGAGCGAAGCGAAGAGGGATCGAGTTGTGATCTCATAAGCGCCAAATCCTAGCGGCCTCAGTACGTAGGCGACAGCGCACACCACGCACCCACCGTCGTACTAGATTGCGTCTCAGCCTGGCGTTCGGCCGAGCGCCCACGCCAGCGGCTCCGTCAGAAACCTCGAAGCGGCCACTCTGGGCCGTAGCGAGAGAAAGCAATGCCTTCGAACTCTTTTGGCAGTCGTTCGACCCTTTCCGTCGATGGTCAGAAGTTCACCATTTTTCGACTGGACGCCCTCCGACAACTCAGCGGCAGCACCGCGGACCGACTCCCCTACAGCCTCAAGATCCTTCTCGAGAATCTCCTTCGAAACGAGGACGACGCCTTCGTGAAGCGCGCCGATATCGAGGCGCTGGGGACGTGGAACGTGCGCGGGCAGGTCGAGAAGGAGATCGCGTTCCGTACGAGTCGCGTTTTGTTACAGGATTTTACAGGCGTGCCCGCGGTCGTCGATCTCGCCGCAATGCGCGATGCGATCGTGAAACTCGGCGGAGACGCGCAGCGGATCAATCCGCTGCAGCCGGTCGATCTCGTGATCGATCACTCTGTGCAAGTCGACGAATACGGCACCGACGCCGCGTATCTGATCAACACCGGTCTCGAGGTCGATCGCAACAAAGAACGATATGTGTTCCTTCGGTGGGGCCAGGACGCTTTCCGGAATTTTCGCGTCGTACCTCCGGGCACCGGCATCTGCCATCAGGTGAACCTGGAGTACCTGGCAAAAACGGTCTTCACGTCGAAGCAGAACGGTGAGACGATGGCCTACCCCGATTCACTCGTCGGCACCGACTCGCACACGACGATGGTGAATGGCCTCGGCGTGCTCGGCTGGGGCGTGGGCGGCATCGAGGCGGAGGCGGCGATGCTCGGCCAACCGGTGTCGATGCTGATTCCCGAGGTCGTCGGGTTCAAGCTGCATGGGCGCTTGCCCGCCGGCGCGACGGCGACGGACCTCGTGCTCACCGTGACACAGATGCTGCGCCAGAAGAAGGTCGTCGGAAAGTTCGTCGAGTTTTATGGCACGGGCCTAACGGGGCTGCCCCTCGCCGACCGCGCGACGATCGCCAACATGGCGCCGGAGTACGGCGCGACGATGGGCTTCTTCCCCGTCGATGACGAAACGCTCAAGTACCTTCGCATGACGGGTCGCCCGGAGTCACACGTCAAGCTCGTCGAGGCCTACACGAAGGAGCAGGGGCTCTTCCGCACCGACCAGACGCCGGATCCCGCGTTCACCGATACGCTCGAGCTGGATCTCGGAAGCGTCGAGCCGAGTTTGGCCGGCCCGAAGCGCCCGCAGGATCGCGTCCCGTTGCGGAGCGCGAAGCAGATGTATCGCGACGCGTTACAGGCGGATCTGGCGAAGATGGGCGTGTCCGCCGGTGGCGGCGACGCGAAGCGCGCGGCGCGGGAGAGTGGATCCGTGGCCGCGTCGAGTACCGCGGTCCTGCTCGACGAGCCGGCCGTTGAAGAAGCCGGCGTCAAGGTGCAGTACCAGAACGAGACCTTCACCCTCCGGCATGGCGCGGTCGTCATCGCCGCGATCACGAGCTGCACGAACACGTCGAATCCGGCGGTGATGCTCGCCGCCGGGATGCTCGCGCGCAACGCGGTGAAGCGCGGCCTGGCGGTGAAGCCGTGGGTCAAGACGTCGACGGCGCCGGGCTCGCGCGTCGTGTCCGAGTACTACAAGGCCTCCGGACTGCAGGAGTACCTCGACCGGCTCGGCTTCCAGATCGTCGGCTACGGCTGCACGACATGCATCGGGAACTCGGGCCCGCTGCCGGATCCGATCGCGAAGGCCATCGAGGAGCAAAAGCTCGTCGCCTGCGCGGTGCTCTCCGGAAATCGCAACTTCGAGGGTCGCGTCAATCCGCTCACGCGCTTCAACTACCTCGCGTCGCCGCCGCTCGTCGTTGCCTACGCGCTCGCCGGCCGGATGGACATCGACCTCACCAAGGAGCCGTTAGGCATCGGGCGGGATGGGCCCGTTTTCCTTCGCGACATCTGGCCGAATCCGCAGGAGGTCCAGGACGAGATCAATCGCAGCGTGAAGAGCGAATTCTTCAAGAAGCAATATGCCGACGTCTTCCACGGCGACGAGTTCTGGCAGAAGCTCGATGTGCCACACGGAGAGACGTTTGCCTGGCAAGAGAGCTCGACCTACGTCAAGAATCCGCCGTATTTCGCGGGAATGGGAATGGAGCCGCCCGGCGTGCAGCCCATCAACGGTGCGCGCGTCCTTGCGATGCTGGGCGATTCGATCACGACCGACCACATCTCGCCGGCGGGCAACATCCCGGGCGCGAGCCCGGCGGGGAAGTGGCTCATCGCGCACGGAGTCGAGCGGAAGGACTTCAACTCGTACGGCGCGCGCCGCGGCAATCACGAAGTGATGATGCGTGGCACCTTCGCGAACATTCGTCTGCGCAACGAGCTGGTGCCGGGCACGGAGGGGGGCCTAACGACGACCCAGCCGGGCGGATCGCCGGTCTCGATCTATGACGCGGCGATGGACTATCAGCAGCGCGGCACGCCGCTCGTCGTGATTGCCGGAAAGGAGTACGGCACGGGGTCGTCGCGCGACTGGGCGGCCAAGGGAACGATCCTGCTTGGCGTCCGTGCGGTGATCGCCGAGTCGTTCGAGCGCATTCACCGATCCAATTTGGTTGGCATGGGCGTGCTTCCACTCGAGTTCCTCAACGGCGAGACGCGTCAATCACTCGGCCTCACCGGCTTCGAGAGCTACGACATCGTCGGCCTCGACGCGTCGCTGCGTCCCCGCGCCACGCTCGTCGTCCGCGCGAAGGATTCGACAGGTACGAAAGAGTTCAAGGCAGTCGCGCGAATCGAGACACCCGAGGAGATGCAATACTACCGCCACGGCGGCATTCTCCCGTACGTCTTGCGCCAGCTCGTCGGGCGCCGATGATGGGTCAGGCAACGCGCACGTCGCGGTTGTTCGCGGCAGCCGGGCTCTGCTGCCTAACGACTTTCGCCGACGGCTGCTTTCTCCGGAAGTACGTCTATCGCCCGACTCTGGTCGCGAACGCGATCGGCGACTCGACGGCGACACTCTCCGGCACGCGGCTTCACGTTTACAAGAGCGACGAGTACGAGATTTACGGGCCCACCGCCGCATCGGTGAGTATCTCCGAGCAGCAGACCAATCGCGCCTATCGAGAGTTCGCGAAGCACTTTGGCGTGGAGGGTCCGCCGATGGTGATCGTCATCGCCGACAGCGCCTTCACGATCTCGCCCACCGACGCCGGCCTTTTCGCCAAGCGCCGCATCCACACGTTTGTCTATGTGCGGCCTCACAATCTCCGTGACATCGAAGGGGTGGCGCCCGACACGCCGGAGGACGAGATCTGGCCCGTTTCGACGCGCGTCGCGCGTGAGCTGCTCACCGCTTACGTGGCGTCGCGGCGCCACGTCGCACAGGAAATCGAGACGGCGGCGCATCCGAGCGATTACCACACCGATCCATTGCCGATCTGGTTCGTCGATGGCGTCGTCACGGTGCTCAGCGATCCGGGAGCGCCCGATCGCGTGATGGACTACCTCAAGGACCACCTCGACGACGCGCCGCCGGTCGCGACGCTGCTGGACATGCACGCGCCTAACGCCGGCGTCGTCGACACCATTGCCGCGTCCAAGGAGCGGCGAACGATCGTCGGGGCGGAGGGCGTCGGCTTGACCTTGTTCCTCGTCGAGCGCGAGGGGCCGCGCGTTGTCGGGCGCCTCGCCGACGCCCTGCTCGCCGGCGGCACTGCCCGCGACGTCGTCAACGACGCCCACCACGTGCCGCAAAACGAGCGCGAATTCGAACGCGTGTTTCGAACCTGGGTCCGCGAAGAATACGGCCGCTGAGTGGCCGAGCGCCTAACGACAATCAGCCGGCGGCGCGCTTGAGTGAAGTTCGTGCCTTCTCGCGCTCGCCCCAGCTCGGCGCCAGCTCCTTGGCGGCGGGCACACAGCGCGACTGCGGGCTCGCCGCGCTCGGCGCGCCCATCGGCAGCCATCCCATGATGCACCGCGTGATCGCGGCGATCTCGTCCGCCTCCAATAGCCCCGCATTTCCACTCGACCCGCCGCCTAACGCGCCGAGTGTCGTGCCCGGACGCGGCGTCATCGATCCGCCGAGCATCGCCAGCAGCGACTCGCGCGCGACCTTGCGAAACTGATCGCTCTTCACCTGACTCGTGTTCTGTTTCTGATCGCCGCGATAGAAGGCGTGCACCGATCCCTCGACATTTTTCACGAGCTGATCGAGAATCTCGTCGAGTTGCTGCGCGAGCTGTGTTGGGATCATTTCGCCTCGTTCTCCTCTCGGCAGTCGCTGGTCACGCCGTTGCCCTGAGGACTGAGCAAGAGCCGCAACCGTCACCCGAGACAGGAAAAAGCCCCGCCTCGGATCGAGGCGGGGCGTCCGAACTACCCGCAAGCTGCTAAGGATTCTTCACGTCCACCGTGTGCCCGATGATCCCACCCAGGATTCCACCGGCCGCGGCTCCTATGATCGCGCCCTTGAGCTTGTCCCGGCTCGAGCTCGCTCCCAGCACCGCGCCGGCGGCGGCGCCTATCACCGCATCCCGCTTGGTATTGCGAATCGGCTCAGCGGGCTGGCGCGAATACGTCCCCGAAGATCCCGACGAGCGAGACACGCCGCTCGAGGACGCGCGCCGAGTCGTCGTCGCCGGATATGGCGATCTCGCGACCGTCTGAACCTGTTGCGGATATCCGTAGGCCGCATTCGCGACCGGATAGCCGTACGGGTTCGCGTATGGATTCATGCCCTGCTCCGTAGGCGACACAAACTGCTGCGGCTGATACGGCTGTGCCTGGGCCGCAAGCGCCAGGTCGTTTTTCAGCGCGTCGTCCGCCGGGCTTCGGTCACTTCGGCCGCACGCACCAAGCCCCAGCATGATGGCCGATACCGGTAGAAGCAGCCGTATCCTATTCGCGTGGTTGCTGAACATGTTTCCCCCCCCGAAAGTTCGCCGCGCGACTCGGTGTCACGAACGCACGCGGTATGCGGAGGAGAGGGCACGCGCCGTTCCGCCCGTTAAGCGAGATATGTGGCGGTTAAGTGCGCCACGTGTCACGCCAGGGGACGGCACATTGTCCTCGATCGGGGATTAGACCTGTTGGGCAGGACGCATGAGTGGGGTTTGCAACGCTCAGCGAACCCAATCATTTTCAGTCCCATCATCAATTGGAGTGACAATGACCCAACGAGCTGGACCCCTTGTCGGCATGGCGTTGCTGGGCCTCGCACTCATTGGCGGGCCCGTTCTCACACTGACAGCGCAACAACCGGCCGCGCCAGCCCCTCCTGCCGCAACGCCTGACGTTGGTTCGATGGCGCCTGACTTCACCATCACCGGCGCCACTCGCTTCGGTGTACTGCGCGATTCGATCCGGCTTTCCAGCTTCCGCGGTCAGACTGTGGTACTCGCTTTCTTCTTCCAGGCGCGGACGAAGGGCTGAACGATTCAAATGGAGGCGTACCGTGATCAGTACGCCACGCTCTTCAACAACGGGAAGAAAGTCGTCGTTTTGGGAGTGAGCGTCGATCCGGACACGATGCTCGCCAATTGGGCGCACGAGTCGAGCTTCCCAATGCTCTTCGGCAGCGATCCCGATCAGAAAGTTGGAAAGCTCTACGGCTCGACGCGCGGCAAGCTCGATACGCGCAATCTCTTCGTCATCGGACCCGATGGACACATTGTCTTCAAGCAGGTTCCGGTGAATGTGCTGTCCCAGCAGGAGTACGCGGAGCTCGGAAAAGCCGTCGCCCGCTCGGTAGCTGGAGTGGTCGCCGGCGACAAGTAGTCCTCGTCGATCGCTTCGCTGGGTTACGTGCGAAACCGCCGGTGCGTCTCCCACCGGCGGTCTTCTTTTGTCCGCAGACATTCGCCGTCACCACGATCTCTGTGCCGATTCCCCGCGAGTTGCTGAGACAGTTGTACGAGGCGGCCGTCGCCGGCGCGGCGACCGGCCCGGTGACGGCGCGCGCTGTCGAAGCACTCGGCATCGCTCGCGATCGTCCTGTCTGGATCTTCTCGTTCGGCAAGGCGGCGCCGGCGATGGCGGCGGCGGCGGTCGCGTCACTCCAGCGCACACTCAACCAGATCGTCGGCGGATTGATCGTTGCACCTAACGATTCACCGTCCCCCTACGGCACGCTCGCGGTGCTGCAGGGCGACCACCCCACACCCGGCGCCAGATCCTTCGCCGCGGCGCAGCGTATCGGCGAAATCGCCGCGCGCATGAAGAGCGGCGACGTCGCGCTCGTTCTGGTGAGCGGCGGCGCAACGAGCCTCATCGCCGGACCGCTGCGCGGCATGAGCGAAGGTGAGCTCACGCAACTATTCGATCTGCTGCTCGCGTCGGGGCTCGACATCGGCGCCGTGAACACCGTGCGCCGGCGCTTTACGCGCTGGGGCGGTGGGCGGCTCGCATTGGCGATCTCTCCCGCCGCGGCGCACTGCCTCGCCGTGTCGGACGTTCCTGGGGACGACCTCGCCACGATCGGATCGGGGCCGAGCGTGCCGGACCCGTCGACCGCCGACGATGTCATCGAGATTCTCGAGGAGTCGAAGCTCATCGATCGCGTGCCGAAGTCGTTCAGTCGTTATGTGGACGACGTGTCGCGCGGAGCGGAGCCGGAGACGCCCAAGAGTGGGCATCCCGCGTTCGCGCATGGAACGGCTCGCGTCATCGCGAACAATCGCGGCGCGCTCGACGCGGCCGCCGAGCGGGCGCGCGCGTTAGGCGCCGCTGCCGTCTACGTGGTGGACGCACCCCTCGTCGGCGAGGCGGCACCGCGCGGCGAGGCCATTGCACGTTGGCTGCTCGAGCTCCGCGCGCAAAACGCCGTGCCCACCAACGCGCATGCGCCACGGGTCGCGATCTGGGGCGGCGAGACGACGGTCACGCTGCGAGCCTCGTCCGCGCGCCGCGGCGCGACACCGACCTCGTTCCCTCCCGGTGGCCGCTGTCAGGAGCTGGCGCTCGCCGCCGCGCGCACCCTGCACGAGGCCGGCGAGCGCGCGAGGGGAATCGCACTGCTCGCCGCCGGCACGGACGGTCGCGACGGCACCACCGAGGCCGCCGGCGCGTTCGTCGACGTCGCGACCTGGAGCGCGATTCAGACCGCGGGCCTGGATCCAGCCACCGCTCTCGCGCAGCACAATTCGAACGGCGTGCTTGCCGCGATCAATGCGCTCTTCTCGCCTGGCGCAACGGGCACGAACGTGATGGACGTCGTCATCGGCGTCGTGGACAATCCGTAACGCGAACCTGGAAGAACCAACCGCCACTTCCTGCTCGGCTCCAAACCGGTCAGCTTTCACGGCGCCATGAGAACCGAGCCATTCACCGTCGGCATCGTTCAGGACGCCGCGTCCGACGATCGACAGGCGACCATCGACGCGACGATACCGCGCATTCGCGAAGCGGCTGAGCGCGGCGCGCAGATCGTCTGCCTCAAGGAGCTCTTCAACGCGCCGTACTTCTGCAAATCGCAGAAGCACGAGCGCTTCGACATCGCCGAGCCGATTCCGGGCCCGACGACCGAGATCATGGAAAAGATCGCGCGCGAGCTCGCGATCGTGCTCGTCGTTCCGCTGTTCGAGCGCCAGGCGCGCGGCGTGTATCGCAACTCGGCGGCGATCATCGACGCCGACGGCACGTTGCTCGGCGCGTACCGCAAGATGCACATTCCGGACGATCCGCTATTCAACGAGAAGTACTATTTCACGCCGGGCGACGCGACGACGGACGACCACATCGATCGCATCGGCGAGGTCGCGAAGCAGGCGAGCGGCTTCCGCGTCTGGCATACTCGTTATGCGGACATCGGCGTGCTGATCTGCTGGGACCAATGGTACCCGGAGGCCGCGCGCATAACGAGCCTGCTCGGCGCCGAGGTCCTGCTCTATCCGACCGCCATCGGCTGGCACCCGGCGGAGAAAGCGGAGTTCGGCCGCGCGCAGGTCGAGGCGTGGCGCACGATTCAACGCTCCCACGCGATCGCCAACGGCGTCTTCGTCGCGTCGCCGAACCGCGTCGGCTTCGAGGCGGAGCCTGGTACGAACGGGCTGGAGTTCTTCGGTCACTCGTTCATTTGCGATCCGTTCGGCCGTGTCCTTGCCGAGGCTGATACGGAGCCGGCCGTGCTCGTCGCCCGCTGCGATCCGCGCCTCATCGAAGAGACGCGGCGCAACTGGCCCTTCCTTCGCGACCGTCGCATCGATGCCTACGCGCCGATCCTGAGCAGATATCTCGGAGCGGCGTGAGACATGGAGCGTGAGCGTGACGCGTGACTGAAGACTCGACGGGTGGCGGCGTCATCGGACCAACCGGAGACATGGAGGGTCGAAGGACGAGCGCGCGCCCCATCGAACCGGAGCCCGCGACGAGGCGGAGTAGCAAGCGCGCGCGGCGTGCAGGGCGCAAGGCGCAACTCGGCGCGCTTCGCATGCCCGCCGAGTGGGAGCCTCACGAGGCGACCTGGATCGCGTGGCCACATCACGAGCCCGACTGGCCGGGCAAGCTGGCGCCGATTCCCTGGGTCTATGCGGAGATCGTGCGCGTCCTGCACGCGCACGAGCGCGTCGAGATTCTCTGCGACGACGACGAGGTGCGCGCGGCCGCGGAGCAGCACCTGCACGCCCACGGCGTCGGCGGGAATTACCGGCTGCACCTCGTGCCTAACGACCGCGTCTGGCTGCGCGACTCGGCCCCGACCGCGGTGCTCGGTGAGGGGGGGGTGGTGCGTCTCCTCGATTGGCGCTTCAATGCCTGGGCCAAGTACGACAACTTCGCGCGTGACGCCCGCGTCGGAGAGGCGGTGGCGCGGATCACGGGACTTCGCCGCCTCGAGCCCGTACGCCCCGACACCGGCGAGCGAGTCGTTCTCGAGGGCGGCGCGATCGAAACGGACGGCGAGGGAACGTTGCTCGTGACGGAGGAATGTCTGCTCGCGGACGTTCAGCAGCGCAATCCCGGGCTCACGCGCGAAGGCTATGAGCATGTTTTCAACGAGTATCTGGGTATCCGACAGACGATCTGGCTGGGCGAGGGATGTGTCGGCGACGACACGCACGGCCACGTCGACGACGTCGCGCGCTTCGTTGCGCCGGGCGTCATCGCCCTGGCGTACGAGGAGGACCCGAACGACGACGAGAACCACCGCCGCTCGGTCGACAACATGGAGCGCCTCGAGCTCGCCGGCGCTTTCAAGGTCGTGAAACTTCCCTATCCGCGCGCGGTGACCATGCACGGAGAACGACTGCCGGCGAGCTACGCGAACTTCTACATCGCCAACGACGTCGTGCTCGTGCCCACCTTCAACGATCCGAACGATCGCGTCGCGCTCAACACCCTGGCCGCGCTGCTGCCGAATCGTCGAGTGGTCGGCGTGCACGCCGTCGACCTGGTTTGGGGCTTCGGGACGCTGCACTGCCTGACGCAGCAGCAGCCGCGTGGATGAGCAACGGCGTGGTGACGTGACAGCGCGACGCGGTTGAAGCAGTTGCGCTGTCGATCAGTTACGCTGTCCCCGAGTCACCCGTCCTCTTTCGCGGCGATGCGGCTGCCTCACCTTCGCTTCGAAGAGATGTATAAGCGACTGCTCATCGCCTGCATCGTCGCCGTTCTCGTTGTCGCGTGTCGATCCACCAATGGTCCGCTGATCGTCCTCGGCGCCGCTGGGCCATGGACCGAGGAATACGGCGCCATGAATCGGCGCGGCATCGAGCTCGCCGTGGAGGAGCTCAACGCGCGCGCCCCCACCGCGCCGCACGTCCAGGTCCTCTTTCGCGACGACCAGGGCGATGGGATGCGCGCCGCCGCCATCGCCCAGGAGTTCGTGAATCGCCGCGACGTCGTCGCCGTCATCGGACATGTGAACTCCGGAGCGATGGTCTCCGCCGCGCGCGTGTACGACGGGCACCTTCCCGCCGTCGCGACAACGGCCTCCTCCCCCGAGCTCACCGGGATTTCGCGCTGGACCTTCCGCGTGATCTCCAGCGACTCGACGAACGGCCTCGACATCGCGCGCTTTGCGATGCGACGTGGTCGGCGGCGCGCGGCGATCCTGTACGAGAACAATGCCTACGGACGCGGCCTCACCGACGCGTTCATTCGCGGCTTCAAGGGCGAGATCGTCAGCACGGATCCGATCGCCGAAGGCGCCGCGCAGGACTTCGAGCCCTTCGTCACGTACTACAAGCGACAGGAACCCGATCTCGTCTTCGTCGCCGGAACGGGTGCGAGCGGGCTCGCGTTTCTGCGCGAAGCACGTCGCCAGCTCTTGAAGGCCGATCTCATCGGCGGCGACGGCTGGAGTGTGCTCACCTCCGACACCACGCTCTCGGAAGGCGTGTTCGTCGGTGCGCCGTTCACCGCTGAAGACGCTCACGCCGACGCCCGTCAATTCGTCGAGCAGTTCCGTAAACGCTACGGCATCACGCCCGACGGCAACGCCGCGCTCGCCTATGACGCGACGAAGCTCCTCGCCGACGTCGTCACACGCGCTGGATCGAATCGAAGTCGCGTGCGCCAGTATCTGGCCGACCTCGGCTCGCGCGGCGGATTTCGCGGCGTCACCGGCACTATCGCCTTCTCCCCCGAGGGTGATCCGGTGGGCAAATCGATCGTGATGACGCGTATACATCGTGGCGCGTTGACCGTCGAGGATGTGCAGTGAACTTCGCTCCGTTCTCGCGGGCAGTTCGGCTGACGGTGTTCACGCGCCTCGCGACGAGCGCGCAGACGATTCGCGGTCGGCTCTGGATCGGTTCGCTCGTTGTCGTTGCGCTTCTTGTCATCGCCGGCGCGGTTGCGTGGCGGACGCTGAGCTCGATGTCGCGAGAGATCACTTCGACGCTGCGCGACGTCCAAACCGACTCCCGTCTCGCGTCGCAGATCTCGAGCGACGCGGCACGGACACTCGAGGCTGGCTCGCGCTACATCGACACCCGAGACCCGGATGCGGAAACCGCGTTTCGCCAGCACGGCTGGAACGCGCACGACATTCAGCGCACCATCAACTCGCGCCCGGATCGCACGGCCGAAGAGATCGCGACCGTCGCGCTCATCGACGCGAAGCTCTCGGCGATGGAGGTTCGGTACGCGCGCGCGCACCGTCTCGTCGACATCGGGCGGGTCGATGAGGCGCGACATGTGGCCAGCGGCGCCCAGGGCGACATCAATGACCTGCTCGCCAACATCGACAAGCTTGGCCTCGTCAAAGCGCAACGCGTCACGAGCGCCTCACAGCGACTTGCCGATGAAACGCATCAGCGCGCGGCGACGCTGCTCGGGCTCATCGTCGGGGCCGTCATCATCGCGCTCGGCATCGTCGTCGTTACCGTGTTCTCGATCGGGAAGCCACTCGCCCTCCTTGTCGATCAGGCCAAGCGCCTCAGCGAAGGGGATCTCACGGTGCGGAGTGGCGGCGATCTCCCGGGCGAATTCGAGATTCTCGCGAACGCGATGAACCAGACGGGCGACTCGCTGTCGCGCATCGTCACCGTCGCTGCCGACACCGCGCAAAGTGTCGCCGCTTCGGCTCTCGACCTCGCCTCGGTCTCGGAGCAGATCTCGCTCTCCGCCGGTCAGATGGCGGATGCGATGACCGACGTGTCGCATGGCGCGGAGACACAGGTGCAGCAGCTCCGCGCGATCGATGCAACGCTGTCGGAGATTCGTGTGTCGGCGGACGGCGTGCGATTCCGATCGAGCGAAGTGAACGACCTTGCGCGCGAGATCGAGACCTCCGCTGCCGAAAAGCGGCAGGAAGTCCAGCGATCGGTCGGCATGCTGCGCGACGTCAAAGCGAGCGTCGAACGTGCCGCGACCGAGGTCATCGCGCTCAACGGTACCACGGCGGAAATCCATCGCTTTGTCGCGATGGTGGCAAAGATCGCGGACCAAACGAATCTGTTGGCGCTCAACGCCGCGATCGAAGCGGCACGCGCCGGTGTGCACGGGCGCGGGTTTGCGGTCGTCGCCGACGAGGTGCGGAAGCTCGCCGCGCAAGCGCAGCGCGCCGCCGACGACATTCTTCAAGTGACTTCGATCGTCACCGATCGCGTGAGCGCCGGTGCGCGCGCCATGGAAGTGGGCGCCGCGCGCGTCGTGGAGATCGAGCACCTCTCGGAAACCATCGAGGCGGCGCTACACAGCATCGTGAGCGCCGCCGAGCGTACGCGTGTCGCGGCCGAAGGCGTTTCGGAGGCGGCGGAGACCAATCTCCGCGCCGTCGATGGGGCCGCGAGGAGTATCGAAACGATTGCGCGCACCGCCGAGAGCCACGCGAGCGCCGCCGGCCAGGTCAACGCGTCGACGCAGGAGCAGAGCGCCGCGTGCGAGCAAATGACGTCAGCGAGCAACGTCCTGCTCGAGGGCTCCACGCAGTTGAAGCAGGTGGTGGGAGTGCTGAGGGTGGCCTAACGATGAGTAAAGGGTGGAGGGTGGAGGGCTTTCCTCTACCCTCCATCCTCCACTCTCTACCCCTACTGTTGGCACCTGCCATTCGGATCCGGTTTCGGCTTGTCCACCAGCGGTCGATGATCGAGGTTCCCGACCGTCAGCGCGATGTCGTGCACGAGCTGGCCAATCCGCGCCATGTGTTGATAGTCGATGTACTGGGGCTCGTCCGTCACCTGGTGGTAGTCGCCATGCAGCCCCGTCGTGAAGAACACGACCGGAATGCCTAACCGCGCGTAGTTGTAGTGATCGCTGCGGCAGTAGATGTTCTCGGGATCGCCGTTCGCATCGAACTGATAGTCGAAGGTGAACGGCATCCTCTCCGTCTTGTTCACCTGCTCGACGATGTCGCCGAGTTCCGTGGACAAGCGCCGCGAGCCGACGAGCTGCACATAGGTTTCGCTGCCGCCAGGGATGTCCTGCGCGTCGCCCCGGCCGATCATGTCCATGTTCAGCTGGGCAACGATCGAATCCGCCGCTGTCGGCAGATGATCGGTGACCCAGCGCGAGCCGAGGAGCCCCTTCTCTTCGCCAGTATGCCAAACGAAGAGCAGTGAACGTTTGGGCTTGCGGGGCGCCTTCGCGAATGCCTCCGCGATCTCGAGGAGCGTCACCGATCCCGAGCCGTCGTCGTCGGCGCCGTTCCGGATCGAGTCCAGCCTAACGGGCCGCGCCCGACGCAGACTGTCGAAGTTCACGTTCAGCGCGCTCAGCTCTCCCTGCTGCGCCACCGACGGCCGCTGCCCTCGGCGCACGAGCCCGTTGATGGCGAACTGCGCCTGCCGGAAGACATGAAGCGAATCGTGATCCTGTGGGCTCGTCGTCAAATAGCCGATGTGGTCATTGTGCGCGCCTAACGCGACGAACTCGGCCTTGAGCTTCGCGTCGGAACCGCGAATGATCGCGACGACATTTCTCGCCGGCGCTGGCTCCTCGTCGAAGACCAGGTGCATCGTCGCGCTCTTTCCCGCCTGCCCCTTCTCCGCCGTCGTCGGGTCGGCGCCCAACAGCGTCCACGCCGCGGCCGGTGTGAGCGTTAGCGAAACAAATCCGCGCTGGCTGTTCGGAGGCGGCGTTTCGAGCGTCACTTGTCCTTCTCGCGGATGTGTCGCGAGGTGCACCGCCTGCGGCGTGATCTCCTCGATCGTACCGACGATGGCGGCGCCGCCTCCGCGTCCACCGCGCCCTCCGAATCCGAAGCCGCGCCCGGCACCGCGCTCTGCTGGATACTGCAGCAAGAGCTTGCCGCGTGTCTGGTCCGGTGTGGGCGCAGCTCCTCCCGTCGTGTCACCAGCACGTCCCCCAAATACCACGTCGAGGGCTCCGAAGGCCGGCGGTGCGCCCGTCGGCGCGGTGGCGATGAAATCCGTCCCGCCGTGCAGCGTCACGTCGCCGACCGTGATCGTCGACTTTTCGTCGAAGGCGCGACGAATCATCGGGACGTTCTGGAAGAACGTGCCGTTGTCGCCGGCCGGCTCGAGGCCGAGGCGCCGCAGTTCGTTCGCGATGTACGCGGTCGACATCAGATGACCACGTGTCCCCGTCTCACGCCCCATCATCGAATCGTCGGCGAAGATGTAGAGGCGTGTCATCAGATCGCCGGCGGAAATCTCGGCGGACGTCGGTTGCGGGTCGTGCTTCAGCGGCAACGGGCCGCTTGCGTGCGCTCCCGGCTGGGCCGCGAGGAGAGTCGGTACGGCCGCGACGAACGCGGCGACACGGAAGAAGGACACCATCTGACGTTTCATGGGCTGCACGACGAGGGGAAAAACGTTCTAGGTTTGGTGAAAGACGAAAGGGCCGGGTGATCCGTGGATCGATCCGCCGGGCCACGTTAGATGAACGTTCGTCACCGCCAAAGCGCTGACTGGCCCTCTGGAAGCTCGTGAGCCGAGCTTGTAAGCTGCCCTCACCATGCGCATCGAAACTCTCGCCGTGCACGCGGGCCACGCGCCCGATCCAACCACGGGCGCCGTCACTCCGGCAATCCATCTTTCCACGACCTTCGAGCGCGAGCCCGACGGCCAGTATCGCGGGGGGCTGATCTACTCGCGTTACGCGAATCCCAATCGCACGGCGCTCGAGGAGTGCCTCGCGAAGCTCGAGGGGGGCGCCGGTGCCGCATGCTTCGCCTCCGGCTCGGCGGCCACCGCGGCGATGCTGCAGTCACTGCACCCCGGTGCGCACGTCCTCGTTCCTGACGACGCGTACTTCGGCACCACGAAGTTGATGCGCGAGATCTTCGGGCCGTGGAAGCTCGAGGTGACGGCGGTGGACATGACCGACCCGCGTTGCGTTCAAGATGCGTTGCGTCCGGCGACGCGCCTGGTCTGGGTCGAGACGCCCTCCAATCCCCTCCTCCGCGTTGTCGACATCGCCCGCATCGCCGAGATCGCGCACTCTCGGTCGGCGACGTGCGTCGTCGACAACACATGGGCCTCGCCCGTTCTGCAGCAGCCGTTGGCGCTGGGCGCGGACATCGCGATGCACGCGACGACGAAATACCTCGGCGGCCATAGTGACGTGCTCGGGGGAGCGCTCGTGTGGCGCACCGACGGACCGCTCGCGCAGCGATTGCGTGCGATCCAGACCTCCGTCGGCGCTGTTCCCTCCCCCTTCGAGTGTTGGCTCACGATGCGCGGCGTGCGTACGCTTCCCTGGAGGATGCACGCACATTCCTCGAACGCGATGACGCTCGCCCGATACCTAACGAGTCACGCGCGCATCGCCGCCGTCCACTATCCGGGGCTGCCCGAGCATCCGGCGTACGACATCGCCGCGCGACAGATGAGCGGTTTCGGCGGCATGCTGTCGCTCGAGGTCCGCGGTGGACGCGACGACGCGATGGGGCTCGCGGCGCGACTCAAGCTCGTCACCCGCGCCACGAGCCTTGGTGGCACCGAGAGTCTCATCGAGCACCGCGCGTCCGTCGAAGGGCCCGGGACGCGAGCGCCCGAGAGTCTTCTGCGGTTGTCGGTCGGCCTCGAGCACGTCGATGATCTGATCGAGGATTTCGATCAGGCGCTGCGATGAGTGGTGGCGTGGCGCGGTCGAGTGGCGAACCGGCCGTCGTGTTGCTCAGTGGCGGCCTCGATTCGACAACTTTGCTCGCCTACGCCATTGGCGAAGGTTTCCTCGTGCACGCGATGACGTTCCGGTACGGTCAGCGCCACGCCGTCGAGGTCGAAGCGGCGCGACGCGTGGCGCGTGCTTTCCAGGCGCATGATCATAGAATCGTCGACATCGATCTCCGCGCGTTTGGCGGCTCCGCTCTCACCGGCGATATCGAGGTGCCGAAGGATCGCCTGACGAGCGAGATGAGCCGTGGAATTCCCATCACGTACGTGCCCGCGCGCAACACGATCTTCCTGTCGTACGCGCTCGCATGGTCGGAGGTCCTCGGCGCTTCCGACATCTTCATCGGTGTCAACGCCGTCGACTACTCGGGCTATCCCGACTGCCGCCCCGAATACGTCGCCGCGTTCGAGCGCATGGCCAATCTCGCCACTCGCGGCGCCGTCGAGGGTGAGACGCCCGTCCGCGTTCGCGCGCCCCTCATCGATCTCACGAAACGCGAGATCATCGAGCTCGGCATGCGGCTCGGCGTGGACTACGGCATGACGACGAGCTGCTATGATCCATCGCCGTCGGGCGCGGGATGCGGCCGCTGCGACGCCTGCCGGCTGCGCCTCGCCGCGTTCGAGGCCGTCGGCGCGAAGGATCCGGCTCGTTATGCCTAACTACACCGTCAAGGAAATCTTCTTCACGCTGCAGGGTGAGGGCTTTCACACCGGACGTGCGGCGGTGTTCTGCCGTTTCTCCGGGTGCAATCTGTGGACGGGGCGCGAGCAGGATCGCGCGACCGCGGTGTGCTCATTTTGCGACACCGACTTCGTCGGCGTCTCGAGCGACGGCGGACGATTTGCCAGCCCAGACGACTTGGCCGACGCGATCGCGCGATGCTGGCCCGCCGAGTGCAACGTCGCTCACCGCTTTGTCGTCTGCACTGGTGGCGAGCCGTTGCTGCAACTCGACGCGCCACTGATTGCCGCGCTGCACGAGCGCGGCTTTCAGGTCGCGATCGAAACGAACGGCACGATGATTCCACCTGGCGGCATCGACTGGATCTGCGTGAGCCCAAAAGCGCGCGCCAATTTGGCACTCGTAAACGGAAATGAGCTCAAGCTTGTCTATCCACAGGAAGGCGCTGAACCGGAAAGATTCGAGACACTGGAATTCGATCACTTCTTTCTACAGCCTATGGACGGCCCGGCGGTAGCGGAGAACACACGGGCAGCCGTTCGCTATTGTCAGCTGCACCCGCGTTGGCGGCTCAGCCTCCAAACGCACAAGGTTCTTGGCATTCGATGAACGAGCAGCGCCGAGCCGGCCCTTTCGAATTGTGTGGGTTGGGTCGAGGCTTGAGATAGTTGGCAACTCCCGGCCGCCCTGTGCGATCGGTCACAGTCCGTTGGTTTCGCTGTAGACAGGTTGGTGCGGTTCCGCCGCGCGAGATGACTCGTCTTCAGCGCGGTGCCGTCGACAACGCCGAGGTGACTCATGCAGCAACACACTGTGCGTCGCGCGTCGATTCCACGCCCATGGCGTGGAGTGCTCGTGCTCGTCGCCCTGGTGGGTGCGGCCTCGGCACGCCCGGCTGCCGCGCAGGCGCCGATCCCGATGCTGCAGGGCATGAGCGCCTCGGCCGGCTCGCTGCGGGACTCGATCGTCGCACTCGCGCGAGCGCAGATCGGCACGCGGTACCGGCATGGCGGCGCGTCGCCGCGGCGCGGCTTCGATTGCAGTGGACTGATTCAGTACGTGATGTCGCGCTTCTCGTTGGTGGTGCCGCGCACGGCGAAGGCACAGGCAACCGTCGGCGTTCCGGTCGAACGGGACACGTCGCTGCTCCGACCGGGCGATCTGCTCACATTCGCGTCGACGGACAGGGCGAGCATCAGCCACATCGGGATCTATGTCGGCGATGGGCGCTTCGTGCACGCGAGCAGCGTCGCGGGACGCGTCATTGAGAGTCCGCTAAACCGCGCCCCCGCGCCGCGAATCAAGATCTGGCGCGGCGTCGCGCGGATCCCGATGCTCGCGGACGCTCAGCCCGCGCTGGGATTCCTGGCGACTCCCGAACGCTAGCCGGGGGAACGCCCGTCGAATCGACGGGCGTGCGGCGCCGCAGCACGCCGTCGATACCAACCAACACACCGGTCCGCGGAAAGTCGAGCGCGCTCAGCGAGTCGACGAGCACCGTCGCGCGCGCCGTGACGTCGGTGACGAGCACGCCGGGCGCCAACTGCATCGTCGGCCGCAGCCACGCCGCGCGGACGTGACGCGCCGAGTCGACGTCGGCGCAGGCGACTACCCCGCGATTCATCGGCTCGGCGAGGCGGAACGGACCGTAGGTCAGCAGATTGCCTAACGAATACAGCACGAGGCGGTCGCCCCGCCACTCCGCGGCGCGGAGGACGTGCGGGCCATGGCCGATCACCATCGTCGCCCCGCTCTCCAGCGCCGCGTCGGCGAAGGCCACCGGATTCCCGCGATCGATCGTACCGAGAAAGAGCTCGGTCGAATCCCTAGTGCGCTGTGCGGTCTGCCCCTCGGCGCCGAGGTGCATGGTGACGATGACCGTGCCCCACCGGTCGACCGCGCGGCGCACGTGGCGCCGCACGGCGTCCAGATCTCGCGCGTCCGGACTGTCGCTCGAGGTGTGGAAGCCGAGCACGGCGATCGTATCGCCGCGCCGCGTCACGACCGGCGTCGCGAGCGTATCGGCACCCGTCACGAGAACTCCCGCGCGCGCGAGGTGCGAGAGGGAAACGAGAAACCCGTCGTCCCCCGCGTCACGCGCGTGATTGTTCGCGACATTGCCGACGACGACCGCCGAGTCCGCGAGACCGCGCAGCGCGCGGGCCGTCGCCACCGGTTGACGAAACGCGAAACAATTGAGCGCGTGCCGCCGGCACTTGCTCGGCGCGGCGCCGCTGCCGATGGCGCCTTCGACGTTCACGAGCACGACGTCGGCGTCGGCGAAAAACGGCTTGAGCGGCGCGAGCAGCGAGTCGGGCGCGTTGCTGAGGTCGAAATCGGTACGCAGCCGCTTGGCCGCCGCCTTCGCCCAGAGCGTATCGAGATCCGTGCCCAACGTCACGTCGCCACCGGCGCAGAGGCGCAGAGGCGCGCGCGTCGAGTCGATGCGTCGCGCGGAATCGGCCGCCTGGCGCGTCGAATCCGTCGCGCGTCGCGTCGAGTCGCGGACGAGGGTATCCGCCTGCGCCCCGGCGCCGGCCGCGACGGCCACCAGGACGACGAGCGCGCCGAGCGCCGGCCGGATCGCCTGACTCGTTAGGTGCCGGCGGCTCGCCGATCGGCTGCCGGCGCCACTCGCCGCTATCGAGGCACTATCCGCGGCGCGCTCGTCGACCGCCCGACCGGGCGGCGCGGCGCCGCCCGCATCGCACCTGCCGCTGGCATCGGCGCCGAGGTGGCCGGCGTGCGCGATGGATCCACGCACGGTGGGTAGCTGCCGGTCGGCACGTAACCCGACGGACAGCCGCCGTACGCTGGAGCAGGCGCTCGTCCTGGAGGCGTGTATCCGTAGGCGCCGTATGTTCCATACGCCGATCCGGACGGGATGTACCCATACGCTCCATAAGTGCCGTAGCCCCCGCCCGGCGGCGCGTACCCGTAGGCGCCGTAACCCCCAGCTGGCGGATATGTCGGCGTCGGGTACGGTCCAGCGCCGTACGCCGGAGGCGCGTAACGCGGCGCGATGTATTGCGGGACCGTCGTCTGTGGAGCGATCGGGTAGCCGTAGCTCAGACATGCGTAGCCATACGCATACGGGCAGGTTCGAGCAACTTGCTCATATCCGTTCCCGAGATCGACGAGGACTCTCCCGTCTGGCGTGACGATGACTGGGTAGTTCCCGAAGACGGTCTGGCCGTAGGTGAAGAGCCTCGGCGGTGGCGGCGGTGGCGCTATGGACGCGATGCGTGGCCGCCCTTGCGGTGCGACGATCACACGTGCATGTGAGGACTGCGCGCCTAACCAGGCGGCACTCAGCCCAACCAGAAGAAGCGACCTTACCACCGCGCGGAGGAATGCCATCGGCGGAACCCTCCTGAGCGCGCGCTTCACGCGCGCCATCAGATAGACCTTTTCGGGACGCACGAACGCGCGTCGTGAAACCCAGGCAATCGATTGTCCGAATAGCAATTCGCCGTCAAAACGCGGCGACCGTCAACAACCTATTGTCGGATTCGATTGTCAAACAGAGGTCAAAAACGCCAGGGCGTCGCGACGTTGCGGCTGATGCGGGAAAGTCACTGTTCGATTGTGGGACATAAAATCCCACAGACGGCCAGGAGGGGTTGCCGGAAAGCTGGGTGGACCTAGCAAAAGGCGATGCCGCGCATGAAGTTAGGTACACACTGAAGTCGGCATGCTCCTTCCTTTACGACGTGTTGGCTCCATGCCCACACGACTCGCATCTCAGCTCTAGAGGACTCCGTTGGATATCAAGCGCGAGCCACCGAAAAAGACCAAGAAGTACATCGCCGGGGGCATTGCTCTTCTTGGCGTGCTTGCCATCTCCGCCTTCATCAGTCGCCTCAGACCAGCCGCACCGCCAGTCGAGCGCGCGACGCTCTGGATCGACACGGTCAAGAGAGGGGAGATGGTGCGATCAGTGAACGCGCCCGGAACTCTCGTTCCGGAGCACATTCGAATCATCGTCGCCATCACGAGCGGACGTGTCGAAACGCTCCCGGTGCGTCCTGGTGCGTCGGTGACACCGGACCAGACGATCCTCACGTTGAGCAACCCGGACCTGGATCTTCAGACGCTTCAGTACCAGCAGTCGCTCACTCAAGCGTACACCGCGCTCGCGCAACTGAAGACATCGCTCCAGCAGGGGTTGATGACCCAGGAAGGCGCGGTCGCGCAGCTCGTCACACAGTATCAAAACGCAGTTCGTACGGCGGCAGTCGCCGACTCCCTCGATCGGAAAGGCCTCGCCGGCAAGAACGAGGTCGCCGCCGCGCACGACCAGGTGACCGAGCTCAAGAGGCGTCTCGACCTCGAGCGCCAGCGCTACACCGACATGGAGGCATCGCAGAAGCAGCAGCTCGATCTCCAGCAGCAGCAGATCGACGGCCTCAAGCAGATTCTTCAGGAACAGCGCAATCGCGTCGCGTCGATGCGTGTCACCGCTGGCGAGTCAGGACAGCTCCTCACGCTGGGCAATCCACAACTCGAGCTCGGTCAGTGGGTGAACTCGGGCATCGAGCTCGCGCGAGTGGCGCAGCCCGGTCGCCTCAAGGCGGTGCTCCGTGTGCCGGAAACGCAGGCGAAGGATGTCGTGGTTGGTCAGCGCGCGACGATCGATCTGCATAACAACGGCATCATCGAAGGGCACGTGATCCGTGCCGATCCGTCGTCGCAGGCGGGAACGGTCACGGTCGAAGTCGGGCTCGACGGCGCGCTGCCGAACGGCGCGCGCTCCGACCTCAGCGTCGACGGCACGATCGAGATCGATCGCCTGAAAGATGTTCTCTACGTCGGCCGCCCCGCGTACGGCCAGGCCGAGAGCACGGTTGGATTGTTCAAGGTCGAAAAGAACAACGGCTATGCCGACCGCGTGAACGTGAAGCTCGGCCGCGCCTCCGTGAACACCATCGAGGTGGTCAACGGACTCGCCGTTGGCGACAGCGTCATCATCTCCGACATGTCGACGTGGGACAACACAAGTCGCGTTAAGCTCAAGTAGTCCTTCCATCCCTACGCCCCCAATCCCCAGACCCTAGCCCCTGGCGACCCATGCCCGAATCCGCAGCCAAGACATCTCCCTCGCCTCTTTCCGCCGGCGCCATGGCCGGGGACGGCAACCAGCCCCTGATCCGGCTTTCCGGGTTGAAGAAGATCTTCTTCACGGACGAGGTGGAAACGCACGCCCTTCAGGACATTCACCTCGAGGTGCAGCCGGGAGAGTACGTCGCGATTGCCGGGCCTTCGGGATGCGGCAAAACGACTCTGCTCTCCATCCTCGGGCTGCTCGACACCCCGACGGAAGGCGAGTATACGCTCGCCAACGAATCGGTCGCCCAACTCACGCCGTCGCAGCGCGCTCGCATTCGCAATCGGCAGATCGGATTCATCTTTCAGGCGTTCAACCTGATCGGCGATCTCACCGTGTACGAGAACGTCGAGCTGCCGCTCACCTATCGCGGCATGTCGGCGAGCGAGCGCAAGCAGCGAGTGCAGGACGCGCTCGAGCGCGTCGGCATGAGCCATCGCATGAAGCACTATCCGGCTCAGCTCTCCGGCGGTCAGCAGCAGCGTGTCGCCGTGGCGCGCGCCGTGGCGGGCGATCCGCTCATCCTGCTCGCGGACGAGCCGACGGGAAACCTCGACTCGACGAACGGCGAAGCGGTGATGGAGCTGCTTCGTGAGCTGCATCGCGGCGGCGCGACGATTTGCATGGTCACTCACGATCCGCGGTACGCCGCGCACGCCGACCGGTCGGTGCACCTGTTCGACGGCCGGGTCGTCGAAGAGAGCCGTCCGGGCCAGGCGCACGCCTGACGGACATCGAGCGACGGGGCGGGTGTTTAGCAATCGCTAAATGCCCGCCCGTTTTGTTGTCCATCAGCGTCATGTCAGCGGTCTCGGTGGCCTTCGGCCGGCTGTCGCACGAATTCCCGGAATGCGCGCGCTATCGACATCTGATTCAGCTGCTACCTTTCAGCGGACGGGCCGCGCGACGCGTCCCGTCTCCCGCTTCCTCCGGAGTTTTCCATGGGTTTGTTCTCTTCGTCGACGCAGTCGCGGCTCGCCGCGGCGGAGCCGGCGCCGATCACCGGGCCGCTCATCGCGATGCGGAATCTCGAAAAGGTCTTCGAGACGCCCGCCGGCCGCATGTTCGTACTGCGCCGAATTACCCTCGACGTGCAGCCCGGTGAGTTCATCTCGGTGATGGGCCCGTCGGGCGCCGGCAAGTCGACGCTCCTCTCGATCCTCGGCATGCTCGACAGCGCGTGGACGGGGGAGTTCTACTTCGTCGGCCATCCGGTGCACGCCATGGCTCACAAGCAGCGCGTCGCGCTCAACAAGGAGCACATCGGCTTCGTGTTCCAGCAGTACCATCTCATCGACGATCTCACCGTCGCCGAGAATCTCGACATCCCGCTCTCGTACCGAAACGTCAAGAAGTCGGAGCGCGAAGCAATTGTTGGAGACACGCTCGATCGGTTCGGAATGGTGGGGAAGAAGGACCTGTATCCGCGCCAGCTGTCCGGCGGGCAGCAGCAGCTCGTGGGCGTAGCGCGTGCCGTTATCGCGAAGCCGCGGCTCATTCTCGCCGACGAGCCCACCGGCAACCTGCATTCGAGCCAGGGGCGCGAAATAATGGAGTTGTTCAAGAAGCTCAACTCCGACGGCACGACGATCATTCAGGTGACGCACTCGGAGGAAAACGCTCGTTATGGGAATCGCATCGTCGAGCTCAAGGACGGGTGGATAACGGGCACTGAAGGGGCGATCACGCGGTAACCATGCTCGCACCGAGTTCTGAACGGGCGAGACGGCGATGTCGTCTCGCCCGTTTTGCGTCGGCGTCCGGTGGGACGCCGCCACGCCTCGGGGAGCACTAGCACCCAGGCCCCCGTTCGTTCCAGCTTTCCGCTACATGTCACCGACAGAAACTCGCTCTCGCCCACACGTTCTCGTCGCGGACGACCAGACGGACGTCCTCGAGGCGCTGCGTCTCTTGCTCAAGACGCACGGCTACGACATCGACACCGCCGGGTCACCGGCCGCGGTGATGTCCGCGCTCGAGAAGCGAGACTACGACGCCCTCCTGCTCGACATGAACTACGCGCGCGACACGACATCGGGAAAGGAAGGGCTCGACGTGCTGCAGCAGTTAGGCGGCCTGGAGCCGGATTTGCCGATCATCGTGATGACGGCGTGGGGCAGCGTCGAGGGCGCGGTCGAGGCGATGCGGCGCGGCGCTCGCGATTACATCGAGAAGCCGTGGGACAACGCACGGCTGATGACGATACTCGGAACGCAGGTGGAGCTGGGCCGAGCGCTCCGGCGGGCGAGACGACTGGAGAATGAGAATCGCCTTCTCCGGCGCGACAATCTTCCGCGACTGATCGCGGAATCGCCGAAGATGAAGCCCATCCTGCAGCTCATGGAGCGGGTCGGTCCTTCTGATGCAAATGTGCTCATCACCGGCGAACACGGTACGGGCAAGGAGCTCGTCGCGCAGTGGCTGCACGCGTCGTCGGCGCGCGCGCAGAAGCCGTTCATTCCCGTGAACATGGGCGGTCTTTCGGAGGGACTCTTCGAGAGCGAGCTTTTTGGCCATGTGAAGGGCTCGTTCACGGATGCGAAGACCGATCGGGTCGGGCGATTCGAGCTCGCGGACGGCGGAACCATCTTTCTCGACGAGATCGGGAATGTGCCGTTTCCGCTCCAGGCCAAGCTGCTGCGGGTGTTGCAGACGGGCGATGTGGAGCGCGTCGGATCGTCGAAGGCGCGACACATCGACGTCCGCGTCCTCTCGGCGACGAACGCACGGCTCGACGAAGAGGTCTCGGCGGGACGGTTTCGCGAGGATCTCCTCTTTCGCATCAACACGATCGAATTGCATCTGCCGGCGCTGCGCGAGCGGCGAGAAGACGTTCCACCGCTCGCGATGCACTTCCTTCGACGCCACGCCGCGCGCTATCGCAAGCAGATTTCGGGCTTCGACCCCGGAGCGATGCAGATGCTTCTCGAGCACGCGTGGCCCGGAAACATCCGCGAGCTCGATCATGCGATCGAGCGCGCGGTGCTGCTCGCCCAGTCGGAGCAGATTCGCTCGCACGACCTCGCGCTTCGCGGCGCGAGCGCGGCCGCGCCGCGTCTCGAGGATCTGACGCTGGAGGAAGTTGAGCGTCTGCTCATCCAAAAGGCATTGAGCCGCTATGACGGGAACGTCAGCCGCGCTGCCCAGGCCCTCGGTCTGTCGCGTAGCGCGCTCTATCGGAGAATCGCGGCCTACGAGCTCTGAGCGTCGAGAGAAACCGCTGGCGCCCCACGAGCGCCGCGTCCTCGAGCTGGCCCTGCTCTCGGGGCTGCCGGGGATCGTCGTTGCTCTCGTCCTGCTCTGGCGTGGCGGCTACAGCGCCAAGGTGGAGTGGACGCTCGGACTCTTCGTGTTCGGCTCGTGGTTGATCACCGCGTTCGTGCTCCGTGAGCGCGTCGTGCGTCCGCTGCAGACGCTCTCGAACATGCTGGCCGCCTTACGAGAGGGAGACTACTCGATTCGCGCGCGCGGCGCGGAGCGAGAGGATGCGCTCGGCCTCGCGTACCTCGAGGCGAATCTCCTCGGCGAGACATTGCGCACGCAACGTCTCGGCGCGATGGAGGCGACCGCGCTCCTGCGCACCGTCATGGCCGACATCGACGTCGCCGTCTTCGCGTTCGATGACGACGAGCGCTTGCGCCTCGTGAACAGCGCGGGCGAACGACTGCTCGGACATGTCGCCGAACGTTTGCTCGGGCGAACCGCGGATCAAGTTGGTCTTGCCGACTGCCTTGTCGGAGAGTCGCCGCGCACGATGGATGTGACATTCCCCGGCGGAGCCGCGCGATGGGAGGTGCGGCGCGGATCGTTTCGACAGAACGGGCGTCCGCACACGTTGCTCGTGCTCGCCGACGTGACGAAGGCGCTGCGTGAAGAGGAGTTGCAGGCCTGGCGGCGTCTCGTTCGCGTCCTCAGTCACGAGATCAACAATTCCCTCGCGCCGATCAAATCGATCGCGGGAAGTTTGCAAACACTCCTCGATCGACCACGCGATGGTGATGTAGATCACGACATCCGTCGCGGCCTGTCCGTGATCGGCGGCAGATCGGAGGCGCTGATTCGATTCATGTCCGCCTACGCGCGACTAGCCCGGCTCCCCGCGCCACAACGCATTCCGCTCGATGTCGCATCGTGGGTGCGCCGCGTCGCGGCACTGGAGACGCGTCTTCCCGTGCGCATCGAAGGCGGTCCACCAACCATTCTGCGCGCCGACGGCGATCAGCTCGATCAGCTTCTTATAAACCTTCTGCGCAATGCGGTGGACGCGTCGCTCGAAACCGGAGGCGATGTCTGTATCCGATGGACACGCCAAAACGGCACAGTATCGATCATGATCGAGGACGAAGGCCCAGGTTTGCCGAGCAGCGCGAATTTGTTCGTTCCGTTTTTTACGACGAAGCCGCAAGGGTCCGGAATCGGCCTTGTTCTCTCGCGACAGATCGCGGAGGCGCATGGCGGCGCGCTGCTGCTCGAGAATCGAAAGAGCTCACGCGGTTGCATCGCGACGTTTCGATTGTCGGTCGACGACGCGGCACGCGGCGCTGTGTGAGTTAACCCGAACACGTCTCGGTCTGGGCAATTTCCATTGCCCCTAAGTCCAACCCCGAGTCGAACGGGCAACGGCACGTAGCCTGCCGGTTTGCGCGGTGCCGCGACGATGGTCGTCGCTCGGAGCGCGACCGGATTCGGCCGTCCCGGTGCTCCGCCCGTCAAGTCGTCCGCGGGGGCTGACGCGAAGGTCGACATAGTGGGAGGAGACAAATGCGAATTGGGTTTTCCAGTAGCTGTGCGATCGGCCTCGCGATCGCCCTGACCTTGGGAGGCGTGTCGACTGTGAAGGCGCAGCAGACGGACTCGACTCGCCGAACCACCAAGACGACGAAGAAAGGCAAGACGACTTCATCACAGCGCATTCCGATCAAGAAGGAATCGGGTGGCGAAGTGGCACCGCCAGCGGTGAATCAGGATTCGATCGCCGCGGCCGAGCGTGCGCGGCAGGATTCAATTGCCGCGGCCGCTGCGCGTGCACGAGAGGATTCAATCGCGCGCGCCGAGCAGATGCGGCGTGATTCGATCGCCGCGGCTGAGCGTCGGAAGCAGGATTCCATCGCTGCGGTGGAGAGAGCCCGTCAGGATTCGATCGCTCGTGCGGACTCGATCGCGCGCGCGGAAGCAGCTCGGATCTCCTGGATGCGTCACAAGGGTGGCGTCTATTGGGGCGTCGCCGCTGGCGTCAGCATCCCCACCGGCGACATCACAAGTGCTGGCCTTAACAGCGGCGGATACAGTACGGGCTGGAACATCACGGTGCCGGTCGGCTACGACTGGAACTATAGCCCGTTAGGCGTCCGATTGGATGGCACATTCGATCAGCTGAGTGGACAGAATTTCAACTCGAACTTCAGCGCGCCCAACCTCGACATGTGGGGCATTAACCTCGATCTGAAGCTGCGCGTACCGCTGGGACGCTCATTCAATCGCTTCTATGTGGTTGGAGGCGGAAGTTGGGCTGACTACCGCGGATACTTCACTAATTTCGACGACCCGAACAACCCGTCGAACACGAGCAGCCAGAGTCGGTGGGGCTGGAACGCCGGTGCTGGATTCAACTTCAATTGGGGGAAGATGGTCGGCCTCTTCATCGAGTCCCGGTACATGTGGCTGAACGCGGACAACCAAAGCGGCTTCCCGTTCAATAATGCCGACCGCGTTCCGATTATCCTGGGCGTGACATTCTGAGCAGGCGCTTCATCTCACAATTCTGACGATGCTTCACTCCGCGGCGTCGCGGAGTGAAGCGGCCAGTGGTTCGGGTGCACGAAGGCACCAAAATGCCACTTTCGCCGGCACCACGAAGGTGGCATTGGTGCGAGGAGACAAATGCGAATTGGGTTTTCCAGTAGCTGTGCGATCGGCCTCGCGATCGCCCTGACCTTGGGAGGCGTGTCGACTGTGAAGGCGCAGCAGACGGACTCGACTCGCCGAACCACCAAGACAACGAAGAAGGGCAAGACGAGTTCATCACAGCGCATTCCGATCAAGAAGGAATCGGGTGGCGAAGTAGCACCCCCAACAGTGAATCAGGATTCGATCGCTGCGGCTGAGCGTGCGCGGCAGGACTCAATCGCCGCCGCGGCGGCGCGTGCGCGCGAAGATTCGATCGCTCGTGCGGAACAGATGCGCCGCGATTCGATCGCCGCGGCCGAGCGTCGCAAGCAGGACTCGATCGCCGCGGCAGAGAGGGCGCGCCAGGACTCGATCGCACGTGCAGATTCGATCGCGCGCGCGGAAGCAGCTCGGATCTCCTGGATGCGTCACAAGGGTGGCTTCTATTGGGGCATCGCGGCAGGGGCGAGCATCCCGACTGGCAACTTCACGAACGCTGGCGTTGAAAACGGCGGATACAGCACCGGTTGGAACATCACCATACCGGTCGGCTACGACTGGAACTACAGCCCGTTAGGCGTCCGCTTGGATGTCGCGTTCGATCAGCTCGCTGGTCAAGACTTCAACACCAACTTCACTGCGCCGAATCTCAATTCGTGGTCGGCCAACCTCGATCTGAAGCTGCGCGTGCCGCTCGGAAAGTCGTTCAACCGGTTCTATGTTCTCGGCGGGGCGACATACAGTAATCTGAGCGGCTGGTTCACCGACTTCAGCGACCCGAACAACCCGTCGACGAAAGAATCCTTTGGAGATTCGAACGGCCGGTGGGGGTGGAACGCGGGCGGCGGGTTCAGCTTCAACTGGGGTCACACGGTCGGAATGTTCCTCGAGTCGCGCTATGTGTGGGTCGACGCGAACGTGGTCGCCGGCTTCCCCTACAACCGAGCGGAATGGGTGCCTATCGTGCTCGGCGTTACCTTCTGAACGAGCGCACCGTCACATCTCTGACATAGTCCCGGCCCGGCGACGACGCGGGGTTGGGCTGCCAGTGATTCAGGACGCAGCGGCACGGGGGATGCCACAGTCCCACGTGCCGCGACGATGGTCGTCGCTCGGAGCGCGACCGGCACGGCGGTACACTTGCTTTGACTTGGTGCGGCGAATCTCGCAGTAGGTCGCAAGGACGTCACCGCGACGACGCGGTTGCGCCTGGGGGGTGAGCCCCACCTCCTCCGAGTCGGATAGCGGTGCACCACCTACTGGTTCCGATGCTCTGCCCGCAAGGTCGCCCGCGGGGGCTCGAACGCGGAGGGCGGCATAGTGGGAGGAGAAAAATGCGAATTGGGTTTTCGAGTAGCTGTGCGATCGGCCTCGCGATCGCCCTGACTGTGGGAGGCGTGTCGACTGTCAAAGCGCAGCAGACGGACTCGACTCGCCGAACGGCCCGTGCTTCTCACCGGATGACGCGGTCTTCGCAGCGCATCCCGATCACCAAGGAACGAGCGATTGAACCTGCGCCCCCGCCGGCGCCAACGGTGAATCAGGATTCGATCGCTGCCGCCGAGCGTGCCCGACAGGATTCGATCGCGGCGGTCGAGCGAGCACGACAGGATTCCATCGCTCGCGTAGAGCAGATGAAGCGTGACTCGATCGCCGCGGCCGAGAATCGTCGTCAGGATTCTATCGCCGCAGTGGAGAAAGCGCGGCAGGATTCCATCGCTCGTGCGGATTCGATCGCGCGTGCGCAAGCGGCGAGAATCTCGATGCGTCGTTGGGCGGGTGGCTTCTATCTCGGCATCGCCGGGGGCGCGAGCATTCCGAATGGCAACATAACGAGTGGAGACGCCGTGACCACCGGCGGCTACAACACCGGGTGGAACGTCACCGTTCCGATCGGTTACGACTTCCCGCGGTCATTCTTCGGGCTCCGCTTGGATGCCTCGATGGATCGCCTCGCTGGGAAGAACTTCACTACGGCGTTTGACTCTCCGGACCTGACGGCCTACTCCGCCAGCCTCGACGCCAAGATCCGAGTGCCACTCGGGCGCACATACAGCCGCTTCTACGTGCTTGGCGGCGCGACGGGCACGAAGTTCACGGGCTTCAACCGAGATTTCACCAATCCTAACGCTCCGACGAACCCGATGGGCCTCAGCGATGCACCGTTCAGGTTGGGATGGAACGCGGGCGCGGGCTTCAACTTCAACTTCGGACGCATGACGGGACTATTCGTCGAGTCGCGCTATGTCAGCGTGAGTCCGCAAGCGACGAGCGGCCTGCCGTACACCTCAGCTCACTGGATACCCGTCATTCTCGGTATTCAGTTCTAAGGCTGGGGGGGACGAAGGTGAACACCGTCGTGTCGCTCCGCTACGCCGCGGGGCGACACGATTATCTTTCACGGTCATGGGGACCACGAAACCGCAGCATGAATCCATGAAACGCCTGTCGTTGTTCGTCCTTGCTTTTCTGCCGTCCTGCGCCTCGGCCCAGCACTCGGGTCCGGTTCGCTCGGACGAGGAAGCGCCGAGACGGACGGTGAGTCTGGCCGCTCAGGATACATCGGCGCCTCGTGACTCAGAGTCGGTCATGGCGGCCACATCGTCGGAGCGGCGGTTCAGAAATCGCGCGGACAGTCTTGCGTGGGTTTCCGCGCGGAACCTTGCCGATCGCTCGAGGGGATTCCGTCTCATCGTTTCCCTGCAGGACAAGCGCTTGTGGGCGATCGTCGGCGAGGATACGGTGCTGAGCGCTCCGGTCGCGACGGCGAAAGGAACGACGCTGAAGTACGGCAACCACGAGTGGACTTTCCGTACGCCTCGCGGCATGCGCAGCGTTCTGCGCAAGGAAGCTGACCCGATCTGGGTTCCCCCCGACTGGCTTTACGCCGAAGTGGCGACCGAGTACAACCTGAAGTTGAGAAAGATCGAACGGGGTCAGCCGATCAAGTTGTCCGATGGACGGATGCTCGTCGTGCGCGACACGCTCGTGGGTGTCGTCGGAAGCGACTCACACTTCTACGAGCTGCCCGTGGACGAGCACATCGTGTTCGACAGCACGCTGTTCGTGCCCCCGCTGGGTACGAAGAATCGGCGCGTGGAAGGCGAGCTCGGGAAGTACCGCCTGGATCTCGGCGAGGGCTATCTGCTGCACGGTACGCCGGACAAGGAGTCCATCGGCTTCGCGGCGACGCACGGCTGCATTCGACTTCGTGACGAGGACATCGAGTGGCTGTACACTTATGTGCCCGTCGGCACGAAGGTGTACATCTTCTGAGGGGCTAGGAGTTCGGGGAGTGGGGGTAGGGGACTGACCGCGAAGCGGTCAGTCCCTTTCGTATTTCACCGACTTGCGTCGTGACGAGGCGTGGTGTCAACTCAAGTGCACTCGCACAGGAGTCATCACATGAGCATCAGAGCTCGAACGCCTCTGGTGTTGTCGGCCCTCATCGTCATTCCCTTCCTCGCGTCCGCCCAGCAGATGACGAGGACGGCTCAACAAGGAGCCGAGCGGGCGGCACGCTCGCCCAATCTGCTTCGCCTGGACCAGTATCTGGACTGGGAAGACGTCCAGGATCCTCAGCTCTCTCCCGATGGGAAAGAGGTGATCTACGGTCGCCGCTGGGTCGACAAGATCAACGACCAGTGGAAGACATCGTTGTGGGTCATGAACAGCGACGGAACGAAGAATCGCTTTCTCGTCGATGGCTCGGACGCGAAGTGGTCGCCGGACGGAACGCGCATCGCCTACATCGCCCGCGGCGAGCCTAACGGCTCGCAGGTTTTTGTTCGTTGGATGGACGCCGAGGGCGCGGTCAGCCAGCTGACGCATCTCACCGAGAACCCGACTGGACTCGAGTGGTCGCCGGACGGAAGGTGGCTCGCGTTCACGATGCTCGTGCCCGCGCGCGATGATTGGCGCATCGCGATGCCGACGCCGCCGAAGGGCGCGAAGTGGGTCGAAGCACCACGCATCGTGCAGAAGCTGAACTACCGCCGGGATCGGCAGGGATACGTCGAGGATGGCAGCACGCACATTTTCGTCCTCTCGGCCGACGGCGGGGGGACGCCCCGCCAAGTCACGAGCGGCAACTTCAATGACGGCGCCTTCCGATGGATGCCCGATGGCAAGCGAATCGTTTTCACCGGACTTCGCACGGCTGACGCCGAATACGCCTGGCGCGAATCGGAGATCTATTCCGTTGATGTCGCGTCGGGAGACGTCGCGCAGCTGACGCATCGGAAGGGGCCGGACAATCAGCCGACCCCCTCGCCAGACGGAAAGCTCATCGCCTACGCCGGATTCGATTCGACCAGTGATACCTGGGTCGACTCGAAGCTGTACGTGATGAACGCTGACGGGAGCAACCCGCATGTGATCTCGGGAACGCTCGATCGCTCGCCATCCGGATTGACGTGGGCGAAGGACGGGAGCGCCGTGTATTTCAACGCCGAGAACGAAGGCGCACGCAACCTGTACGTCGCGACGCTCAAGGGCGACGTGCGGCCGGTGACGAAGGGCGACCAGGTTCTCACGGTCACGGACATCGACGTGCGGGGCGTCGCTGTCGGCATCGAGGCGACGGCAACGAAGCCTAACGATGTGGTCACCTTCGATCTCAAGCAGCCGACGGCGTTGCGGCGCCTCACCGACGTCAACGACGACGTGCTCTTCGGAAAGAAGATTGGCGCGCAGGACGAGATCTGGGTCTCGACGAAGGACGGGCTCAAGGTGCAAGGCTGGGTCGTCAAGCCGCCGGACTTCGATCCCGCGAAGAAATACCCGCTCATCCTCGAGATTCATGGCGGGCCGCACGCGATGTACAATGTGGCATTCAACTTCGCGCGGCAGCAGCAAGCCGCGGATGGCTACGTGGTGCTGTACGCGAACCCGCGCGGCTCGACGGGTTACGGCAGCGCGTTCGGCAACGAGATCAAGAACGCGTATCCGGGAAAGGATTTCGACGATCTCATGGCGGCGGTCGACACGGTGATCGGCCGCGGCTACGTGGACACGAACAACATGTTCGTCTATGGCTGCTCGGGCGGCGGCGTCCTCACCGCGTGGACGGTGGGTCACACCAACCGCTTCGCCGCGGCGGCGTCGATGTGCCCGGTGATCGATTGGGTGAGCTTCGTCGGCATCACCGACGGCGCGTCGTGGTATTATAATTTTGCGAAACTGCCGTGGGTGGACCCGAGCGAGCATCTCAGGCGAAGCCCGCTGATGTATGTCGGCAACGTCACCACGCCAACGTTGCTCATGACGGGCGTGAACGACCTGCGAACGCCGATTTCGCAAACGGAGGAGTTCTATCGCGCCCTCAAGCTCCGCAAGGTGCCGACGGCGATGATCCGCTTCAACGAAGAGTGGCATGGCACGAGCTCGCGTCCGTCGAACTATCTGCGCACGCAGCTCTATCTCGAAAGCTGGTTCGACCGCTGGTCGAAAAAGAACGGCGCACGCGTCGCCGATCAGTAGAGCGGCGTCTGAAAGACGAAGAGGGCCGCGGCGCTCTGCCGCGGCCCTCTTCGTTAGGTGCTCAACGAGCCGCTATTGCCGCGTTATCTGGCCGCGAATCTCGCCCGCACCGAAATTCACGCTGTGGACGTTGGCATAGGTCATTCCGGCGTCGAGCAATTTCCGCAATGAATCGCCGTTGATGGTACCCGTGGAGTTCACTGCCCCGGCAAGGCTGATGCTGCCTGCCGCGGTGCCCGACGTCGCGCCGGTCGTCAGAGTCCCCGTGCCGCCCGTTGGGCTCGCGAAATTCACGATGACTCCGGTCGCGGTGTTCGCGTCGGCGGGACCGTGAATGTGCGCCAGCGTTGCGTTCGACGTGAGACCGGAAAACGTGAGGGTCCACGAGAACGTATTGGTCGTCGGATTCAGGATGCCGGTGAAAGTGCCGGTGGCACTCGTGGTAACAGCGTTTGGCTTTTCATTCGCGCCAGCGAGTGTCGCCGTGTAGGTGATATTCGCTGGTTGCGTCGGCTTGTCACTGCCACAGGCAACAACCAGCCCGACGCCGAGTATTGCCGTCGCCAGTGTCAACGCGTGCTTCTGCATTGGACGCTCCCTCGTTTGAGGTGGGCCGTGAGGAACAGAGAGCTGTCGAGCGACAACTGCCTCGTTGCTGCTCAGGATACCGCACGTATCCGGGCTTCCGCCGGACGGTTCCGACGATCATCATGGGAGGCGTAGGCGTGCCGGCGCATGCAACGTGTGGCCCCCTCGAAGGAGCCAGCCGATGACGGCGATTCTCGCTCGGTGCTACGAGTATTGTCGCGGTGTGGCGTGCGTCACCATTCTCGGCGCATCCATTGCGCGCGCGCAGACAGTGAACGGAAAGATTGCGACGCAATCCGGTGGCGTCCTCAAGCCGGTTGCCGGCGCCATCGTCGCACTGCTCGATTCATCCGGCCGGGTGGTCACGTCGAAGCTGGCCGAGGATGGAGGAAGCTTCTCGTTCCTCGCGCCTTCCGCCGGCAGGTACTCGGTGCGAGTCGATCGCGTAGGGTTCCGCTCGAGTGTCACGGCGCCCTTTCTCGTGAGGCAGGCGGACAGCGTCGACGTGCCAATCACGATCGTGAGCGAGAATGTCTCGTTGCGCGCGATCATCGTGAGCGCCGATCGCCGGTGCCTGGTCCGCCCCCAGGAGGGCGTCGCCACCGCCGAACTCTGGAGCGAGGCGCGGAAAGCGCTCAACGCGACGCAGCTCACCCAGCTGGCGCAAGCAGCGTCGAAGTCGCGACGCGACCCACATCGGTTCGCGGTGCGTTGGCGGACGTTCAAGCGCGATCTGGAGCCACACACGCTGACGCCGATTCGCGACGAGCAGGTGGAGCTCGAAGGGGAAACCGTCACACCCTTCGTGAGCGCCGATCCGGAAATGCTCGCACGAGACGGCTACCTGTCCGGCACGATCGAGACGGGCGGCACGTACTACGCCCCGGACGCGGCGATTCTCCTCTCGGATCGCTTTCTCGACACACACTGCTTTCGTCTCCAGGCCGCCGACCGCGACCGCCGCGACGACCTGATTGGCCTCGCCTTCGAGCCAGTCGGCCTAACGAGCCACGTCCGCGCGGGGCACGTCGACGTGCGCGGCGTGCTCTGGCTCGATCGCACGAGCGCCGAGCTGCGTTACATGGAATACACGTACGTGAATCTCCCGATCGAGGCGAACACACAGCAGGCTGGCGGACGCCTGGAGTTCCGGCCGTTACCCGACGGTCGCTGGATCGTGTGGCGCTGGTACATTCGCACTCCCGGCCTCGAGCGGCAACGCATCTCGCTCAATTCACAAACGAGCGACTGGCGCACCGAGGTCGCGCGCATTCACGAGAATGGCGCGGAGCTGTTGGAGGTGATGCCGACCGGGACGCGGCGCGTGACACTCGCCTCCCTGCGTGGCCGCGTCGTCGACAGTCTGCGCGGCACCGCGATGATTGGCGTGCGCGTCTTTCTCTCCGGAACCTCCTTCGCGGCGTCGACCGAGGCCGACGGGAGCTACCGCATCGATTCCGTGCCTCCCGGTCGATATACGGCGAGCTTCATCGCGCCGGGCCTCGATAGCCTGCTGATCGACCCACCGGCGCACGAGCTGTCACTCAGCGCCGGTGAAGACAAGCGCGTCGACATGGCGGTACCGAGTTTTCGGACGGTGTCTCGTGATCTGTGTGCCGTGCCGCTCGCCGACAGTGCGTCGATGATTCGCGGGATCGTTCGCGACAGCGGCATGGCGATCGCCGGCGTGCAAGTGCGGGCCGAGTGGTCGGAGGTTCTGCGCGCCGGAGCCAATGGTCTCCGGACGCAGCCGGTCTGGCTCGAAACGACGACGACGTCCGGTGGTCGCTACTCGTTATGTGGCCTGCCGGCGGCGACACGAATTACACTTCGCGCGCGCCGCGGTCGCGCGGCCACGACGAGTGCGCAGCACCCACTCGGGCAGGGCGAGCTGCGTCGCGTCGACCTGGCGCTGCGCTGAGAACCAGCGAGCCTAACGATGCCGATCCCGAAGCGCTACTACGAAGAGCTCCAGGCAAAGCGAGAGGAAGAGCATCGTGTCGCCGAGCGTGACAAGTCGCGCGATCTGTTCCGGACCGGTTTGCTGTGCGTGGTGTGGTGCGTTTCGGGACTCGTCGTCTTCGCCTTCGCCTTCCACACCACTGATCCGCTCCTCGCCCAGGTATTTCGCTGGGCCGCGTACGCGGTGACGTACGGCGGAATCGCATCGACGTTGGCCCGCGCCTACCTGCGCGGCGAACGGCGCGGCGACTGGTGACGCGCGCCGCGGCGCGCGTCACGCACCGTCAACGATTCGGAGTCGGGCTGGCGTTGCCGCCGTCGACGACGAACCGCCACTCCCCGCCCGGCTGCTTCTTCCAAATCGTTAGGTACTTGCCGAAGCGCTGGACCACGGATCCATTCGCGCCGCGCCCCGTGAACACGTACTCGCCAACCGTCCAGCCGAGGTCGCCCGACTCGACGGCGTCCGCGTACACCGGTCGCCAGTTCAGGGTGCCGCCGGCGCCCTGCTGCTCGTCGAAGAGCGCGCGAACGGCCTCGGTACCGATGACGATCTCGGAGCCCGAGAAGACGACGCCCTGCGGCGCGACGTACTGCGCGAAGGCGATCCCCGAGCCTTGAAGGTCGGCGGCGAGCGCGAAGGCACTGTCCGCGTCTCTGACCTCGCGCACCGCATCTGCCCGCCGCCCGCGTGGAATCGCGAGCGACGGAGGAAACTCGGCGGAGGGAACCTGCACCCCCGCACCCGGTGCCGGTCCGCCCACCTCGGCGTACGCGATGATATGCCAACTCTGGTCCGCGTGCCGACGCCAGAACGCGAGATAGCGATCCAGCCGAACCGCCGGCGGCCCCTCCGCGTTAGGCGTCGCCGTCGTCGCGATCCCGTACGTGTAGCCGCCCTTTCCGTCGCGCGAGACGCCGCCGCCCAGTGGCCGCCATTGGTAGGTCGACCGCTCCGGCGCCGCCTCGCCGAGAATCGCGAGCGCGGCGCTCCGGCCATAGAGAATCGGCGCGCCACTGTGCAGATACACGACATCGGAGTCCAACCACGCCGCCGCCGCCGCCGCCCGGCCGCGCCTCGTCGCCGCTTCACCGCGCGCCGCGTCCGCGGTGAGCAGCGAGTCGCGCGCCGGCGAACGCAGCGGCGCCATCGGCTCCTCCGATCCATGGAAGAGGCAGGCGCCGAGCAACGGCAGGAGGAGGATCGTTCCTCTGATTCGCATTTACGAAACTCGAGTCAGCGCAAAGGCGGCGCGCTCGCCGGTGGAATCCGGTGATGCGTGGCCTGCTCGTATCCGTACGCCAGACGAATCAATACGGGCTCGCTCCAGGCGCGACCGAAGAAAGACATCCCCGCAGGAAGGGTACCGCGTGTGTAGCCCATCGGCACGGTGATCGCCGGCCAGCCCGTGCCCGGCGAAAAGAGCTGGCTGTTGTCGCCCGCCGGGGTGTTGAGGTCACCGATGAGCCGCGGCGGGTTGCTCCACGTCGGATACACCAGGGCATCCAGCTTGACCTCGTCCATCACGCGGAGCACCGCCGCCCGGAGTCCCGCACGAAACTCCTCGCGATCCTTGCAGCCCGGATTCCGCTCCGGCGGAACATCCACGGCCTCGGCCAGCTCGAGCCGCTTCTGGATGGACGGGTGGTAGCGATTGGACTTGATGATCTCCTCGAGGGTCTTCACCGGCGTCCGGCCGCCAGTGCTCGCGATCCACCGCTCGAGATCGTACTTGAATGGGTTGCACTGGCCGCGATGCGCGGCGAAGAGCGAGTCGAGCCCGGGGAGTGCCACCGAGTCGATCACCGTCGCGCCGGCGAGGCGCAGGTCGGCGATTGCGCGCGCGAACACGTCGCGCACTTCCGGGTCGAGCGACGGCCGTACGTAGGCCTGGCGGAGGATCCCGATGCGCGCGCCTCGGAGGCCGTCGCGAACGAGCGACGCCGCGTAGTTAGGCACCGGCCGGCCGCGAACCGCGATCGTGATCGAGTCCGACGGGTCGTACCCGGCGACGACCTGGAACACGGCGACGGCATCGGCGACCGTCCGTGCCATCGGTCCGGCGACGTCGGCCGAGAGATTCAGGGGCACGACGCCGCCTCGGCTCGTTAGGCCCATTGTTGAGCGAATGCCAACGAGCGCCTGGTGAGACGAAGGCCCGCGAATCGAATTGCCCGTGTCGGTGCCGAGGCCGACTTCGCCGAGATTGGCGGCGACCGCGGCGGCCGTGCCGCCACTCGAGCCGGCGGTGACACGATCGAGCGCGTAGGGATTCTTCGTGTACCCGGGGAGAATCGAGTTCACCGTCTCGTACGGACTGAACGCGAACTCCGCCATGTTGGATTTGGCCAGCACGATCGCGCCCGCCTCGCGCAGCCGCAGCACCTGGAAGGCGTCTTTGTTGGAGACAAATCCCTGGAGCGACAGCGATCCGGCGGTGGTCGGCAGGTCGACCGTCTCGAAGTTGTCCTTCACGATTACCGGAATGCAGTGCAGCGGTCCGGTGAGTCCCTCGCGTCGGAAGCGCGCGTCGAGGGAATCGGCGACGCGCAGCGCCGCGGGATTCACGACGACGAGCGCGTTCAGGGCCGGCCCGTTCTTGTCGTAGGCGTCGATGCGCCGCAGGTATTGCTCGACGAGGGCGCGGCAGGTGAGGGTTCCCGCGCGCATCGCCGCATGCACCTCGGCGATGGTCGTCTCTTCGACGCGAAATGGGACCGCGAGCGAAGGGGGCGCCTGCGCGGCGAGGCTTCGAGCCGCCGCGACGATCAGCGCTGATGTTATGATCTTGCTGATCACGTGACGATCAGCGGAGCAGGGCGAGCGCGGCCTCGTACATGCGCGTGTACGCCGCGCGCGCCGGCGAGTCTTCGTTTGTCGTGTTGAATGCGGCGATGACCGTGGCGCTCGTGGAAGGATTGAAGAACAAGAAGGATCGGAATCCGGCCTGGGATCCGGTGTGGCCGAGGATCGTCGCCGTACCGCGATGAACGACGAAGAAGGATAGTGCCATAGAATCGGGCGGGGTCGCGGCGGCCGTTTCGCTCATCGGATGGAGCGGATGCCACATCGACGTCAGCGTGGTGCGCGGGAGGACGACGTCGAACCGACGCCGGGTCGAGTCGTCGTGCGCGGCGCCGGTGAGGAACACGGTGTACGCGGCGAGATCGGAAAGCGGCGCGTTCCATCCGCCGTTGGGAATCGTGATGCCCGGATCGAAGTCGCGACCGTTCGCCGTCTCGACGACGTGGCCAGTCGAGTCGCGGTAGATCGTGTAGTTGTTGGATCGGTCGGCGGCGAGGTAATAGGGCGTCGCGCCGAAATAGCTGTGCGAAAGCGCGAGCGGGGCGAAGATGTTCTTCTGGACGTAGCTCTCCCACGGATCGCCGCTCAACTGCTCGATGACTCGCGCGAGATAGATGAATCCGGGATTCGAGTACGAGTAGCGGGAACCGGGCCGGAAGTGGAGCTCCTGATACGGCATCATCGCGACGAGCTGGTTCCAGGTCGTCGGCTCGAACGGCTCCCACGGCTTCCCCTCTTTGTATGGCCAGGTCGGATTCTGAAAGCCGGCCGAGTGCGAGAGGAGCATGCGGAGCGTGATGCTGTCGATCATGCCGTACGGATCATGAACCTGCCGCAGCTCCGGCACATAACGAGTGATCGACTGGTCGAGCGAGAGCCCGCGACGATCGTGCAGTTGCATGATCGAGATCGCGGTCAGCGTCTTCGTGATCGAGCCCCAGTGGAAGATCGTACGCCCGTCGACGCGCTGACGCGCTTCGCGATCGGCCCATCCATAGTCGTGCCGGTCGAGTATCCGCCCGTCGCGCATGACGAGAACGCTGGCGCCGACGACGCGGTCGCTGTCGGCGTACGCGTCGAAGAGGCGCAGGAAGCCGCTCCAGTCGTCCGGCGGGGTCGCGGCGGTCGCGCGAGGGCGTGCGGGGCCGAGCTGGGCGGCCAACGTCGCCGGAAGGGCGGCGACGCATAACAGATGAATGATTTTCGATCGCATCCGGTGATTGTCTTACCTCGACGCGATCTGTGCAAGATCCGTCGTGAAATTTGAGATCATTGCGGAGACCGCGTGAACGGCGGGTACCGCGTGAACGGCGGAGACCGCGTGAACGGCGGAGACCGCGTGAACGGCGGAGACCGCGTGAACGGCGGGTACCGCGTAAACGGCGGATACCGCGTGAACGGCGGGTACCGCGTAAACGGCGGGTACCGC
>DATBHD010000025.1:0-5672 GCA_036557635.1 Gemmatimonadaceae bacterium
GGCGGGGTTCTTCTCGTTAGGTACGGTGATCGACGCGCTGATCGTGACGCGAATTCTCGTGCAGTTCATCGGACAGGTGTTCGGTCTGATGCTCCTCCGCCGCCGGGCGCCCGAGCTGCCGCGCCCGTATCGGATGTGGCTCTATCCGGTGCCGGCGTTTGTGGCGTTGTTGGGGTGGATCTTCGTCTTCGTGACGACGGAGATCCGGGTGATTCTGTTCGGGGTCGGGGCGCTGCTACTCGGATGTATCACTTTCCTGGTGTGGTCCAAGAAGATCTCGCGCTGGCCCTTCGAGACCAAGATTGCTGCCACGCCGTCTGGAAGCGTGCTCACGGACTGACACGGACAGGGCACGCTTCCAGACCCATTCATTTTGACGAGTCGTCACGTTAGGCGCCAGCGTTGTAGCGCATGAGTCACAGGAGAGTACCCGTGATTGCATTGTCCTCGAGGCCTCGTTTCGCCGCGCTGCTTCTGATTGGTGCGACGGCTACCGCCGGTGCGCAGTCGGCCGCGCGAAAGACCCTTGCCGCGCCGGACACTCTCAGCGCCATCGTTGGCGCGACGGTGATCGACGGGAACGGCGGCGCGCCGGTGGCTGACGCGACGATCGTCGTCCGCGGCAAGCGCATCACCGCCGTGGGGCCGCGCGCTTCCACGCCCGTTCCCAAAGGTGCGCGCGTCATCGACGCGAATGGGAAGTTCGCGACACCGGGCTTCATCGATACCAATGTCCACCTCTCGCTCTACAACAACGGCGAGTCGATGGTGCGGTACGAGGATCGCTTCCTCGATCTCGTCATCGAGGCGGCGCAGACGGAGCTCAAGTACGGCGTCACGACGGTGCACGACAGTTATGGCGCGCTCGAGCCCCTGATCGCCGTCCGCGACTCCATCGCGCATGGGAAGGTTCTCGGGCCGAGGATGCTCGTCGCCGGCAATATCGTCGGGTGGGGTGGACCCAAGTCGCCCCTCTTCTCGAACGCGACGCCGGCGACCTACTTCGACGAGCAGATGATGGATTACATCGCCCAGGGCGCGGGCGAGGAGCTGCTCGACCTGTCGCCCGACGAGCTGCGCGTCGCCATCGACAGGTATCTCGACAAGGGCGTCAACTTCGTCAAATACGGCGGCACGGCGCACACGAACAACCTCATCACCTTCTCCCCGCGACAGCAGGAGGCGCTCGTTGAGGAAGTTCATAAGCGTGGGCTGTTCGCCGAGACGCATTCGACGAACCCCGAGCCGCTGCGGATCTCCGTGCTCGCCGGGATCGATCTGATCCAGCACCCGGAGGTCCACAACGTGCCGATCCCCGCCGACCTCGTGCAGCTCATCGTCGATCGCCACGTGATCTGCTCGATCCTCGCCAACAGCATCACCGGCAAGCCGTGGAAGGATTATCAGAAGGCGCAGGCACGCAGCGATTCCGCGAAGGCTGACTCGCTCCGGAACGACACCCTCAAGCTGATGGACCGAAAGAAGACGGGATGGGAGCTGCGCCGCGAGCGCGAGGCGAAGCGCACCGCGGTGCGGCGCGGGAACGCCGAGGCGCTCATCAAGGGCGGCTGCATAACGACGCCGTCGACGGACACGTATCTGAGCGGCGCGCCGGAGTTCAGCCGCACGCCGCGGTTGGATCCGCACATGATGCCCGGGACGGCGACGCTCGCCGCGATCGAGGGGCTGGTCGAGCTGGGGATGACGCCGGCGCAGGCGATTGTGTCGGCGACGAAGAACGGCGCCCGCGCGTCGCAGGGCTCGAAGGACTTCGGTACGATCGAGGCCGGCAAGTACGCCGACATTCTCCTGCTCGACGCCGATCCGTTGGCCGACATTCACAACATTCGAAAGCTGTCGTTCGTGATGAAGGAGGGGCGCGTGGTGGATCGCGACCGGCTGCCGGAGAAGCCCGTGTGGACGCGGACGCGTCCGAAGGCCTGATGGACGGCGGCGCCTAGTCCTTCCCCGGCTCGGGCAGGCGCGCGAGCGCCGCGCGCAGCGCCTCGAGTGTCTCGACCGGGAGGGCGCGCAGCTCGGCCGTCGGCTCGTACATCGCCTCGCGGACCTTACGGAGCGTCTTCGCGCCGGCGGCGGTGAGCACGACGAGCTTCACGCGGCGGTCACCCGGCTTCGCCCGTCGTTCGGCGAAGCCGCGCGCCTCCAGGCGATCGACGATCCAGGTCGCGTTCGAGGCGTCGCACGCCCAGGCCTGGGCGAGCGCCCGCATCGTCCGTCCCTCGTGGAGATCGAGCGTATGCAGCGCGCGTGACTCGTTAGGCGTCAGGCCATGCTTGGCGAGGACGCGCGCGCGGTGGTCGACGCCGCTGATCATGAGATCGAAGAGGCGACGCCACACGTCGGCCGCGAGCGCGGCCTTCTCCTTCGATGCGCGGGGCATGACGCCGACAATCTAGCGCCGCGCCGCCAGCTCCTGAAACTCGCCAAATAATGGCCCCGTATCAATAGTTGATATAATTCAACTATCTCGGAGAGGGCCGGCCATGCTGAGCACGTACGGGTTGTTGAAGCTGGTGCATGTGGTGTCCGTCATCGTCTGGATCGGCGGCGTTTCCGCCCTCTGGGTGGTCGCGATCCGACTCGGGCGAGGAGGAGAGCACGCCGCGCTGGCCAGGGTTCTGCCCATAGCGACGCGCTACGGGCAGACGATCGCCGGACCCGCGTCGATCCTCGTTCTCGTCACCGGGATCGCGATGATGATCGTCGGGCACCTCGGTTCGCCACTGTGGGTGCGCCTGGGATTCATCGGCATCCTTGTCCACTTCGTTTTCGGCGCCACCCTCATCCGTCGCAACTTCATGACGCTCGGTCGCCTCTCGACCACCTCTCCGCCTGACGACGCGCGGTTGGCAGTGATCCTGCGGCGAACCACGCTCACGAACTGGATCTACCTGCTGCTGATGGTCTCGGTCATCGCCGTCATGGTGCTCAAGCCGACAGCGTAGCGCTCGCGCGAGGTCATACGATGGGCTCGTTGGATGGAAAGGTTGCGCTCATTACCGGCAGCTCGCGCGGCATCGGCGCCGCGATCGCGACGCTGTTCGCGACGGAGGGCGCGTCGGTCGCCTTGCATGGCCGGGACGAGCGGGCGCTCGCGACCATTCAGGGCGCGATCGCGCGCCTCGCGCCGGAAGGCCGGGCTGAGATCTTCGTCGCCGATGTCAGGGACTTCGGCGATATCGAGCGGATGCGCCTCGAGATCGAGAACTCGTTAGGTCCGGTCGATGTGCTCGTCGCCAACGCCGGCGGCAACAGCGCGCCGCCGGGCCCTGTCGAAGAGATGACGGAAGCTGCCTGGCGCGCCGTCGTCGACGACAATCTCACGGCGACCTTCCTCACCCTGAAGAGCTTCCTCCCCGGCATGAAGGAGCGGCAGCAGGGCACGATCATCACGATCTCGTCCGCGGCCGCTCGGCGGCCGAGCGAGAAATCGCCGGTCGCGTACGCCGCGGCCAAGGCGGGCGTGCAGCTCCTCACACGCGATCTCGCCCTGCAGGCGGGACCGTTCGGCATCCGCGCGAATTGCATCGCGCCGGAAACGATCCTCACGGAGCGTAACGCAATTCAAATTCCCGAACCACTTCAGAAGACGCTCGCCGAGCAGCACGCGGTGCGGCGACTCGGCACGCCCGACGACGTCGCACGGGCCGCGCTCTTCCTCGCCTCCGATCAATCTTCGTGGATCACTGGTGCGATTCTCGACGTCGCCGGCGGTTCGGTCATGGCGTGAGCCGAAGCTTCTGGCCGGCGCTGCGCCGCCGCGTTACGTTCGCCCGCATGCCGTAGCTGCGAAAACGGATACAGGACTAGCAACCCGGCACGAATCCATGACACAGCACACGCGCAGAGAATTCATGGGCCTGACGGTTGCCGGCCTCGGCGGGCTGGTCGCGCCGGACTGGCTCCGTCGGAGTGCCCTGGCACCCGCCGACGCCGAACTCGTCGTGTTCAACGCGAAGGTGTACACGATGAACCCGGCGATGCCACGCGCCGAAGCCTTCGCGATTAGCGGAGGGCGCTTCGTCGCCATCGGGAGAACCAGCGACATCAGGGGGCTGATCGGCAAACGCACGCAGAAGTACGATGCGAAGCAGATGACGGTCGTCCCCGGATTCATCGACACGCACAATCACGCCGGTGGAACGACGCTCCTCTACGAGGTGCTGGTCGGCAATCCGTTCGAGGTGGAGTTCGTCACGATTCAAAGCATAATTGACAAGCTTCGTGCGAAGGCAAAGGTGACACCGCCGGGCACCTGGGTCGACGGCTACTTCTTCGACGACACGAAAGTCAAGGATAAGCGTCCGCTCAACATGCGCGATCTCGACCAGGTGTCGATGGAGCATCCCGTCGTCGTCCATCACCGCGGTGGGCATACGTCGTTCTACAACAGCAAGGCGTTCGAGCTGGCGCGCGTCACGAGAGAGACGGCCAACCCGCCCGGCGGAACCTTCGATCGCGACGAAGGGGGGGATCTCACCGGTCGCGTGACCGATCGCGCGCGGAGCGTCTTCAACGGCGTCGGGCAGCGTGCGACGTACACGGCCGAGCAGCGCGCCAAGCGCGAGCGGGACGGGGTGGCGTACATCTCGAAGCAGTTCGTCCGCTACGGCCTCACGAGCGTGCACCACGAGGGAGGCGATCTCTCGGCGATCCAGGACGTCCTCGCGCGCGGGGACCTGCACCACCGCGTGAGCTACGAGCCTAACGAGCGCATGATCGATACGATGATCGCCGGCGGCATCAGGACGGGCTTCGGCGACGAGTGGATCAAGTTCGGCGCGACCTCGGAGCACACGGTCGACGGGTCTTTCTCGGAGCGGACGATGGCGCTCAGCATGCCCTACCCGGGCACTCAGTATCACGGCAACGTCACCGAGACGCAGGACGATCTCGATGCGTGGGTCGAGAAGGTCCATCGCGCCGGCATTCAGGTGAACTGCCACGCCAACGGCGACGTCGCGATCGACATGTATCTCACCGCCTTCGAGCGCGCGCAGTCACGCTTCCCGCGCGCCGACGCGCGCCCCAAGATTACCCACTGCACCCTCATCAACGACGAGCTCGTGCGGCGCATCAAGGCGGTCGGCGCCGTGCCGGCGATGTTCACGACGTACGCCTATTATAACTCTGATAAGTTCGTCTTCTATGGCGAGGAGCTGATGAAGCGCTGCATGGCGTATCGCACCCTTCTCGATGCCGGCGTCCCCGCGGCGGCGGGCTCCGATTTCAGCCCGGGACCCTTCGCGCCATTGATGGGCATTCAGGGGATGGTGACGCGCACCGGCTGGGACGGCAAGACGTGGGGCGCGAACCAGCGCATCAGCGTCGACGAGGCGATCCGGGTCAACACGGTGAACGGTGCGTGCGCCTCGCATGAGGAAACGCTCAAGGGATCGATCGCCGAGGGCAAGCTGGCCGACTTCGTCGTCCTCGCCGACGATCCACACACCGTGCCTGTCGAGAAGATCAAGGACATCGCGATCGTTCAGACTACAGTCGGCGGGAGGACGGTTTTCCCATGAACGCCACGACTCACGAAGACATCACGCTCCAGCGCCCGAAGCTTGCAGAGATCGACGCGTTCGGCCTCACGCATCCGGGACTCGTGCGCAAGACGAACGCGGATCACTTTCTCGTCGCGAGCCTGC
>DATBHD010000026.1:0-7637 GCA_036557635.1 Gemmatimonadaceae bacterium
CGCGGATGAGAAGAGCGGTAACGCCTTTTTTCAAAAGATCGGCAACCGCCCTTTTCATCCGCGTTCATCTGCGTCATCAGCGTTCATCCGCGTCCAGTCGTTCACACCTATAGAGTGACCAAACCCATAGAGTGACCAAACCCATAGAGTGACCAAACCCATAGAGTGACCAAGCCTATAGAGTGACCAAGCCTATAGAGTGACCAAACCGCGAGAGTGATCAACCCGCGGGAGGGGAGCGGGCGTTGAAACTTGTCGCCGCGGGCACCCGTTGGTAGAACGTCTACCATCACTGGTAGACGCTCTACTATCGCACCCATGCCCCCGCAACGATCCGACGACAAGCTCGAGCTCCTCCAGGGGACGCTCGACATGCTCATCCTCAAGACGCTCCTCTTCGGGCCGGCGCACGGGCACGGGATCGCCACCTACATTCGCCAGACGACGAGCGACCTGCTGGTCGTCGAGCACGGGTCGCTCTACCCCGCGCTGCACCGCCTGCAGCGGGACGGATTCATTTCATCGAAATGGGAGAAAGCACCCGACAAGAATCGGGAGCTCAAGTTCTACCGACTCACCGCGGCCGGACGGCGACAGCTCGGCAAGCAGCAGTCGAAGTGGGACGACCTCGTGCGCGCGATCGGCAGCGTCATGAATCCCCTGCCGGAGGGCTGAACGGTGCTGCGCCGCCTCATCGCGCGTCTCACCAAACGCGGAGCGCCGACCGACGATGAGATCGCGCGCGAGTTGCGCGATCATCTCGAGCTCGATGCGGAATCGCTCACATCGTTTGACGGTGCGGCAGATGCACGCTTCATCACTCGACGGAGATTCGGCAACATGACCAACGTGAGCGAAGCGGTGCGCGACATATGGCAATGGACATGGCTCGAGCAGCTCGAGCAGGACGTCCGCCATGGATTGCGCGCGCTCAGGCGCAGTCCGCTCTACGCGGCAGCCGTCGTCATCACGCTGGCGATGGGCATCGGCGCGGCGTCGGCGGTCTACAGTCTCTCGCGCGCCATCCACAACCCGTTTCCTCGGTTGCCATCCGAACGCCTGCTCTGGATCACAGACGCCAACGCGTCGTGCGGGGTCGACTGCACGCAGGCCTCGCCGGCGGCGCTCGCGGCGCTCGAGACTCGCGCGCCGTCGATCACCGCGATCGGCACGTTCCGTTCGAGCGTCGCGCTCCGCTCGTCGAATGGCAGCGAAGCACTCGATGGATTTGGCGTCTCGCCTAACGCGTTCGAGACGATCGAAGCCCCATTCGCCGCGGGACGGGGATTCCCCAACGATGCGGGGCAACCTGGCGCGCCGAACTATGTCGTACTCTCATATGATTTCTGGCAACGTCGGCTCGGTGGTAGCCGCGGCGTAGTCGATTCCACGATCACGCTCGGCGAGCGGCCGTTCACCGTGACCGGCGTGCTCGGAAAGGACGTGTTCTTTCCGACCAAGTCGGACGTCTATACCCCGTTTACTCTCCGGCCCGAGGACGCCTCGAACTACGCGGCGCGGCAGTACGACGTGTTCGCGCGGATCGCGCCGGGGGCATCGTTCGCCAAGGCGGCGGCGGAAGTGAGCACGATCGGCGCGCAGCTGGTGCGCGAATCGCCAAGGACGGACAGCGGCTGGGTGCTGCGCGCGCGTCCAATCGCCGACTTTCACACCGACGACGTCTCGATTCTCGTGCAGATCTCCGGGATCGCCGCGTTTCTCGTGTTTCTCGCGGCGTGCATGAGCGCGGCGAACCTCGCGCTGTCCCGGCTCGCGGCGCGCCGCCACGAATTGGCACTGCGCACCGCGCTTGGCGTGCGCCGATGGCGCCTCGCGCGTCATCTGCTCACCGAATCGCTGTTGTTGTCGCTCGTCGCCGGTGTATCCGGCGCGGTCCTCGCGCGGTGGGGCGTGCACGCGATACGCGATGCGATTCCGGCGGATTTCGCCGCGTTCATCCCCGGATGGGCACGGCTCGGGCTCGACGGACGCACCTTGGTGTTCGCGTTCGCGGCGGCGATGCTGGCGATGATGGTATTCGCCGCGCTGCCGGTGCTGCGCGCGACGCGTGTGGATCTCGCCGGCGTGCTGTCGGAGGGAGGGCGCGCGAGCACGGGCGGCGTGCGGAGCACTCGCGTTCGCGCGACGCTCATCGTGCTCGAGGTGAGCATCGCGCTCGTGTTGCTCACCGCCGCGACGCTGCTCACGCGCAGTGTGCGCAACATGACTCGCGGTGATGCGGGCGTGCGGCTCGACCACGCGTTGGTCATGCATCTGACGCTGCCGCCACAGATGAGCGACTCGGCGCAGATCGATTTCTATCGACGCCTCGACGCGAACCTGCAAAGAGAGCCCGGCGTCCGCGCGGGAGGCGTCACGACGACGACGCCGTTGAGCAACAACTCCTCCGGGGTGCTGTTCCGAATTCCTGGCCGGCCGCCGGAGCCGAATGGGCGCGAGCTGGCCGCGAACGATCAGCATGTGACACCCGGGTACGCGGAGGCGACGGGGATGCACATCGAAGAAGGGCGAATGATCGATGCGCAGGATGAAGCGTCGCCCGCGGCTCAGCGCGCGATCGTCGTCAACCGGTACATGGCCGAGGCGATGTGGCCGCGCGCGAGCGCCACCGGCCGAGTGGTCGTGATCGGCAGGGAGACATGGACGGTGGTGGGCGTCGCATCGAATGTCTATCACGGCGGGCTCGACGAACCACTACGCTACACCGTGTATCGGTCGATCTATCAGGCGCCGACGCCGTACGCGTCGGTCGCGCTGTGGACGAGCGGCGACCCGTCGGCGATGCGCGACGCGATTCGGAGCGTAGTCGCGCGCACCGATCCGAGCGTTGCCGTCGGCGACATGATGACGATGATCGAGATGCAGGCGCGCCACGTGTCGGCGTTCACGATGATGGCCGGCATGCTCGCCGTCCTTGCAACGGTGACGATGACGATCGCGGCGATTGGTCTCTACGGCCTGATCGCCTACGGCGTGGCGCAGCGGACGCGGGAGATCGGTGTGCGCATCGCCCTGGGCGCGCGTCCGGCCGACATCCTCAGGCAGATCGGCGCCGGCGCGGTGAAGCTCACGGTGGTCGGGATCGCGTTCGGAGTGGTCGGCGGATTGCTTTTCACACGATTGCTCGGCGTGATGCTGTATCGCGTGACCTCGAGCGATTCGGCGACGTTCGTCGGTGTATCGCTCGCGTTGCTTGCCATCGCGTTGACGGCGGCGCTCATCCCGTCATGGCGCGCCGCGCGCGTCGATCCGACAATCGCACTGCGCGACTAGAAGATCCGTTGCATCTCGCACTCGAATCCCGCCAGCACGGTTTCGCCCTCCAGGCGATCCGCCTCGCTGAGATGACCCTGGCTTCCGTCAGCGCGATACACGCGCGCCGTCTGCTGTTCGGGATCGACGACCCACACGAGAGAGGTGCCGGCCTCCAGCCAGTCGCCGACCTTGCTCAGGACCTCGCCCGGCCGATCATCGGGGGACAGGACCTCGACCACGAGATCTGGAGCGAGCGCGGCGTACCCTTGCGGCGGAGGATCGGGGAGACGGTCGCGCCTAACGAATGCGACATCCGGCGCCCGCACCGTGTCCGGGTCCTTGCGAAGGCGAAAGCCGGTCTCCGCGGCGAAGACCTGACCGAGGGCGCGGGACTCGACGAACGCGCCGATGGCGACTAGCAGCCGCGCCGCGACGTCGCCATGTCGATAGCCTGCCGGCTCGCGGACCACGAGCTCTCCGCGTACGAGCTCAGTGCGCGCATCCGGCATGTTCAACCGGAGCAGGTCGTCGGCGGTCATGCCGAGAACGTAGCACGTCACGCAAGGCGCGAGCGAGGTTGGAAGCAGGTGCAAGCCGGCCCGTGCCAAATTGGGGGTCATCCGGGGATTTTCGGGAAAAGGTCTCAAGCGGTGATCCGTGTCCCAGGAATTCCGGACGCTCGAGGTGCCGCGGGCTTGGAGAGCTGTGGGGGGGGGCTCAAGCGCAGGCAGTGGCCAAAGCCATCAGAGCCCAACGCCACTCTGTAGTTGAAAGGCCGGACGCAGATGAACGCTGATTACGCAGATGAACGCTGATCAGAACGGCGTTGACGATCTTTTTCAAAAGATCGTTCGCTCTTTGCGCTTCATCGGCGTTCATCCGCGTAATCAACGTCAGCCTTCAACGCGAATGGCGCGAATTGCGAGCGAATCCAGAACAAACTTGCGCATCTGGGCATCGATCGCGCGCCGCCACCTCGGAATTTGGTGTGCCCGGATCGAGATGTTCGCGCCCAATGAAGGTTCTTCGCTTGTCGAATTTCAACCAAGAACACGATAGACAAAAACCGGTGCGACAGAGTCGTTACGCCACTCGGTTGGATTCGCTCAGTTTGCGGCATTCGCGTCCCAAGCACTCTGGACTCTTTCGGTGCCGTAGGCTCACGGCTGATCACCTTCCTTTCCCGAAATTTCCGCAAGAACCCAGATTTGGCATGGTGCCGCCCTAGCACCTGCTCGCAACCTCGCGCCTGCCGGCGTTGCCGTTAGGCATGTCCCGATCAGGCATTCAGGTTTTGTAAGAACTACTTCGATCGCATCGCGACGGGCGATCGGCCGGGTGTAGGTTGGCGCATCTCCCTGCAAAGGAGCCCGCCATGACCGATCGTCGCGATTTCCTGCGTCACTCCGCAATCGTCGGTGGCGCGCTGGCGCTTCGCCTTCATCGGCGTGTGCCAGTTTCGCCCGCGGCAAAGAGTTTGAACCTGCTGATCCTCGGTGGGACGGGGCTCACCGGGCCGTTTCAGGTCCGCTACGCGCTCGCTCGCGGACACAAGGTCACCGTGTTCAACCGCGGCCGCCACAACGATCGGCTGCCCGCCGGCGTGACCGAGCTCATTGGCGACCGCAACCTGCATCAACTGGATCCGCTGAAGGGGAAGTCATGGGACGCGGTCATCGACAATCCCACGACGATTCCGTTCTGGGTGAAGGACGCTGGTGAGGTTCTGAGAGACAGAACGAAACAGTACGTCTTCATCTCGACCATTTCCGTCTACGAGACGAAAGGTCAGACGGTGCTCGACGAATCGTCGCCGCTCATGGCGTACGCGAAGGGCGATCCGCTCGCGGTGACCATCCAGGACCTCATGAAGGACGTCGAGGGACTGTATGGCCCGATGAAAGCTGCCTCGGAGCGCGAAGCTCGAAAGTGGTTCGGCGACAGCACGACCATCATTCGTCCGACGCTGATCGCCGGACCGGGCGACGACTCATTCCGCTTCACGTACTGGCCCTATCGCATCGCGAAGGGAGGTGAGATTCTCGCGCCGGGCGATGGTCTCGATCACGTGCAGATCGTCGACGCGCGCGATCTTGCCGAGTGGACGATTCGCGTCGTGGAGAACGGCACGACCGGGACGTTCAATGCCGCCGGACCCGCATCGCCGATGACGATGGCGGAGCAGCTGTACGGCATTCGCGGGGCTTTCGATGGGACGCGCGAGCTGTCCTTCACGTGGGTCCCGGCGGATTTCCTCGCCGCGCAGAAGGTCACGGCGTGGGGCGACATGCCGACCTGGGTTCCACGGAGCGATCCCGACTACGCCGGCGCCAACGCGTCCAACGCGCGCGCGCGATCGGCCGGGCTGACCTTTCGACCGTTAGGCGTTACGGCGGTGGACTCGCTCGCCTGGTTCAACGCCCTGCCGCCTAACGCTCGAGAGCGTGTGATGAAGAACGCGGGCGTGGCGGCCGAGCGCGAACGCGAAGTACTGGCGGCATGGCACGCGTCGAAGCCAGAGTAGCGGAGCTGTTTCTTCGTGCACTGCGAGTGGCCGCCGATACCGCTGACACTGCCCTGAGACCACTGATCGGTTCCTCGCGCGAACAAGGCGGCTCGGTCTTCACAACACGGCGACCGCGGTCAAAGCCGTCGCAAAAGACGATACGTGAATTCGAGCTGATCGTAGAACGCGCGTACGGCGATACGCTCGTCGAGGCCGTGCGCTCGGTTGTCCGCGTCGATGGTCGGGTCGGCAAAGAGGCCACTCACGCCATAGACCGGAACGCCCGCATTCCGAAGAAAAAGGCCATCGGTGGCACCAGTCTCCATGTTCGGCACGATGGGTAACGGCCCCCAGAGCGACGTTACAACTTGCTGAATCTCCTGCTGGACGGCGGGTGGGAGCACGGAAGGCGGGCTCGCGACGGCGGGACGGAGCGGCGCCACGGCAACCGACGTGTCGCCGATGACACGCCGAATCGTTGCGTCGACATCGGCCGGATTCGTGCCGGGGAGCATGCGACAGTTCACCGTCGCCTGCGCCATCTGGGGCAGCGCGTTCTCGGCGTGGCCGCCCTGGAGGAGCGTCGCGACGCAGGTCGTGCGCAGCTGCGCGTTGTAAAACGCCGACCGTGCCGCCAGTCGCGCCGCGGCAGCGCTGTCCGGCACCTCCGACGCGCTCACCGCGCGCATTTCGGCGGCCACGGTGGGGTCGCCCACGAGCGACGCCGTTTGCGCAAAGTACGCGCGCGTGACGGGGTTGGTCCGCATCGGGAAATCATGGTTGGACAGACGTTCGAGCGCGCGGGCCAGGGCGTAGATCGCGTTGTCTTTTCGCGGCAACGAGCTGTGACCGCCCGGATTGCGCGCCGTTAGGCTCAGCGAATAGAAGACTTTCTCCGCCGCCTGCACATCGAGCGCGATCGGCTTGCCGTGCCGCAGCTCGCCGCCGCCCGCGTCCGCGTTGAGCACATACTGAATGTTCGCAAAGGGAACGCCCGCGAGATCACGGTGGTTGGCGAGCAGCCATTGGATGCCGTTGTAGCCGCCGCCCCCTTCCTCCCCGGCGGTGAGGGCGAGGATGTAGTCCCCATCGGGTACGACGCCGTCCTGTTTCATGCGGAGGAGGGCGGCGGTCCACGAGGCATCACCATCTTTCATGTCCAGCGTGCCGCGCCCGTAGAAGTAGCCGTTCTCCTCCACGAGCGTGAACGGATCGCGCGCCCAGTCGGAGGGCCGCGCTTCGACGACGTCGAGGTGGCCGATGAGCAGTATCGGCCGCCGCTTGCCGGCCCCGCGATAGCGTACGAGGAGGTTCTTGTCTTTCCGGTCCGTCCCCGTGTCCGGACCGACGACTTCGACATCGCTCGCCGGGAACCCTGCGGCGCGGAATCGGGCCGCGAGCAGTTCGGCGGCCTTCGTCGTGCTACCGATCGAATGCTCGGTATTCGTTTCCACGAGCTCACGCAGGATGTCGCGGCCCAAGCGCTGATAGGGTGTCTGCGGCTGCTGCGCACTGAGGAGCGTCGAGAGCGCGATGTGAGCGACGCAGCCGACGACGAGCGCTCTCGTAGTGTTAGGCCTCATCATGCTTGTTCGGCGCTCCATGCATTTGAGTTTGCGGTTCTTCTTCGATCGACACCCACTTTCCACTCTGAGGTCACTCTGTAGTTGGAAGTCACTCTGTAGTTGGAAGTCACTCTGTAGTGGAAGTCACTCTGTAGTGGAAGTCACTCTGTAGTTGGAAGTCACTCTGTAGTTGGAAGTCACTCTGTAGTTGTGAAGAGCAGGACGCAGATGCACGCAGATGAACGCAGATGAACGCAGATGAAAGAACGGTCACGATCTTTTCAGAAAAG
>DATBHD010000027.1:0-32884 GCA_036557635.1 Gemmatimonadaceae bacterium
CCCCTTCTGCTCGTTCGCGTACGCGATCGTGAAGAGACGATAATTCTCGCCGTTCGACGGGTCGACGCTCACGAGCTGCCGCACGACCGGCGGCACCTTTGAGTACTTGTCGCCGTTGAGGTACATGATCGCGAGGTTGTACAGCACGTCGCGATGGTACGCGTTCTTCTTGTACGCCGCCTCGAACATCGTCGTCGCGTCGCTGACGTTCTTGGCCTTCGCCAGACCCACGCCCGCGTTTAGTAGTTGCTGAAACGTGTACGCGCTCGGATTTGCGAGCTGCTCCGCGTAGGTCGCGCGCACCGCCGCCGTGTCACCGTTCTCCGAGGCGAGGCGCGCGAGACCGCTGCGCGCCTGGTCGGCGAAATTGCCGGCCTTCGCATCCTGCGCGACGCCCTCGTACCCCCACTTGGCATCGCTCAAGAAGGCGGCTTTCTCCGGACCCGAAGCCGCTTCCGCCGCGTCCACGGCGAGGTTCGCGGCCGCGAGCATCGTCTGCCGCTTCAGATCCCCGTACGTCGTATCCGTGCCCGACTTCTCGACGGTCTGCTTGAAGTAGTCGATCGCCTGCCGCGGCTGGTTCTTCTTCTGCGCCAGGTTGCCGAGAACCATGTAGCCGTAAGGCGCGTTCGGATTGAGAATCAGAGAACGCCGCGCGAGGGATTCCGCCGAGTCGGCGTGGTCGGCATTCAACTGCTGGATGGCGTCGTTGATCATCGTGACCCATCCCTTCTGCGCCCGCCACGCATTCGTCTGGCTCACGCACTCGGGCATCGCCTTCTCGACGGCGCTGAACGCGGAATCGATCGAGACGACGAGATCGATCGGCTGCGTCGGATTCTGTGTGAACCCCAACGCGCCCCGCGTCGTCGTCGTCGTCATGCTCGGCTGGGACATCCACATCACGAGCGTCTTGCCGTAGACGAAGCTTGCGCCGACTGGATTCTTGGTCTTGTCCGCCTTCTCGAGCGAGGCGATCGCGTTCCTCAACTGCTTTTGCGCGTCTTCGGGCTTCGCGTTCTGCGCGACTTGCAGCGAGAGCATCGCACGCGCGACCTCTCCCGGCTTACCTTCGTCGACTTCGCATTCTTTTGCCTTCTGCTGAGCGCCAGCCACAGCTGTGACCGCCGCGGACAGCAAAAGGGGCATTAGCGCCTTCTTCGCGGTAGCGAGCATCAAACTCTCCTCGTTTGGCAACACAAAAACCGGGCAAGCGCCCGCGCTCTTTACACCATCGCAATTAGTGCCGTTCCGCCTGGTCGGCAGCGAGCTGGAATATATCCCGAAGCGGCCGTCCTGTCTGCTGCGCAACCCGTTGTACATCGGAAAACTCGGGTTTGGAACGAGTGCTTCCATCCGGTAGCCGAACGATTTTGATGGACACCGAATGACCGAGAACATCCACTGTTCCAGTTTCCCGAGGAAGAGCCCGTCGACGGACCGGTACCCGCCTCACGCCAATCGTGGTCGTCTCGCGCAGAAGTAGCTCTTCCAGAGCATCGACCTCGTCTGGCCGAGCCAACACGTCGACGCGGGTTCCCGGTCTCCCACGTTTCATCGTCGTCGCGATGAGCACCACGTCGAGCGCTCCGGCCTCACGCAGCAGATCCGCGGTGGCGGCAAGGTACTCCGGGGACATGTCGTCGATGTCGCAGCTCAGCTGAACGAGATCCTCGACGATGCCAGCGCCTGACGAGTACTCGGCGATGATCAGCCGCAGCGCGTTCGCACGGCCGACGAATTCCTTCGTGCCGGCGCCGAACCCACTGCGCAGCGGAACGTACTCGCTCGGTGGCGGACCCGATGACAACACCTGCACCAGCGCGGCACCGGTCGGGGTCACGAGCTCCCCGGCGCCATCCGGGCCGGGGCGCACGGCGTGTCCCTCGAGGAGCCGCAGCGTTGCGGGCGCCGGCACTGGGAGCGTCCCATGCGCCGCCTGCACAACGCCGTCGCCCGTGGCGATCGCGCCGCAGAAAATGCGTTCGACGCCGAGGAGCTCGAACCCCCACACTCCTCCGACGACATCCAGAATCGCGTCGACCGCGCCCACCTCGTGCAGGTGCACGCGCTCCACCGTCGTTCCGTGCAGCGCCGCCTCCTGCTCGGCGATCATCGTGAATGCGCGACTCGCTCGCTCCTTCACTTTCGCCGGCGCCGTTGACCGCGAAACGATTTCTTGCAAGTGCTTCAAGTGCCGGCCGTGCGGCTGCGGCGGAATGTCGAAGTCCACCTTCTTGCAGGCGATTTCGCCGCGCTTGACGTCGGCGATGCGTACGCCGACGCCGTCCAGACCTAACGAGCGAGGCAGTGCGCGCAGCCAATCGGGATCGAGGCCGACGTCGAGCAGGGCGCCTAACGTCATGTCGCCCGAGATGCCGCTGAAGGGATCGAGGATGCCGACTCTCATGGATCCGCCGTCACACGCGATAGGAGGCGCCGCTGCCCGTATTGAAGACGACCACCTCGGCGTCGCGCGGGATGCGCCCCGCGGCGACGAGCTGCTCCGTGACGGCGAGCGCGCAGCCGCCTTCGGGCGCCGCGTCGATGCCCGTCGCGCGCGAAACGCGATGGGTCGCCGCGACTATCGCCTCTTCGCTCACGGCCAGTGCGTCACCGCCGCTTTCACGCAATGCGCGCAGGATGAGCCGGTCACCGAGCGGCGCTGGCACTCGCAACCCACTCGCGTGCGTCGTCGGGTTCTCCCACGGAGTCCCGCGATCCTCGCCGGCAGCGAAGGCGCGCACCATCGGCGCGCAACCTTCGGCTTGCGCGACGATCATCTTCGGCAGCGCAACTTCCGAATCGAGCCAGCGCCACGCACGCATCTCGGCGAAGACCTTCCACATGCCGATGAGTCCCGTGCCGCCACCCGTCGGATACACGATGTGCGTCGGCAGGCGCCAGCCCAACTGCTCCGCGACCTCGATCCCCATCGTCTTCTTCCCTTCGATGCGATAGGGCTCACGCAGCGTGGAGACGTCGAAATAGCCGCTTTCCGCGGCGAACGCGCGCGCCTGCTTTCCCGCGTCGCCGATGTGCCCCTCTACGAGATGCAGCTCGGCGCCGAAAACGCAGATGGTGTCGAGAATCGGACGAGGAGTAGTGGCCGGCGCGTAAACGCGGGCCGGCAATCGTGCGGCGGCGGCATAGGCGGCGAGCGCGGCACCGGCGTTGCCGGCTGTCGGCACGACGAGACCCGGAACACCGAGCGACCGCGCGCGCGTCACGGCGGCGCTCATTCCACGCGCCTTGAACGAGCCGGTGGGATTCAACCCCTCATCCTTGATCCACAATCGGCGCACGCCGATCTCTTTCGCCAGCTGCGGTGCGTCGTGCATCGGCGTGAGCCCTTCACCTAACGACACCGGCTGTTCGCCGCCGTCCGCGAGGGGCATCACCTTGGCGTAGCGCCACATGTCCCATCGCTGCGTAACGGCCGTACGCGGCGGCGGGGCTGACTCGAAGCGCACGAGAAAGGGTTGGCCGCACTGCGGACACACCGTCGCGCGCGCGTTGCCCGCCTCCTGATGTGCACACGCCGAACATTCGAGGTGCCAGGTGCTCACGATTCGTTTTGATTGGGGTTCGTCGTCGAAGCCGCCGTTAGCTTGTCAGGTGGCACGTCACGGTCCTTTACGCTCACGGCGCTGGGACCGAGAAGGGCCGCCTGAATCCTCGTCGCCGATTTGAGGCTGAATCCGGGAAGCGCGGCGATAGCTTCGAGCGACGCCGCTCGCACGCCCTCCAGGCTGCCAAAGGCCTCCAACAATTGTCGTCGCTTTCGTTCGCCGACGCCGGGGATGCGCAGCAGTTCCGACGTCACCGTACGCATCGCGCGACGCTTGCGTTGAAACGTAATCGCGAATCGATGTGCTTCGTCACGCGCCTGCTGGAGGATGCGCAACGCGGGCGACCGTCGCGCGAGTCGCAACGATTCCGCCCGCCCGACGACGAAGATTTCCTCCTCTCGTTTGGCGAGGCTGATCAGAGGCAGAGTGCCAAGATTGAGCGCGTCGAGCGCGGCGTGCGCCGCGCTCAACTGTCCCTTGCCACCATCGATCACCACGAGATCGGGGAGCGACTTCCCCTCGTCGAGGCGGCGTCGAAAGTACCGGGTCACGACCTCGCTCATGGATGCGAAGTCATCGATCCCCTGCACGTCGCGCACCTTGAACTTTCGATACTCCGCGCGGTACGGGCGTCCATTCTGAAACCACACGCAGGACGCCACGGTGTCCTTTCCCTGCGCGTGCGAGATATCGAAGCAAACCAACGCTCTGGGAACCCGTTGCAATCCCAGTTGACGTTGCAGCTCGTAGATGGGATCGCCGGCGCGCTCCTCGGTCTCCTCGCCGGTGAGCCGCGCCTCCTCGAGCAAATGTCGGGCGTTCTGCGTCGCGAGATCGACGAGCTCGCGACGAGGGCCGCGCTGCGGAACGTGGATCTTCGCGCCATCCAGCGATTCCTCGACGATCTCACGCTCCTCCATGTCGAGCGGAACGAGCAGCTCCCGCGCACGCTCCTGCGAAATCCGATATGGACCGACCAGGAAAGCCTGTAAGACGGCGGGGTCCGTCTCGTCGTCGATGTTTTCGAAGAACTGATGCTCGCGCGCGAGCAACTTTCCCGAGCGGATGCGCAGCCACGTCACGCAGGCGTCCGCGCCGTCACGCGCGTAGCCGATGACGTCGCGGTCCCCCCCCTCGAACTCCATCACCACCGTCGGCTCTTCCAACCGCGCGAGATGCTGCAGAATGTCTCTCAGCTCCCCGGCGCGCTCGAAGTCGAGCGACTCCGCGGCGAGCTGAATGCGATCCTTGACGCGCCGCATCACTTCGTCGGCCCGGCCATCCAGAAAGAGAATCACCTCGTCGATCATCGTGCGGTATTCCGCCTGCGACTGGAGCAGCACGCACGGCGCCTTGCAGCGCCCGATGTGGTAGTCCAGGCAGGGCCGTTCCGGCGCGACGCGCGGCAAATCATACGTGCACGACCGCACCGTGAAGATTCGCTTCACGACGTTGAGTGCACGACGCATCGCGCCCACATCCGTGTAGGGTCCGAAGTATCGCGAGCCGTCGTCCACGACTTGTCGAGTGACGTACACTCTCGGGAACGGTTCGGCGATCGTCACTTTGATGTACGGATACGACTTGTCGTCTCGATAGGCGATGTTGTACTTCGGCCGGTACTCCTTGATCAGATTCGCTTCGAGAATCAGCGCGTGCGCCTCACTCGGAACGACGATCGTGTCGAGTGACGTCGCTTGTTGCATCAACGCGAGCGTTCTGACGCTCGTGAATTGATCGGGGTTGAGGTAGCTCCGTACGCGCGACCGCAGCCGTTTCGCCTTGCCGACGTATAGCACGTTCCCGTCGGCGTCGCGCCACAGGTACACTCCGGGCGACTCCGGTAGGTAAGGAATTTTTTCGAGAATGGACTCCGTGCCCGGCATGCCTCGAATTATACCCCTCGTACCCCTCTCGACGCGTCCCGTATTAGCGGAAGCGCGACGCGCGCGCGAGCAGCGCGCGCGCTTCCGGAATCCCGACGGCGACGGTCAGGGCGCCGTAGACGAGTGCAAAGGCACCGAGCACCGCTGTCGCGAGCACGAAGCGATGCGCGGCGGCGAGTTCATGTCGGACGAGAATGCCAATGCCGGCGGCGACGGCCGCCGATAGCCAGAGCAGCACAACGTATCGGGGCGCGAGCCCGGTGCGCCCGATGCGCCGGTTGAGCCGCGAGCGCAAAAGAAGAAACTCGATCCAGCCCGCGATCCCCGCCGACGCGGTGAGCCCGGCCGCGCCCCATCGCGCGTCGATGCCAATGAAGTGTGGCAGCGGTATCGCAAACAGGTAGCCCAGGCCCGTAGTCAACGCCACGCGCACAATCGCGAAGCGCAGCGGCGTACGCGTGTCGTGCAACGCATAGTACGTCGAGGAGTAAAGCCGTCCGAGCGTACTTGCCAACAGTCCGACGGCGGAACCGGCGAGCACACCCCACGTGAAGAGCGTGTCGGTGCCGGTGAACCGCCCACTCTGAAAGAGCGCTCGCGCGATCACGTCGCCAAGAGCGAGAAACGCCGCCGCAGACGGAATCACGAAGAACGCAATGCGCCGGAGCCCCGCGTCCAGCCGACCTCGCAGCATTGTCGCGACTTCCGATTCGCTCCCCAGAGCGCTCGACATCTCGGGCAACTCCGCTGCCGAGATGGCCATGCCGAACAAGCTCACTGGCAGCGTGTAGATCGTTACCGCGTATCCGAGCAGCGCGACCATTCCCTGCGGCAAAAGACTGGCAAGCAGCTGATCGACGTACGCGCTCACCTGGACGATGCCGCGGCTGAAGAACACCGGCGTGAAGTTCGACAGCACCTTGCGTACGTTGCCGCGCGTGTAGTCCAGCGACAGGCGCAGTCCCGGAATCAACCGCAACACCGTCGGCAGCTGCACGAGAAACTGCAGCACCGCTCCGACGACCGACGCCCAGCCTAACGTCTGCGCCAACGCGACGCGGTCCTGCCGTCCGCCGAATCCGAGCAACGCGCCGATCATCGCGACGTTCCAGAGCACCGGCGCCGCGTACGACAGGAAGAATCGGCGGTGACTGTTGAGAACGCCGAGGCACCAGGCCGAGAGAACGAAAACGCCCGCCCCCGGAAAGAGAATTCGCGTCAGCGTGATCGTTAGGTCGCGTTTGTCGCCCGTGAACCCTGGGGCGATGAGCGGAATCAGGTACGGCGTGAGCCACACGCCCGCCAGCACCAATACCGACGTCACCAGCGCGAGGATGGCCGCGACGGCGCCGGCGACGCGTCCGGCCTCTTCACGTTCCTCGCGCGCCAGCAGATTCGTGTAGACGGGAATGAATGACGCGGAAAGCGCTCCCTCGCCGAACAGATTCTGCAGCAGATTCGGAATCTTGAAGGCCGCCATGAAGGCGTCGGCGGCGATGCCCGTCGTCGCGCCGAGGTAGCGCGCCATCAACGACTGCCGAACGACCCCGAGCAGTCGCGATGCGAGAATGCCCGACGCGACGAGCGCCGCGGCACCTCCCGTCCCTCGTGGCTTGTTTGGTGTCCTCGATTCAGGCTCGCTCACCGTCGCCGTCGTCACACCCGCTCCGCCACCGGCGCGCCGACCTCGAACGAGTTCGCGTTCACGAGCGCGGACGCGTGCCGCTCGGCTTCGGCACGCATGAGATCCAGCAGGGGCGTCCCATAGCGCGCGAGGAATGGAACGAAGTTGAGCACTCTTTCCTGTGGCTTTCCGTCCGGAAAGAGCGCACCGGACGCCGTCGCGATGTCACGCATCATGCCCGTCTCTCGCCGCTTGATCGCCGCGGCGTACCGCCGCTCGGTCCGTTCGATCCGATGCAGCAACGATCGACGCAACCCTTGGAGAGACGCCGGGGGCACCAACGCGTCACGATCGGCAACCTCGAGCGCGGCCAGATTGGCCTCGAGCTCGCGGCGCAACCGGCGCAGCCCATCGCCGATCTCGGAAGGAAGTGCCTCTCTCGCGACCCGTGCCTCCACCGCGTGTCGGTCGCGCAGCTCCTCGCGCGAAACGCCGATCCGTTCGAGCAATCGCTCGATGCGCGGCTCGAGAATCGTCGCCGACCAGCGCGGCAGCGCGAGCGGCGCCGGGACGTGCAAGGCATCGGCAGCCGCGCTGACTTGGGCGAAATACGCGAGCTCACCCGGCCCGGCGACATAGCCGGCGCTCGGCATGATGAAACGCTCAACGACCGGCCGCAGGAGGACATTGGCGCCAAGCGCGGCGGTTTCCGCCGTCGTCGCGAGCTTCCGTGCGTCCGGGAGCGAAACACGACGCTTCTCTCCGCTCGGCTCACCGGAAAACACCAGCGACAGATCCGCCAGGTGCTCCACTTGCGGCTTGTAGCCCGCGGCGCGAATCGCCTCGTAGCGCTGGCGCAGCGCGCGCTCGACGGCCGCCGCCTCGCCGAGCGCCCGCGACAGGAGCGGCTTGGCGGCGCGGCGCAGCGCCCCATTCGACGCGTCGAGCACAGCAACGCCTAACGGCTCCAGGAGCCCGCGCATTTGACGGAGGTACGCGCCGCCCAACGTCGCGCGCGAGGTGTACGCTTGCCTCACGAGCTCCAGCGCTCGCGGCTCGGCCGCGGACCCGCACGCCTCGGCGAGGCGATCCACGAGCTGCTCCACGTCGGGCATCCGAACGTCGTTCATCGGAATCCCCGACCGGTAGGACGTCGCGAGTCGCAGCGTGCGAACACCGCCCGGCTCCACGACACTCGCACCGTTCGCCTCGTCGAAGTCCGAGTCGTCGGTCGCCGCCCAGAACACGGGCGCCACCGCGATCCCAGTCTCCCGCTCGAGCACGTCGGCCAGCGCCAGAGCGCCGATCGCCTTCACGAGCGTGTACAACGGACCGCCGAACAGCGCCGCTTGCTGGCCGGTGCTGATCACGACGCCATCTCCATCGATCACACGCTGCAGGCGCTCCGCTGCCGCGCCGCGCGGGTCGAACGCGGGAGCCAGCACGCGCAACCAGTCGTCGCTGCGCGACGCGCGAACGTCGTTGAGATATGCGCGCCACGCCGCGACTCCACGAGGGCGTTCGACATACCACTGACGGAGCTCGCCGCGTTGAGCGGCCAGCGCGAGCGGCGATCCCCCCAACTCTTCGGTGATGATCCGCGGCAGTGTCATGCGCGCGCCGTCACTTGTGATACGGCTCGCGCCGGACGATGGTGCCCGCGCGATACAACTGCTCGGCGAGGACGAGGCGGGCGATCTCGTGAGGCAATGTCCATGGAGCGAGTGAGAGCCGCGTCGACGCGACACGCCGCGCCGCCTCGCCGAGTCCGTGCGCCCCGCCGATCATGAAGGCGACGTCCTTCGCCTGTTCGCGACGCTGTTGCAACCACTTCGCGAACTCCTCCGACGTCATCGCGACCCCCCCGAGCTCGCAGGCGACCACGTGCGCCCCGGCCGGCAGCGCGGCGACAAGCCGCTCGCTCTCGCGCTCGCGGACTTGTTGGGCGGGGAGCGATCGACCGGATTCCTCGCGGACATCCTTGAATTCCACTGGCCAATACCGCGCGGCCCGCGTTTCGTATTCGCGAATCGCCGCCGCCAGAGCCGCATCTCGCGGCTTGCCGACGACGGCGACGACGATTCGCATCTCCGCGCGACGACGCGCGTGCCGAGCAGCGCGTGCTACGCGTAAATGCCGCGCAGCCGATGGACCGTCGCGACACGGCTGATCGACAGCATGTACGCCGCGGTGCGCATGTTCACCTTGTGCTGCCGCGACAGTTGGAGCACATCGGCAAAGCTGCGCGTCATGATTTCAGTAAGACGCTGGTTCACCGTCGCTTCGTCCCAGAAATAACCGCCGCGGTCCTGCACCCACTCGAAGTATGACACCGTGACGCCGCCGGCGTTGGCGAGAATGTCCGGAATCACGAAGATCCCCTTCTCGTCCAGAACTGAATCGGCGCCCGCCGTCGTCGGCCCGTTGGCTCCTTCGCAAATGACGCGCGCCCGAACCTTCGACGCGTTCTTGCTCGTGATCACGTTCTCGAGCGCCGCCGGCAAAAGAACGTCGACGTCGAGCGTGAGTAAATCCTCATTGGTGATCTGGTCGCCGCCGCGGAAGCCTTCCAGACCGCGATGGTGCTTCACGTGCGCGAACGCTTCGTTGAGATCGATGCCGCCCTTGTTGTAATAGCCGCCACTCTTGTCGCTGATCGCGACGATCTTGCACCCTTCCTTCTGCAACAGCTGCGCGGCGATCGATCCCACGTTCCCGAACCCCTGCACCGCGATCGTCGTGCCCTGCACCGGCATCCCGAGATGCTTCAGCGCCTCCTTCGTGACGATCATGCAACCACGACCAGTCGCCTCACGGCGGCCGAGCGAGCCACCCATCTCCACCGGCTTTCCCGTCACCACCGCCGTCACCGTGTGACGCACGTGCATCGAGTATGTGTCCATCACCCACGCCATGACGCGCTCGTTCGTATTCACGTCCGGCGCGGGAACGTCCGAGTCCGGCCCGAGCGTCGCGATGATGCCCGCCGTGTACCGACGCGTCAGCCGCTCGAGCTCACCGGCGCTGAGTTTGAAGGGGTCGCAAACGACTCCGCCCTTCGCACCTCCGAAGGGCAGATTCACGACCGCGCACTTCCACGTCATCCACGCCGCGAGCGCTTTCACTTCCTCGAGCGTGACCTGAAGGTCGAAACGAATGCCGCCCTTCGCCGGCCCGCGCGAGGTGTTGTACAACACGCGATAACCGGTGAACACCTCCACTTCTCCATTGTCCATCAGTGTCGGCACCGAGACCACAATCTGCTTCTCAGGGTGCCGCAGAACCTTGTACAGCCCGGGCTCCAGATCCAGCAACTCCGCCGCGCGGTCGAAGCGCGACATCATCGCTTCGAACGGATTCTCTTCGTTGAGAAATCGATCTTTGTCCGGTCGGACTATCCTATCAGTCGGAAGTCGAAGGTCGGTTGCCATGTGTGGATTGAGTCGGGCCGATCAGAGCCGGGGTGGCATCGAACGCCTTAGCGGGAGCGGCGAGCGGGCACATGAGTCAGGTCATCGAGAATGTGCTCGACGCCGCCGACGCCGCGCTCGACGCTAACGCGCTGAGAAACATACCATAAGGCTGGCGCTTCGCGAGGCCAGCGGTCGGCGAGCTTCACCGCGTCTTTCAAGGTGCAGATGGCGAGCCCGTCGGCCGGAATCGACGCCGCGAATCGCGCGATTTCCGCGGCCTCGAAGTGATGGTGATCCGGGTGCAGATCGGCGACCACGCGGCCGCCGAGTAATTCGATTTGGCGTACGAACGCGCGCGGATCGCCGATGGCGGTGATGACGCGCACGTCTCGTCCCGTGATATCCGTCAAAGGTCGTCGCGCGTCGCCATTCGACGGCGCGGCGCGACGCAACTCGTCGGGTGCGAGACGCACCGTCGATCGCGGAACATGCGGCGCGACGGCGGCCAGCGCGTCGTTCACGACGTCGACTTCCGCGTCTCGCGCGGCCTTCCGCGACACGAGAATGATCGTCGCGCGGCGCAGGGCCTCGATCGGTTCGCGCCACGGCCCCGCGGGAAGCAGCCGCGGCGTCGGCGACCATCGATCCGCGCTCACGAGAACGACGTCCGCGTCGCGCGATACCTGTCGATGTTGAAACGCATCGTCCAGAACCGCGACCGTCGCACCCGCATCGCGTGCTCGCGCGATTCCCGCCACGCGATCCGCCGCGACGATGACGGGCACGGTGGGATTGAGTCGCGCGTGCACGAGTGGCTCGTCCTCGCCATAGCCTCGCAGCACGATCGCCGGCCGAGCGCCGCGCTCGACGAGCTCCGACGCGATCCACGCCGCGACCGGCGTCTTCCCCGTACCACCTACCGTCGCGTTGCCGACGCTCACCGCGGGGAGTAGCGGCTCGTGCGAAGCAAATATGCCGGCGGTATACAACGCCTCGCGTACCGCGACCGAGGCCCGATACAATACTTCACCCGGCGCGAGCGCGGCGCGGGCGACGCGCGCGAAACCGTCCTCGCCGAACCACACGCGCTCGACGAAGTCACGCACTGGCGAGTTGCTCCATCTTCGACATCAGTGCCTGGAAGCTAGCTGTCTCCTCGGCCGCCGCTCGCGCGCTCGGGGCGTCGAGAGTGACCGGATCCGAGTACGCGATGCTCACGCGGCTGAATGGCTTTGGAATCGTGAAGCGATCCCACGTCCCGAGTCGCCACGCCCTGCGCGCCCAGACGCCGACGGCGATCACCGGTGCGTTCGCCCGCTGCGCCGCGATCAATACGCCCGGCGCGAACGATCGTGCCGGTCCGCGCGGGCCGTCGGGCGTGATCGCCACGTCGTGACCATCCGCCAACGCGCGCGCCAGTCCGACGAGCGCGCGACTCGCGCCGCGCGAGGTCGAGCCGCGAACGGTGCGAAAGCCTAACGACTCGGCGACTCGCGCGATGAGCTCACCATCGCGATGCTCACTGATGAGCACCGCGACCCCCTGATGGCGATGCTGGTACAGGAGCGGGAGCATGTCGCCATGCCACAAAGCGAACGCGATCGGCCGCCCGTCGCGGCGCAGCGCGTCGACGCTCGATGCGCTGTTGATGAGCCGGATGCGCCAGGTCGCCCCGAGCAGCCGGACCAGCGGTACGCCGAAACGGACGATCCAGCGCATGCGCCGCTCGCGCGCCGCCGCGGCCACGCCCGGCGTCGATGATTCGAGCTCGCTCAACTTGCCGCCCGGTGTTCGTCCGGCATCGCGAGCTCCATCGCGATGGTCGCGACGCGCCGCGCCGCGCCCGGCGTCCCGAGCGACTCGCGCACCCGCGCCAGTTCGCTCACCATCCGCGCGCGTTGCGCGCTGTCCCGATCGAGGAGCGGCATGAGCGCGTCGGCAACGGCGTCAGGCTCGAGCGCCCCCTGAACGAACTCCGGCGCCACCTCACGGCCCGCGACGACGTTCACGAGCCCGATATGTGGGATCTTCACCAGTCGACGCGCCGCGGCGTACGTCAGCGCGTTCGTGCGATACGCGACCACGAGCGGGCACCCCGCGACCGCGGCCTCGAGCGTCGTCGTGCCGCTCTTGCACATCGCCGCGTCCGCCGCGCGAAGCACTTGAAACGACGCCGACCTAACGATGGGATACGGGCAGGCGCGTTCGTCCAGACGCACGTGCGGCGCCGCGCTCACCACTACACGCAGCCCCGGTCGGCGGCGCCCGAGCTCACGCGCGGTGGCGACAAAGGGCTCCAGATGGCGCGCGATCTCCTGTGCGCGACTCCCGGGAAACAGCGCGAGAAGCGGTGCCTCGTCGGGCACGCCGAGCTGTGCCCTCGCGTCGGCGCGAGTCGGCAGATGCTCCGCTCGATCCAGGAGCGGATGTCCGACGAACGTCGTCGCGACGCCGTGGTCGCGCAGTAATTTCTCCTCGAACGGCAGGATCACCGCCGCGCGTGTCACCGTCCGTGCGAGCTTCGCCAAACGACCAGCGCCCCACGCCCACACCTGTGGTGTGATGTAGTACAGGACCGGCACGCCGGTTGCCGCGGCCTCGGCGGCGAGCTTCATGTTGAAGCCCGGGTAGTCGATGAGGACGAGCAGCGCCGTGTTCCCGCTTCGAATGCGCTCGCGCAAGTCTCGTAGGAGCGCCCAGTGCTTCGGCACGTGACGCAGCACTTCGACGAAGCCCATCACGGCGAGGTGTTCGACGTGCTCGATGAGCTCGACGCCCGCCTCGCGCATCGCGTCGCCGCCGATGCCGACGAGGCGATACGGCGCGCTTCGCGCGCGTAGCTCCCTCGCGACAGCGGCTGCATGCAGGTCGCCGGAGGCCTCGCCGGCGACAAAGAGCACGTCACGCACCGGCGGCGACGTGCGTGCCGGCGGCAAGCGACGGCAGCGTCCGTTCGATTTCGCTCACGATCGTGAGCGCGACGGCAAGCGCTTCGCGGCCGTCCTCGCCCGTGACCATCACTGGTCCTTCGTCGCGAACCGCATCGAGGAAGCTCTCGAACTCCAGTCGCAGCGGCTCCCCCTCCGGCGCGGTAAGCGGGACGCGTTCCACGAATGCTTCGATCGCCTGCGCACCCTTCGCCAGCTCGGCAAAATCAACGTCGCGCCGCAGGCGGAAGTACTCGCCTTCCCCCGCCGCGAGATCGAGCGAGAGATACCCGCTTTCCTGGAAGATACGAACTTTGCGCATCCGCTCTCGCGACACGCGGCTCGCGGTGATGTTGGCGACGGCTCCGTCGTCGAATCGCAACCGGGCGTTGGCGATGTCGACGAACGGCGTCAGTACCTGCACGCCCACCGCCGACACGTCCTTGATATGACTTCCGACGAGCGTGCGTACGAGGTCGATGTCGTGGATCATCAGATCGAGCACGACCGCGACGTCGGCGCCCCGCGGATTGAAGGGCGCGAGTCGGTCGCTCTCGATGAACCGGGCCTTCTCGACGTGCGGAAGCGCCGCGCGAATGGCTCGATTGAAGCGTTCGACGTGTCCGGTCTGGATCAAGGCCCCGGTTCGCTTGGCGAGCGCGAGCAGCTCGTCCGCTTCCTCGAGCGTCGCGGCAATCGGCTTTTCGATGAGGAGATGCTTACCACGCGCGAGTGCCGCCTTCGCGACCTCGTAGTGCGCCGGCGTCGGCACGACTACCGTTGCCGCGTCCACCGCGTCCAGCAATTCCTCGAGGCGATCCCATGCTCGAACGCCAAGCTCCTTCGCGACCGCGGCGGCGCGGTCGGCGCGCGCCTCGAAGAAGCCGATGAGTCGCGCCCCCGGCACGTCGCGCAGTATGCGCACGTGATGGTAGCCGAGGGCGCCGGCGCCGATGACTCCGATGCGAACGTCCGGTTGAGTGGCCATCAGCTCAGATCACCAGTCCGCGATCGCTGCGATCCAGGAAGCTCAGGAATTCCTCGACCTCGGGAAAGCGCTGCAATTCCTCCTCGGCGCGCTCGCGCGCTTGCGACAGATTGAGCTCGGAGTTGAAGAACAATCGATAGGCGCGCTTGAGCTCTCGCTGCACGTCCTCGGAAAGGCCGTTGCGCTGCAGGCCGACCTTGTTCAGTCCGTAGAGGCGAATCGGATTGCCGTTCGCTTTCACGTACGGCGGAATGTCCTTGGACACGCGCGAGCACCCGCCGGTGAAGCTGTACCGGCCGATCTGCACGAACTGGTGTACCGCGGATTGCCCGGAGACGATCGCCTTGTCGCCGATGTGCACGTGCCCCGCGAGCTGCACCGTATTGCCGAGAATCACGCCGTCGCCGATGTGGCAGTCGTGCGCGAGATGCACGTACGACATGATGAAGCACTGCTTGCCGACCGTCGTCTTGAACGATTGCGCCGTGCCCCGATTGATCGTTGAGTATTCGCGAATCGTCGTTCCTTCGCCGATCTCGACCGTCGTGTGCTCTCCCTTGTACTTGAGATCCTGCGGGTCGCCCCCGAGGATACTCCCCGATCCGACGCGCACGTTCGACGCGAGAATGACGTTGCGCTCGAGAGTACCCCGCGCCCCGATCACGCATCCGTCGCCGATCACGCATCCCTCGCCGATGATCGCGTACGGTCCGACCTCGACGCCCTCCCCCAATTGGGCATCGCTGGAGATGATCGCCGACGGGTGAACGCGAGTGCTCATCGGTCACGCACCATGGCGCCCATCTCGGCCTCGGCGACGATCTCGCCGTCGACCTTGGCGACGCCCCTCATCTTGCACATGAGCCCGCGCACCTGCAGCATGTCGAGCTCGAAACGAAGCTGGTCTCCCGGTTTGACAGGCCGGCGCCACTTTACGTTGTTCAGCGACGTAAAGTACACGATCTTGCTCTGCGGGTCAGGGACGGCGCCTAACAGCAGCATCCCGCCGACCTGCGCCATCGCCTCGATGATCAGCACCCCCGGCATGATCGGGTGACCGGGAAAATGGCCCTGAAAGAACGGTTCGTTGATCGTCACGTTCTTTACGCCCACGACTCGCTTGCCAGGCTCGATCTCGAGAATGCGATCGACGAGCAGGAAGGGATACCGGTGCGGCAGCACCCTCATGATCTCGTCGACTTCGATGATCCGATTCGCTTCCGTCGTCGTTAGGTCCCTCATCGTTTCCGCCTCCCTCGCCGCCTCCTTCATCGCTCGAACGAGCAGCACCGTGCCGCGATGGCTCGGCCGCGTCGTCTGAACTCGCGCCCGCACTCGAGCGCCAGCCAGCGCCAAATCACCCACACAGTCCATCGCCTTGTGCCGCACGAACTCGTCAGGCCACCGCAGTGCATTTTCGACAACGCCCTCGTCGCCGACGACAACCGCGTTCTGTGTCGACGCACCACGGATCAATCCCTTCGCTCGCAGCGCATCCACTTCGTGCATGAAGCCGAACGTGCGCGCCCGCGCAAGCTCGCGCTCGAACGACTCCGCCGTGACGCTATAGCGCCCCCGTTGCTTCCCGATGAGCGGATGCGGAAAGTCGATCGTCACGTCCAGTTCGAGCGCCAGGGCGGGGTGCGCTTCGTAAACCGAATCGCCATCGCACACGCGGACCGGCGACCGCAAGCGCAAATAGTGCACGTCACCAGCCTGCTCCGCGATACCTCCGTCGCGCAGCGCGTCCACGAACGGCTGCGCGCTGCCGTCCATCACCGGCGGCTCCGGACCACTCAACTCGATGACGACGTCGTCCAGCTCGCGCGCCAGCACCGCCGCGAGAACATGCTCCACCGTGTGGACCGCGACCGGTTCCTGCCCCAGCTGCGTGCGTCGCTCCGTCAACACGGCATGCTCGACGCGCGCTGAGATCAGCGGCGCTCCGGGGAGATCCGCGCGACGAAAAACGATGCCCGCACCACTCGGCGCGGGAAGAAAGGTCAGGCGACACGGCATCCCCAAGTGCAGACCAACACCTTCCAGGAATGTCGCGCGTGCAACGGTACGACGCGTCATCGATCCTTATCGGCTTCGCGAGGGTTCGTCTCGAGCAACTTCTCCAACCGCCGTATTAGCGGTGCGAGACGGAACAACGCCGCGTGTGCACGAAGCGCCTCCTTGTGTGGTCGCGCCGGATAGCCCGACCACGTCTCGCCGCTGGGAATATCGCCGAAGACTCCCGCCTGCGCAGCCAGCGTCGCTCCCTTGCCGATCGTATGGTGCCCGCTGATACCGACCTGCCCCGCGAGCACACAACCATCCTCCACGCGCACCGATCCCGCGATTCCGACTTGCGCCATGATCAGGCACAGGCGTCCGATGCGACAGTTGTGCGCGATGTGAACGAGGTTGTCGATCTTGGTTCCCGCGCCGATCACCGTGTCGTCGATGCTCCCGCGATCGATCGTCGTGTTCGCGCCAATCTCGACGTCGTCCTCGATGATGCACCGGCCGACATGCGGAATCTTTTCGTGACGTCCGTCTCGATAGACATAGCCGAATCCATCGGAGCCGAGCCGGGCCCCGGCGTGCACGATCACCCGCTGTCCGACGATGGTGCCGCTGTACGCCGTCGTCGACGGATAGAATTGGCAATCACTGCCGATGCGCACGCCGGTTCCGATCACCGCGTGCGAGCCGATCACGACACGCTCGCCGATCACGGCACCATCGCCGATCACCGCGTATGAGCCAACGCTCACGCCGTCACCGATGCGCGCGCCACGACCGATCACCGCGGTCGCGTGAACTCCAGGCTCGCGCTCCGGCGCCCGATAGAAGCGTGGAATGAGCGAGAGCAACGCATCGTGAGGCTTTGCGACGACGATTCGGGCGCGCGCGATTCCCGGCGACGTCGACAGCTCCGGCGTCACGAGCACGACGCCGGCCTGAGAGCCCGCCAGGAGCGGGACGTACTTGGCTGATGCGAGAAAGCTCAACTCGTCGCCGCTGGCGCGGTCGAGAGGGGCAATGCCGCGGACCCGCGCCGACGGATCGCCAACGAGCTGCCCGCCAACTTCGGTCGCAATAACATCGGCGGTGAGGACGAGACCGCCCTCACCGCCGTTTTCGTGCGACGAAGCTTCGTGAATCACTGCGGCTTTCGCGTCACGCCTGCTGGTGCGGATACGGGCGCGCCCGGCTTCGTCGCGGGCGTCGAGGCCAAGGTTCTCAATCGCGCGACCACGCGATCGGTGATGTCCAGATTCTTGTCGTACGACAGAATCAGATTCGGATCGCCGGTGATGATCATCGAGTAGCCGTCCTCGGACCGAATGTCATCGAGCACTTTCTTGACCGACTCCATGATCGGGGCCATCAGCTCGTTCTGACGCTGTTGCGCCTGTTGCGAGAGCTGTTGCTGTTTGTCTTGTGCCTGCTGCTGAAAGTCGCGAATGACTTTCTGCTTCCCTTCCTTCTGCGCCGCGGTGAGCGTCGCTTCCTGCTTTTGATACGCCCCGATCAACACGTTCAAGGAGTCGCTCATCTTCTTCAGCTGATCGCCGAAAGCGCGCGTCTCGCGCGCATACGTCGACTCCGCTTGCGCCTTTCCCGGCGCGTTGTCGAGAAGCACGGCCGTGTTGACGAAGGCGATCTTGAACTGTGATGCCGCCGACTGCGCGTGCGCGCTCCGCGAAAAACCCACCGTGAGTGTAAGCACAGCCAATGTCACAGCTGCTGCGCGGAAGAACGAAGACATTGGAAAACTCCGATTAGAAGATCTGTCCGAATTTGAAGTGCACTTGCCACTTGGGATCGCGCAGCCCCTGCGAGTTCACGCGATCGAGACCATACCCCAGGTCGATACCCAGTGGTCCGAGCGGCGTGACGATCGACCCGCCCACACCAACGCCGCGGAATAGTCTGGTTGGATTGAAGTCCGCCGGACGCGCCCACAGGTTTCCCGCGTCATAGAACGCGTCCAGGTAAAGCATCTGATTGAAGCGCACACCGAGCTCCGCGCTCTGCGTGTAGAACATGTTGCCGAAGGATGCGCGCGTTGCCGTATACGAGCTTGTCTGCGGGATATAGCCGTTTGGTGTGATCGAGAATTCCTCGTATCCGCGCAGTGGCTCGCCGTACTGCACACCGCCGAGCGAGAACGCCTGCGATACGAAGAACGGGCCGGGATCGCCGAACACGCCGCCCATCCGCGTCGACAGCCCGAACACCAGCTTGACGGGCGACGAGCCGATCGCGTTTCCACCCAGGCTCGCCAGCGTCGCGTACGATCGCATCTCCGCGGTGTACCGCTGGAATGACGCGCTGCCCCCGAGCGGACCGCCGTTGAATTGCGCCGAGAACGACTCGGTGGTACCCGCCGACGGGAACGGCATGTCGATGCGCGTGTCCCTCGTTATGGTCGCGCCGACACTCGACCGGAAGCAGTTATTGCAATTGATCGTCGATACGAGTCCCGTGCCGCCGTAACTCACCTGTTCGCCGCCGTAATTGAGAAAGAGCCGCGTCCACCGCGAACCGCGGACCGGCAAACCGAATTGCAATTGGCCACCAATGCGCTTGCTCCGGCCAAGGTTCGCGATGATGTACCGCGACTGGCTGTCGTAAGCGTTGATCGTACCCGAGACACGTGATTCCCGGATGTTTGGGTCAGTGTACGCGAGATTGAAGTCGTTGATGTATTGGCCGAACTGCCACTGCAGCGAACCCTTCTTGCACATGCCGAACAGGTTCGGCTGCTCGAAGCCGATGAATCCGCCGACGCCAACTCCCTGACCGACGGACGCGCCGAAGTTCACGTTGCCCGTCCGCTTCTCTTTCAGGTGGAAGACGATGTCGACGTCCCCTTTGTCGTTAGGTCTCGTCTCCGGCGCTGGCAGCGGCGTCTCGAAGAATCCGAGGTTCGAGATACTCTGATAGCTGCGAATGAGGAGATCGCGGTTGAACACGTCCCCTGGCACCACGAGGATCTGGTCGCGAACGCAATTCTCCGCCGTGATGTCGTTCCCCATGATGTCGACACGGTTCACGATCGCCGGAGTGCCCTCGTTGATCTCCCAGCGCAGGTTCACGGTCGGCACCGAATCCTTCCCGACCTTCACCCGCTCGATGACGGGACGGACCTGTGCGTAGATGTAGCCCTCGTTGGCGTACGCCTCTTGAACCTTCTGCGTCGCATCGTCCCAACGGCTCTTGTCGAAGATTTCGTTCCCGTTGTCGCTGCGACGGAAAATTCCCGTCACCGTTTCCGTCAGCGACTTGGTGCGCTCACCGAAGGGATAGAAGCGCCCGATCTGATCGCTCGAGAATACCTTGGCCCCAACGACCTCGAACTCTCCGATCTGATACTGCGGTCCCTCGCTCACGTCGATGCTCACGAGCGCCTTGCCGCGCGCGCGATCTACGATCAGCGTGTCGCGCAGCACCTGCATGTCGATGAAGCCGCGGTTGCCGTACACCTCCGGAATCCGCTCCGTCAAGTCGCCGGCCAGCTTGTCGGCGTCGTACTCGCCCTTTCGCCAGAACCAGAATCCTTCGGGCTTCGTAACCATCTTGCTCACGATGCTCTTGTCGGTGAGCCGCTTGTTGCCCTGAACGTCGACTCCAGACACCGCGAGACGACTCCCCTCCGACACGTGGAAAGTCAACTTCAGTTGACCGTTCACTACCTGCGTGTCGACGCGGACCGCCACCAGCGGATATCCCTCCGCCTCGTAGAGCGAGTCGATCCGCGCCGCCGAGCGCGCGACTTGATTGGGATCGACGGGTCGCCCAACGAGCAGATCAACTCGGTCTCTGACCGTGTTCATCGACAAGCGATCTGTCCCCGCAACATCGACATCCGCGAGGATCGGGCGCTCTTTGACGTCGAGTGTGATGATCGCCTTCCCGCTGGCTACGCTGCACGAAATCTGAACGTCGTCGAACTGCGCCGTGGCAAACAGGTTCTTGATCGCGCGCTGTAGTACGCCCGAGCTCAGCGTGACGCCAGGCGAAATACCGGCATCGCCTCGAAGCATCGCTTCCGAGATGCGTTGATTCCCGCGAAAAACGACGCTGTCCGGCGTTGCACATGGCCCCAGATTGGGGTTGCCGCCGGATTGCGACCAGGCCGGGGCGGATGCAACGACGACCAGCGCAGCGGCTTGCAGGAAGCTGCGGTGTCGAATCATGGGCCAAATATACACAGAAACACGTCGGCCAGGTCCGCAAGGACCTGGCCGATATGCCTCTTAATCTTGGGCCGATCGATAACCTACGCCTTCGTTGTGCTCGTCAACACTCGGAAACCCAATTTCGTCCCATCCGGGGTGACCTCTACTTCGATCTCGTCGCCACGGGCGAACTCACCCATCAGGATCTTCTCCGAGAGCGGATCCTCGATGTACTTCTGAATCGCGCGCCTCAACGGACGCGCGCCATACGCTTCGTCGTAGCCATGCTTCACGAGGAAGTCCGTCGCCGCCTCGGTCAAGGTGAGTGTCAGCTCCTCTTCGGCAAGTCGCTTCCGGACGTCCTTCAGCATGATCCCGACGATCTGCGCGATGTGTTCGCGGCTCAACGGATGGAACACGATCACATCGTCGAGTCGGTTGAGGAACTCTGGATTGAACACGACCTTCAGTTCCTCTCGAACCTTCTCCGCCATCCGATCGAAGCTGTGCATCGAGTCGCCGGTCGAGAAGCCGAGCGTCTTTCCCTTCGTGAGATCACGCGCGCCGACGTTCGACGTCATGATCACGACCGTGTTCTTGAAGTCGATCACGCGACCGTAGTTGTCGGTGAGATGTCCCTCATCGAGCACCTGCAGCAGGATGTTGAACACGTCCGGATGCGCCTTCTCGATCTCGTCGAGCAGGATCACCGAGTAGGGTTTCCGCCGTACCGCCTTCGTGAGCGTTCCCGAATCCTCGTAGCCGACGTACCCCGGCGGCGCGCCGATCAGCCGCGACACCGAGAACTTTTCCATGTACTCGGACATGTCGACGCGAATGAGCGCTTGCTCATCGGCGAACAAAAACTTCGCCAGCGCGCGCGCAAGCTCAGTCTTGCCCACCCCCGTCGGACCGGAGAAAATGAACGACCCGATCGGCCGACGCGGATCCTTGAGCCCCGCACGGCTCCGGCGAATCGACCGCGAGATGGCGCGAATCGCCTCGTCCTGACCGATCACCGTGTGGTGCATCTCATCTTCCATACGCAGGAGACGAGATGTCTCAGCTTCTTGGAGGCGTGTAACGGGGATGCCCGTCCAGCGGCTGACGATAAAGGCGATCTCCTCTTCGCCGAGCACCGGCCGGAACGACTGACGCCGCTTCTCCCATTCTTCTTGCTTGCGGCGAATGTCGCTCTGTAGCTCTCGCTCCTTGTCTCGCAGCGACGCCGCGCGCTCGAAATTCTGATCGCGCACCGCGGCTTCCTTATCGGCGTTCACCTTCTCGAGCTGCGCCTTGAGCTCTGCCACCTCGGGTGGCGGTGCCTGCGCGGCGAGACGTGCCCGCGCACCCGCCTCGTCGATCACGTCGATCGCCTTGTCGGGTAAAAAGCGATCGGTGATGTAGCGCTCAGACAGCTTGGATGCGTTGACGAGTGTGGTGTCTGGTATCGTGACCTTGTGATGATCCTCGTACTTCTTCCGCAGACCCTTCAGGATCTCCACCGTCTCTTCCACGGTCGGCGGATCGACGATCACCGTTTGGAAGCGCCGCTCGAGCGCGCCGTCCTTCTCGATGTACTTCCGGTACTCGTTGAGCGTCGAGGCGCCAACGCACTGCAGCTCGCCCCGCGCAAGGGCGGGCTTGAGCATGTTGCTCGCGTCGATGGCGCCCTCGGCCGCTCCCGCGCCGACCAGCGTGTGGAGCTCGTCGATGAAGAGAATGATGTTCTTGTTCTGGGCGATCTCGTTCATCACGGCCTTGAGGCGCTCCTCGAACTGACCGCGGTACTTCGTGCCCGCGATCACTGCCGCCATGTCCAGCGAGAGCACCCGATGGTCGCGCAACGACTCCGGGCACTCGCCATTCGCGATCAGCTGCGCGAGCCCCTCGACGATGGCTGTCTTGCCGACGCCGGGCTCGCCGATGAGAACAGGGTTGTTCTTCTTGCGCCGCGTCAGCACCTCCATCACACGCTGAATCTCCTTCGCGCGTCCGATGGTCGGATCGAGCTGCCCTTCCGCGGCGAGCTGGGTCAGATCGCGGCAGAAGTGATCGAGCGCCGGCGTCTTGGATTTCTTCTCGCCCTTGGGCTGCGCTGTCTGCGGAGCGCCGCTCCCTTGTTGCGCCGTCGCACCACCCTGAGGGCTCTCGGTGCCGAGTATACGCAACGTCTCCGTCCGTGCCGCCTCGAGATTCACCCCCGCATCGGTCAACACCTGTGCGGCGATTCCTTTCTCCTCTCGAAGGAGGCCCAGTAGCAGGTGCTCGGTGCCGACGTAGCTGTGATTGAGCTCGCGCGCTTCGCTCATGGCGAGCTCGAGCACCTTCTTCGCGCGCGATGTGTAGGGGAGATCCGGCCCCGTGGTCTGGGCGGCTTTCCCCTTTTTGACGGTTTCTTCGATTTTCTGCTGAATCTCATCAAGCTCCACGCTGAGATTCTGCAGAACGGTGGCCGCGACGCCCTCACCCTCTCGGATGAGGCCAAGCAGGATATGCTCGGTCCCCACGTATTCGTGGTGGAGGCGCGCGGCCTCCTCTCGCGCCATCGCGAGGACCTTCCTCACCCGCTCGGTGAAGTTGTAGCCGTTCATGTGTCCCTCAATTGCCGGGGGTGACCGTTTGTCTAACCGACCGTCCCCGCTTCCTCTTCCAACGCTTTACGCACATACCGTGCACGAGCCAGGTTCGTCTCGCTCTCGGTGAGCGGCCTTCCTTCTGCGTAGGCGAGGTGCGCGGCCTGTGAGAAAATCAGGAGCTTGTTGAGGGTATATACACTGAGGCCGGTGACCAGTTTCAGCCCTACGGCCAACCGTACGCCACTCAAATAGTTCATCGCCTCATCGAACGTGAGGCTGCGGGCATAGCGCAGAGTACCGTACGCGCGCCAGAGTTTGTCCTCGATAATATACCCGGCGTCTCGAAGCAAGACTCGTCGCGCTTCTTCTTCTCGCTCGATCACATGCCCGACGACCCGCAGCAATTGATCGAGCAACTCCTCTTCCGAACGCCCCAACGTCGTCTGATTCGATATCTGGAAATAATTCCCGACGACTTCACTTCCCTCGCCGTATAATCCCCGGTACGTCAAGCCCATTTGCTGGAGCCCCGCCAGCACCCGGCCCATCTCCTTCGTGTGCACGAGCCCCGGAAGGTGAATCAGGACTGACGCTCGCATTCCCGTGCCGACATTTGTCGGACACGCCGTCAAGAATCCAAACTCCGCGTGAAACGAAAAAGGCACACGCGCGCCGAGGTCTCTGTCCAGCCGATCGATCGCCGCGAACGCTTCTTCGAGGGCAAAACCGGATCGGAGTGCCTGCAGCCGGAGATGGTCTTCCTCATTCACCATGACGCCCAACCCGTCGGAGAGAAACACGGCTGCTCCACTCCGCAGCGGATGCTGCGCGTCGAGACCCGCCAACTCCTTGCTGACGAGATGGCGCTCGTGCAGCAGCGCGCGATCCGTCGGCGTCAGCTCATCGAGCCGATAGAGGACGGCGTCCCGCAGATCCTCCAACGACGTGAGAGCCTCGCGCACCTGGGCGAGAACACGTAGTCGCTCTCCGTCCCTTGCCCGCCCGGTGAACGCGTAGCCCTCGACGTTCCGAGCAAGTCGGATGCGGGTCGACAGCACGATGTCGGAGTGCTTCCCCGACGCGTCCAGCCAGCCGACACCGCCGTCCGGCAGCAGTGATAGATCGATGGTCATTCCAGCACCTTGATGCGATCCCGGAGATCGGCAGCGAGCTCGAACTGTTCGCTCTCGATCGCTCGGCGCAGGCGCTCTCGCAACTCGCCCAATGCCGCGGCGCGCTCGATCGTTTCGCTCCGCGGCGCCCGGTACGCCTTCCCGATATGCTTCGCGCTCCCATGCACGCGCCTCAACAGCTCGCGCATGCCGTGCTCGAACGTCGTGTAACAACGGGCGCATCCCCATCGCCCCGTTGAGCGAAAGTCCGCCATCGTTGTGTGACAGAATACGCACCGGCTTCCGTCCACGCTCGTGAGCGCGGCCTGCTGCTGCACTGCCTCGAGGAAGTGAGCTAACGGATGCTTGGGCGTCGGCACTGTGGTCTCAACGCCGTTTTCCGCCGCGCAGCGCTCGCAGAGGTGCAACAGCTTCACCTCGCCGCCCTCGATGCGCGTGAGCTGCACCACGGCATCCCGCTCCTGGCAGCTGTCGCACAACATCAGGCAAGCACCTCGTTCACTCCCGTGTCCGTTAGGCGCCCATCCTCGAGCAGAAGCGCGCGATCGGCGCGCTGAGCCAACGACCGGTTGTGAGTAACAACGACCATTGCGATCTCGAGGTCACGCGAGAGCTCCACGAACAAGTCGTGAAGCCGTGAGCTGTTCGCGTGATCGAGGTTTCCAGACGGTTCATCGGCCAGGACTACCGCCGGATCGATCGCCAACGCGCGAGCCACGGCGGTGCGTTGCTGTTCTCCACCCGAGAGTTCGGACGGCCGGTGACTCATTCTCCCCGCCAGTCCCACTCGACTCAATAACTCCTCCGCTCGCCCCTGTGCGCGCTGGCTTTCCCATCCCGCGATCCGCAGCGGCATCATCACGTTCTCGAGGGCGCTGAACTCCCTCAGCAGGTGGTGGAACTGAAAAACGAACCCCACTCTGCGATTCCTCAACACCGAGAGCTCCTCATCGGTGCGAAGCTCTATCTGCTCCCCGGCGATCGAGATCTTGCCGCGCGTCGGACGGTCGAGCGCGCCCAGCAAGTGCAGCAACGTGCTCTTGCCGGCGCCGCTCGCTCCGACGATCGCGACCATCTCGCCCCGCGACACACTAAGGTTCACCCCGTCGAGGACCGTGATCAGCCCGCCGTCGCCGCCGGTATACGTCTTTGCCAGATCAACCGCTTCCAACACTGTCATTCGTGTCGAATGGCCTCTACGGGAAATAACCGCGCCGCCTGTCGCGCAGGATACAACGTGGCAACGGCCGCGATCAACAAGCTCGCGAGCACGATCAGCACCACATCGAGCAGTTCCGTCGCAACGGGAAGATGGTCAATGAAATATACGGACGGGTCTAGCGCGATCAGCTTGTATCGATCGATCACCACGGATGCGAGCAAGCCAATAAAGAGACCGACGAATGTGCCGACGATTCCGATCACCACGCCTTGCGCGAAAAAGATTCTGCGGATTGAGCGCGCCGGCATCCCCATGGCGCGCAGGATGCCGATTTCGCGCGTTTTGTCGGTCACGACCATCGTCAACGTGCTCACGATATTGAACGCGGCGACGAGCACGATGAGGAGCAAGATGAACGTCATGCCGAACTTCTCGAGCTTGAGCGCGTGAAAGAGTGAGGAGTTCTGCGCCTGCCAATCCTCGGTCCGATACGGGAAGCCGAGCGTGTCCTCGATCGCGCGCGCGACGGTGGGCGATTCTGCGCGCGTGCGCGTCCTGACCTCGAGCCCTGTCACCGAGTTCCCCAGTTGCGCGAGCTGCTGCGCCGACGCGAGTGACATGAAGACGTAACTATTGTCGTACTCGTACATCCCCGTCTCGAAAACGCCCGTCACCTCGAATCGCTCCGAGTGTGGCAGCGGAGCTCCCGTCACTGGATCGATCTTCCCCGTGCCGGCCGAGAGCATCGTCACCGAGTCGATGCCGGGGGTGACGTTGAGGCGCTCCGCCAGGCGACTGCCAAGCACGACTCCGCGTCGTTTGCCATCCGTGGTGCCGAACGTGAAGTTGCCCGCGCGCGCGGTCGTGCGAATCCGCGTCACGGGATTCAGTCCCGGCTCATCCGGCTCGATGCCCATGAAGAAGGCACCTTCGCTGTACTGGTGCCCGCCGTTTACTATCGCCTGTCCGTGTACGAACGGGCTTACGGCGACGACTGCGGGCTTCATTCGGCGCACCCGATCGCGCTCCTTCTGCCAGCCAGTCATCGACATGTCCTCGCCGTACGTGAGCACCCGGATGTCGGGGCTGCCGATGAGAATCTTCTCACGAAGATCACTCTGTAGCCCATTCATGACCCCGATGATCACGATCAATGCGCTCACGCCGACAATGACTCCGCCGATCGCGATCACGCTGATCAACGACAGCAGGCGCGAACCGCGCCGACTCCGCAGGTACCGCCACGCAATAGCAAACTCGAGGCGAGTCATTCTGGCCTCTGTGTGGGAAAGAGAATCACATCGCGAATGTTCGCGACGTCCGCGAGGTACATGAACAAACGATCGATGCCGATGCCGACACCACCAGTTGGCGGCATGCCGTATTCCATAGCGCGCAGGTAGTCCTCGTCCACGCCCACCGCTTCTTCATCGCCCGAGGCACGGAGTCGCGCTTGCGCTTCGAAGCGACTCCGCTGATCGAGTGGATCATTCAACTCACTGAACGCATTCGCGAGCTCTCGGCCGCTCGCGAACAGCTCGAATCGTTCCGTGAGTCGCGGATTGCCTCGTTTTGGTTTGGCGAGTGGCGAAAGTTCCACCGGATAATCGATCACGAAAGTCGGCTTCTCGATCTTCGACTCGACGAGCATCTGGAATAGCTCATCCAGGATCTTCACTCGGCTGAGTGTGTCCGTCTGCTCTACGCCGGCACGACGCGCCGCGTTCCGAAGCGTCGCCTCGTCCGCCGCGAAGGCGTCGAAGCCCAAGCCGGCATTGAGTGACGGGAGCCACTCGATGCGCCCGAATGGCGGCGAAAGCGTGGGAACTTTCACTACGCCGCCGAGCGAGTGTCGGACGGCGTCCGCCGCGCACACGAGCAGACGCTCCACGCGTTCCATCATCACGGTGTAGTCGGCAAACGCTTCGTAAAACTCCAACATCGTGAACTCGGGGTTGTGCGAGCGATCGATGCCTTCGTTCCGGAAGTCGTGGCCGATTTCGTAGACACGATCCAGTCCGCCCACGATCAGACGCTTCAGGTACAGCTCGTCGGCAATGCGCAGATACAGCGGCATGTCGAGCGTATTGTGATGCGTAACGAACGGTCGCGCATATGCTCCTCCGTACAGCGGTTGAAGCACTGGTGTCTCGACTTCGAGATACTCGAGCTCGTCGAGGTACGCGCGAATCGACGTAATCATCCGCGATCGCGCTCGAAACAGTGCCCGCACCTCCGGGTGCACCGCGAGATCCACATATCGCTGCCGCGAGCGCTGCTCCGCGTCGGCCAGACCAGAGTGCCGCACCAGTTGTCCGTCGACGACCTCCTCCTTGCCGAACGGCAACGGCCGCAGCGACTTCGCAAGCATTTCGACGCGCGTGACCCGCACCGTTACCTCGCCCGTGCGTGTGCGAAATAGCGGTCCCTCGACGCCCACGACATCACTGAGATCGAAATGCTTCGTGAGATCGAACACCTCGTCGCCGAGAACGTCGCGCCGGAAATACAACTGGATGCGCCCCGACGAATCGGCCAGATGAGCGAATGCCGTCTTTCCAGCCGACCGCCAGCTGGTGAGACGCCCCGCGAGTCGCACTGTCTCGCCATCTCCCTCCTGCCCTTGCGGATAGAGCTCAACCGCGTCCGCCGCCTCATGCGATCGATCGAATCGATAGGCGAAGGGCGGTGTGCCGCGTTCGATCAGTGCATCGAGTTTCTCGCGACGCGCTTTCTGTACGAAGTTCAGGTCGTCGCTCACGCCGCGGCGCTCCCGCCTGCGCCGTGGCCGCTGAATTCGCGCAGGTATGCCTCGATGAATGGATCGATGTCACCATCCATCACACGCTGCACGTCTGGAATCTTCAGCTCCGTCCGGTGGTCGTTCACCATCGTGTACGGCTGAAACACGTAGCTGCGTATCTGACTGCCAAAGGTCACATCCGCCTTCGTCGCGTCGAGCTCTGCCTTCTTCTTCGCCTGACGCTCCGCCTCGAGCTGATACAGTTTGTTCTTGAGCATCTTCATGGCGGTCGCCTTGTTCTTATGCTGCGACCGCTCCTGCTGCGACGCCACGACGATTCCCGACGGGATGTGCGTTAGGCGCACGGCGGAGCTCGTCTTGTTCACGTGCTGCCCACCGGCGCCCGAGGCGCGAAACACGTCCATTTTGATGTCTTCGTCGCGAATCTCGATGTTGATCTCTTCGTTGACGACGGGATAAACGAACACCGACGCAAAGCTCGTATGCCGTCGCGCTTGCGCATCGAATGGCGAGATTCGCACGAGACGGTGCACACCGGTCTCCGCCTTCAGGAACCCGAACGCGTAAGGCCCTTTGATCTCGATCACCCCACCTTTGATCCCGGCCTCTTCGCCTTCGCTCATGTCGAGCGTCTCGTACGTGTACCCCTTGCGGTCGGCCCAACGCCTGTACATGCGCAACAACATCTCCGCCCAGTCCTGAGCCTCTGTTCCGCCGGCGCCCGCGCTGATCTCGAGCTGCGCGTCGCGAAAATCGTCGGGCCCCGAGAGCAGCGAGCGCATGCGAAGCGTCTCCAACTCCTCCGACACCGCCTTGAGTTCGGCGTCGAGCTCGCGCGACATCTCGTCGTCCGGATCCGACGCGAGCAACGCCTCGAGTTCCTGCGCGCTGTCGAGTCGCCCTTCGATCCTCTCGAACGGATCGATCCAACCCTTGAGCGTTTTCACCTGCTGCACGACGGCCTGAGCGGATTGCTGGTCGTTCCAGAATCCCGGCTCGGCCATGCGGTTCTCGAGCGTCGTTAGGGTTTCTCGTTTGACGTCGACGTCAAAGATACCTCCGTAATTCGGCCAGCCGCTCGGCCTCTTCGCGCAGCGCTTTCGCTCGTTCGCTCTCCGCCATTTTGGTCCTCTGGATTTCACTTACGACACGAGCCGTCCGCGGATCGGCGGACGGCTCGACTCATGACTCCGGACTCACGCAAGATAGTACCGCTCGTTACGGCTAACTACCCCACGACGCGGTCAAAATACCTTCTGTCCACCCGCGAGGAGGTCGTTTAACGCTTCCTGAAAGTGCGGTGTGGATTCGGCAAACTCTCGGCCCACCTGAAGCACATATTCCTCGTAGCTCTTCTGAATCTCGTCCTTGAAGAGTTGCTTCAGCGTGCCGTCGCGCAGTCCGTCCTGGCGCTTCTGAGGAAAATATGTGACGAGGTCCGACACCAGCGCGCGCGCGAGGCGCTTCGCCTTTGCATGAGGATCGTTCGCAAGAAATGGATTGATGGGCGTCCGAGCACCGGTTGGCGCGGCGCTCGAAGCTGGCCGAGGCGCTGTTGGTGCCGGCTGCTGGGAGCGGGCCGGTGCACTACTCGCTGCGGTCGAAGGATTGGTGATGGGCGCGCTCGGACGCGCCACTGGCGCCGCCTTGGGTGGGGTCGCGAGGGACGCCGATGGCCCAGACGTTCGCGGGGCGACGATGGGCCGCGCCACGTGCCCGGCGCCGCCCGACGCGCCGCCTGGCATCATTGGACGCGGAGGAAAGAGCATGGGTCGCCCAGCAGCAGGCGGCGCTGCGGCAGGCATCTGTGGCTTCGCGAGGGGAGCCTTCTCTACGCCTGGGGAAGAGGTAGCGCCGGTGTTGGGGGCCGGGATCAAGGGAGGCATCGCGGCCGGCGGGGTCGGTCCCTTCGGAACTCTCTGCGGCGGTGAGGACGTGTCCAGTAACGCGGCAGCCAGCGCGGCGTTTGCGCGCTGCGCCATTGCCGCCTCGGATGACTCCGTCGCTCTGTCAACGGTTGTCGTCGCCGAAGAGTTTGTAGAAAACTCATCTTCGATCGAGGATCCCGCGGAGATGGTGATGACGCCGCCACAGACCGAGCATCGGGCACGCACGGTGGTGGAAGGAACCTTTGCCGGATCCACTCGAAAGACCGAGCGACACTCGGGGCAGGAAACGTTCACTTGCCCTCCGTCGCGCTCAGCTTGTCCTGGCGCACCGTCGCCGGCTGACTCGCGCCAGGAGTGGCGTCCTGTCGCCGATCGATCGAAAAGACCGAGCCAGGAAGAGTCTTCGCGTAGCTCTTCATTTCCGTTGCGAGTTCACTCACTTGTGCGGCGTGCGAGAAATGTCGTCGCTCGTTGGTCACGACGCCGATCGATACCGTCATCAGTGGCACGCGATGGAGTTGGCCGCGGCGATCCTTACCAAAAAAATAGCCAGCGCGGCGGTCCTGCTCGGAGTACTGATAGGGAATCAACGTGTCGAACACCTCGACTATCTCGGTGCAGGCGTCATTCACGCTGCCGACGGGAATGATGAAGATGAAGTCGTCACCGCCGATGTGTCCAACGAAGCCTTCGTCCAGACAAAGCCCCTTGACGATGTCGTGAAGGATCTTGGCGAGGATCCGAATGACGCGATCGCCCTCGTGGTACGAGTATCGATCGTTGAATTCCTTGAAGTGGTCCAGGTCGGCGTAGCACGTCGCGAAGAGCTTTCCCTCGTTGAGTCGTCGCGTGATCTCAGCTTCGATTTCCACAGCCCCCGGAAGGCGAGTCGATGGGTGGACGACCAGGTCGCGATCGGAGCGACGCAACATCGCGTCGAGGCGCGTGGTCGCTTCCGCGGCAGCCATGCCGTTCTGCATGACTTCATCGGCGCCAGCCTCGAAGGCCTCGGCGAACGCGCCGTCGGCCTCGCAGGTGGCGACGACGCATGGCACAACGCCCGTGTATGAGTCGCCCTTCACGCGGCGGAGGGCATCGAGGCTCTGCGCCTTCTCTTGCCGAGCGTCGAATGCGACCACGCGTGGCCGCCCTCGCAGCGAAAGCGCCATGAGCTCGTCGCCACTCTCGACTGTGACGATCGGAACGCCCAGTCCCGCCAGCCAGCGTCGAAGCGCTTCCGGCAACTGGCCACCGCCTGGTGAATAGACGATCGCGTTGGTCTTTGCCACGCGCGGGGAGACGCTCGAGCGGAGGGAAGGAGACTACAGCGCGCGAATGCGCGAAGGAGGGCGAATGCGGAGGGAAAGACCAAATATAGACAAAACCATCACTTGCTGACTTCCGGCGCGCCGACTGCTCCGTTCATGAGCGCCGGCGCGGGTGCGACCACCCCTAATCAGGAAAACTACGGTCATAGAAGGACGACCCAAATGGCAACGCGTAGCGCCATTTGTATGTCCGCATTTGTCGGAGTGAGCAGTGACGGCTCTTCGGCTCCCTCAAATCGTCTTGGCCTCGTCGATGAGCATGATGGGAATGTCATCCCGCACGAGATAGCTCAGGCGACACGAGTGACAGACCAGTACCGACTCCTTTTCTCTGTACTCGAGCGCGCCCTTGCACTTCGGGCAGACGAGGATCTCGAGCAGCTGGGCGGATAGACTCATTGGGCGTGTTCCTTGGGCAGCCGGTAACCGAGACGACGCAGCGCCGTCGCGTTCTTCCTCCAGTTCGACAGCACCTTAACCCACAGGTCAAGATAGACGGGCTCACCGACGAGCTCCTCGATCTTCACGCGTGACGCTCGACCAATCTCGCGAATGCGGTCTCCCTTCGCGCCGATGAGGATTCGCTTCTGGCTCTCGCGCTCGACGTACAGCACCGCACGAATGTAGACGGGTTTGCGCCCTTCACGGTACTCATCCACCTCACTTGCGACGCTGTACGGTACCTCGTCCTCGAGCTGCTCGAGGGCGGTTTCGCGAATCAGTTCGCTCACGAAGAATCGCACGGCTTGCGTGCTGATCTCGTCATCGGGATAGAGAAAGGGACTTTCGGGCAGCAGCGCTCCCACGGAAGCCAGTAGAGCATCCACTCCTTCACCGGTGATCGCCGAGATGAGATGCGCCTCGGGATAGCGTGCGCTCATGCGGGAGCGCTCCTCGTCGGATAGAGCGTCGACCTTGTTGAGGGCGAGTACGATCGGAGCGCGAGGTGGCGTGGATAGCCCCGCTGCATCGACGAACGAAGCCGGCTTCTCTTCCACTGCGTCGACGAGGTGAATGATGACGTCCGCTTCAGCGACGGCGTCGAGTGCCGCGGCGCGCATGGCGTGTTGCAGCGGATAGGCCGGATTGAGAAGTCCCGGCGTATCGAGCACGATCATCTGCACGTCGTTTTCGGAGCGGATACCGACGATTCGATCGCGCGTCGACTGCGGCTTGGGGCTCACGATGCTGAGCTTTTGGCCGATGATGCGGTTGAGCAGCGTCGACTTGCCCGCGTTAGGCTTCCCAGCGACAGTGACGATTCCGGCGCGGGTCATTGGAGCAAGATAGCGCAAGGCGGAGGGCGGCAACGACGAACGCCCTCGCGGGACGCGAGGGCGTTCGGATGGAGAAGCCGGCGGTGGCCTACTCTCCCGCGCTCTCTCGAGCGGAGTACCATCGGCGCTGTAGGGCTTAACGACCGTGTTCGGAATGGGAACG
>DATBHD010000028.1:0-2232 GCA_036557635.1 Gemmatimonadaceae bacterium
TCCCGTGAAAGCCGGCGTCGAACGAGCGGGGCGTGAGATCGCGCCACTCGGCGGAACAGTCGAATGGATCGTCCCGGGCGAAGTGCACACCGCCGACGTCTTTGGTCGCGCGATCGATGCGGCGCTGGCGAAGCAATACGATGCCATCGCCACGATCGCCGGTGATGCCGGAGTGGCCGCGTACATCGATCGTGCGGCGCAGGCAGGCGTGCCCGTCGCGACGTACAACTCCGAAACCGAGACTGCGAACGCGCGCCTGTTCTTCGTCGGTGCTGATAGCTACTCGCAGGGCATTGCTGCCGGTGAGCTCATGTGCCGGCTGGTCGGCGCAAAGGGCAAGGTCGGCATCATCACGGGCTTCTTCGCTGTGGAAGCGCATCAAGCACGCGTGAAGGGATTTCAGGATGCGCTCAAGAAAGGATGCCCTGGAGTTACCATCGTCGGGACGGTGGAAAACCAAGACCAAGCAGAAAACGCTTATAAGCAGGCGAAGGACTTCATGACGGCGAACCCGGATCTCAGCGGCATCATCGCGATCGCCGGTTCGCCGTTTGGCGCGGCGCGAGCGATCGACGAAGCCAAGAAGGCGGGGAAAGTGCACCTCGTGACGTTTGACGCCGTCGAAGAGACGCTCGACTATGTCGACAAAGGCGTCGTCGACGGCAGCATTGGACAGGATCCCGACGCGCAGGGACACGATCCCGTCATCCGACTCTTCAACTATCTCGTCGCTGGGCAGCTGCCGCCGTACGGCAAGCTGTACACGAAGGCGGAGCTCATCACGAAGGAGAACTCCGCGCGCTTCCGCACGCCGAAATGACGCTCGCGTCGGGCGCAGCGACCCCACTGCTCTTCGCGGAGCACGTGCACAAACGCTACGGCGGCGTGCACGCGTTGCGCGACGTCCACCTCGACGTCGCGCCCGGTGAGATTCATGCGCTCGTCGGCGAAAACGGCGCCGGTAAGAGTACGATCATCAACATCCTCGCGGGAGCCGTCAAGCGCGACGAGGGCCGAGTGGTGTTCGATGGTCGTCTTGTCGATTTCGACTCTCCGGCGGAATCTCAGGCGGCCGGCATCGCCGTCATCCACCAGCAGCTCGCGACGTTGCCGACAATGAGCGTCGCCGAGAATGTGTGCATGGGCCGGATGCCGACGAAAGGCTGGTGGCTCGACAAGCGCGCGATGAACGCCACCACGCGTGTGTTGCTCGACTCGGTGGGGCTCGACGTCGATCCGGGAACGCCCATGCGCGATTTGAGTCTCTCGCATCAACAACTCGTCGAAATCGCGAAGGCCCTTGGCGCCGGCGCGCGGCTCCTGGTGATGGACGAGCCGACGGCGTCCCTCACCGAGCACGAAGCGCTGCGTTTGCACGCGCTCACGCGTCAATTGCGCGATCGGGGAACTGCAATCTTGTTCGTGTCGCATCGCTTGTCCGAGGTCTTCGCGATCAGCGATCGCATCACGGTGTTTCGTGATGGCTCGCACGTGGCGACGCTGTCGACGGCTGCCGCGACGCCGGAGCAGATCGTCGGACTGATGGTCGGACGCGCGATGTCGCTCGAGGCCATGGTCACCGTTCCGGATCCGGACGCGGCTGTCGTGCTCGAGGTGCACGATCTCTCGCGGCGAAATGCGTCGGGTCCCAGTCTCGAGCAGGTGAATCTCACGGTGCGCCGGGGCGAGATCGTGGGTCTCGCTGGCCTCGTCGGCGCGGGGCGCTCCGAGCTCGCCCGCGCGATCTTTGGAGAAGACTCATACGACGCCGGCGACGTGCTGCTCGACGGCACGCCAACACACTTTCGCTCGCCTGCCGACGCGCTGCGCGCCGGCGTGGCGATGGTCCCTGAAGATCGGACGTCGCTCGCGCTGTTTCTCGATCAGCCGGTGCGCGCGAACATGTCGATGGCGGTGCTGCCGCGCCTCCGTACTCGGCGTCTCGTGTCTCGCCGGGCGGAGCGCGCGTTGGCAAACGATTACGTCGGACGACTTCGCGTGAACACACCCGACATAGAAACGCCGGTGCGCGCGCTGTCGGGCGGCAATCAACAAAAGACAGTGCTCGCGCGCTGGCTCGCAACGAAACCAAAGTTATTGATGCTCGACGAACCAACGCACGGGGTGGACGTCGGCGCAAAGGCCGAAATCCACCAGTTGATTCGCGGACTCGCGCGCGAGGGGATTGCGATTCTCCTCATCTCATCCGAGCTACCGGAAATCCTCGCGCTC
>DATBHD010000029.1:0-3055 GCA_036557635.1 Gemmatimonadaceae bacterium
ACCGGAAGCATCGCCGGTGTGAGCCTAACGGGTGACAGTCTCGCGACCTGGAAGGAGGATGCGCTCAATCTGCGCTGGCGAAACACGCCGATGAACGACAACGCCGTGTGGCTCGGCTGGAATCGTCACATCGCCGGCGACGATACGACGAAGCTCGGCAAGCCGGCGACGTACACGATCGCCCTCACGGATTCGCTCACGCACGCGCTGCACGTCGGCGCGGAATCGTCGGTCTATCTCTCGATCGCTCCGACGGACGCGAAGCCCGGTCCGCGCCAACCGGCGAAGGACTCTACGAAGAAGGACTCGGCGAAAACGCGCACCGCCGAGAAGAAGAAAGAGGAAGCGAAAAAAGATCAGAAGGACACAACGACGATCGATCTGAGCGTGGAGCTCGTCGACGCCAACAACGTGACGGCGCGGCTGCCGCTCACGCGCTTCGGCGCGCCACGCCGGCCGCTCGAGACGCACGTGTTGCGTCGCGCGGATCGCGAACGGCAGGAGTTCGCGAACACCTACGAGCTCGTTCTGCAAACGTACGTAATGCCCCTCTCCGACTTCGTCGCGGTGTCACCCCAGTTCGCGCCCGGCAAGTTGCGCGCGATTCGCCTCGTCTTCGATCGCGCCGTGGCCGGCACGATCGTTCTCGACGACGTCGGCGTGTCCGCGATCGATCCGGCGTTCCTCGCTCAGGCAAGGCCGTGAGAATCGGTGTCGTCCCGAAAAGCGCAGATTGGCGAGAGGAGCAGGAGCGCGCGCAACGCGCGCGTGACTGCGCTCCTCGGGATCACATTTACAACCGGTCAGCCGCCGCGATGATTCTCGCGGCATAGGTCGCCGCCCTCTCGTCGGCGCGACGTCGCGGCAGCACGAGATGCACGTCGTCAGGCCGTGATGACTCGAGCGTGTTCACGAAGCTGTCTTCGCCGAGCTGCGCGACACGCGCCTCGAACATCTCGACGGCGTTCGTGATGAGCACCACGTCGTCGTCGGATTCGTCGCCGGAGAGCTCGATGCGGCGCTCGTGCAGCCGCGCTTCGAGCTCGTCTCGCGCATGGCGGCGTTCAGCGGCCCGTTGCGGATTTCGCTCGTCATCCGCCGGATCGTTCCATCGTGACGTAGGCATGTGACATTCCTCTCGCGTCGTCGGGTTCGCCCAGTGAGACCGCGCTCCGAAGCATAGAACGGTATCTGGCACGCGCCGTGCCGCCTGAATAGTGTAGTCGAGGCGGCCTCACGCCGCTGCGCTCAATGACTCGCATGCTCGTCTCGATTCTCGTTGTAGGCATCACCGCTTTCACGCAGGGTGGACCGATTCGAACCGTCGCGGCCGCTCGCCGCGACCAGCCGGCGCGTGCGCCTGCGGCGGTGGACTCCGCCCGCGCGCTGCGCTCCGCGCACCGAGCGCAGGAGTCGTTCGAGTACACGAGAAAGCAGTATCTGCCGCGCGAGGTTGGCGTGGGCAGCCACCATTGTGACGTGAGAATCGGGCGATGGTGTGTCTGGAACGACGAGACCAACGACCGCAAGCCGCCGCCTGAGAACCCGCGCATCGTTCAGGCGCGCGCGAAGCTGCTCGCGCTGCTCGATTCGACCGCGGAGCGCTTTCCCGGGGACGAGTGGATCGCCGCGCAGGAAGTGCGCTATCTCATCGAAGCCAAGCGCTTCGGCGACGCGACGCGTGTTGCCGATCGTTGCATCGCCGGTGGTTCGACGTATCGATGTCGCGCTTTCGGAGCGGTTGCACTGCACGACTCGGGCGCCGTCGCCGCCGCCGACTCCGCGTTCAGCGACGCGCTCGCGGCGATGCCTGATTCCGTACGCTGCAAATGGATGGACATCTCGCTGCTCCTCGACGACGAATTCGGCGATCGTTATGCGCATGCCGATTGCGCGGCGCGCCAGCGAATGGCGACAACATTCTGGCGGATGACGACGCCGCTGTATCTCCGCAATGGCGACTTCCGGAGCGAATTCCTCGCCCGCGTCGCCCACGGTGAGATGCAGCGAAATTCGCGCAGTCCGATGGGCTCCACGACCGAATCCGACTTTCGAGAAACCGCGCTGCGTTACGGCTATGACACGTGGTTCGTTCGCGACGACCCGCCGATTGGATCGATGGCAGAGGCGGCGGTCGCGGGATATCGAGAGGGCGGATCCGGATACAACTTCGTCCCAGCATACGAAGTGTTTGCATCGCCCGTCGACCTGCGCGCGGACGATTGGGATCTGAAGCAGCGAACGGCTCGCACCCTTTACGGGCCATCGTATGCGCGGCACTTCACGTCGATCCCCGCACCACAGATCGCGGTCTTTCGGCGGGGTGATTCGGCACTCGTCGTCGCGGCGTATGACGTTCACGATGACACGCTCTTCGCTCGGCGCGGGCTCGAGGCGGCGCTCTTTACTGTACCGATCGATTCGGACAAGCTCGGCAGGCCCCGCGGCACGATCGATTCACACGCGGGACGCACCGGCATCCTCACGACGGCCGCGCCGTGGTCGCCGATGATCGCGAGCGTCGAGCTGCTGGACTCGGCGTACAAGAGTGCAGCGAGAGCACGCGTCGGCGTGCGTCTTCCCGCGAGCGTCGGACGCCTCGGTATCTCGGACCTGCTCCTGTTCGCGCCAGGGTCAGCCGACTCGTTGCCGCGTCGCCTCGAGGACGCCCTGCCTCTCGCCCTGCATTCGGACGACGTCGATCGCAACGTGCCGCTCGGTCTCTTCTGGGAAGCGTACGGTGCGCGGCGCGCTGGGGAATCGTTCGCCGTCTCGATTGGGATCGACCGCATTCAGGAGGGATGGATGCGGCGCGCAGCCCAACGACTGCACCTGGCGTCGCCATTCTCGCCGCTGAAGCTCCAGTGGACCGAGCTCCCGCAAGGCGCAGACGGAATCGCGTCCCGTTCGGTCACGCTCGACCTGACGAAGCTCGAGCCCGGGCGCTACGAGATCTCGCTGAGCGTCAGCTCGATGTCCGGCTTGCCGATCGTCGCCAAGCGCGAGGTGACGATCAGCCGTTAGGCGGCTCTCTCGTATCGATCCTCTTCAGAGG
>DATBHD010000030.1:0-7161 GCA_036557635.1 Gemmatimonadaceae bacterium
TGGCCTCGAGGGTTATTTCTGCGCCCGCGAGGATCGAGACGTGCCTCTCGAGCACCCCCAACAAACGCGCGACGCCGTCGCCGCCAAGTCGAGAAGGAGTTCCGCCGCCCAGATAGAGCGTCTCGACCGGCCACGGCTCGCGCGCGGGAAAGCGAAGCGTCAGCTCGCGTTCGATCGCGGCGATGTATTCGTCGACGGGCACCTGCCGGCGCACCGCGATCGCGAAATCGCAGTACACGCATCGGCGTGCGCAGAATGGTACGTGAACGTAGACGTGTTTCGCGGCCACAAGGAAAGATAGGGCGCGCGCGAAGCGCGCGCCCACCGAGCTGACTACGGAGGATCGATCACGGTCGAGGAGGCAGCCGTGAACCGATAGCCGTCAGTGCGGCAGTGAGAGGTGATTCAGTGGGCAGTGGTCTACCACTTCCCACTCTCGTACTCCCGACTTTTCGACTGACGGCTATCGGTTCGCTTCTGCCTCTTACCGCTTGCGGACCTCGCCGGTGAGCGCGCACTCGATCGATCCATTGAGCTCGAGCGCCGTGACCGCGGCAAGACACCGCTGCACCGGCAACGCCGCTCGATGACAGAGTGTGTCCAGATCGGCCGGACCCTGTCGCAACGCCTGCCACACACGCAACTGATCGGGATCGTCCGGATCGATCATGGTGCGGACCGCCGCCGTGAGTCCGACCAGCGACAGCGCGTCCGCGATCGACATGATCGGCTGAGCACCGTCGCGCAGGAGCAAGTTGCTCCCCTCGCATTGCGGCAGATCGATCGGGCCGGGCACGACGGCGATGTCGCGATCGAGGTCCAGCGCTCGCCGCGCAGTAATGAGCGCCCCACTCTCCTTGGGCGCCTCGACGACAATGATCAGACGTGCCAGTGCGGCGATCAGTCGATTCCGTTTGGGAAACGATCCACCGTGCGAATGCGCGCCAGGGGGTAGCTCGGAGAGCAAGAGTCCATTCGACGCGATCCGAGCGTGTAGTGCCCGATGCGACGGCGGATACGCGACATCGACGCCGGTGCCGAGCACCGCGGCCGTTTTGCCGCCGGCATCCAGCGCCGCGACATGAGCCACGCCGTCGATTCCGCGCGCCATGCCGCTCAACACGCATGCGCCGGCGCGCGCCAGCGCGCCCGAGAGCTCTCGCGTCACGCGCTCGCCGTACATCGTTGCCTGACGAGTCCCCACGATCGCCACGACGGGCCGATGCAGCACGTCGAGATCGCCGATGCGCCAGATCGTCGCCGGCGGCTGCGGCAGATCGAGCAGTGACGGTGGATAGTCGGCGTCGCCGCGAGCGATGGCGACCGGAGCGAGCGTCACGGCGTCAGGGAAGCGGCAGCGGCGCGTCGAGATGGACGGTCGCCTTCTTCATCCAGAGCAGCCGCTCCCACCAGCTCGCGAGCAAGCGCTCGAGTCCGCGCCGGGCGGCCGCGCTGACGGTAAAGATGCCGAACGCCTCCGGCGCCTCGATCGGTGGCGCGTCGTCCTCGCCGAGGAGATCCATTTTCGTGAACACGACGCAGTGCGGCTTGCGCCCAAGCTCCGGCGAATACGCCTCGATCTCGCGACGCAATTGGTCGTACTCAGCTTGCCAGTCCATCGCGTCGATCGGAATGAGAAAGGCAAGGAGCCGCGTGCGCTCGATGTGTCTCAGGAACTGCAGCCCCAACCCCCGCCCGTCGTGTGCACCCTCGATGATCCCAGGGATGTCAGCGACGACGAAGGTGCGCGAATCGCTGAGCTGTACGACGCCGAGGTTCGGACTCAGTGTGGTGAACGGGTAATCGGCGATCTTCGGCCGCGCCGCCGAGATGACTGAGAGCAGCGTGGACTTGCCCGCGTTAGGCTGCCCAACGAGTCCGACGTCGGCGATGAGCTTGAGCTCGAGCTCGAGCGTGCGCTGCTCGCCGTCCTCGCCCGGCTGGTATTCGCGCGGCGACTGATGCGTGGCGGTGACGAACCAGGCGTTGCCCTTCCCCCCTCGCCCTCCACGAGCGACGAGCACTTCGTCGCCATCGGCCAGCACCTCGCCCAACAGCTCGCCGGAGTCCATGTCTCGAATGATCGTGCCTGGCGGCACCGGCATGACGACGTCGCTGCCGGACGCGCCCGTCTTGTTCGCACCGGACCCATGATCGCCCGTCTCCGCTTCCCACTTGTCGCGGTAGGTGTAGTCGAGCAACGTGCTCAGGTTGCTATCGGCGCGCACGCGCACGTCGCCGCCACGCCCGCCGTCGCCGCCGTCCGGGCCGCCCATGGGGACGAACTTCTCCCGACGAAAGGAGACGATGCCGGAGCCGCCATCGCCGGCCTTTACGCGAACGACTACGCGATCGATGAACAAAGGGGCTCGGGGCTGGGGAACTTGGGCTAGGAGCTCAATTGGCCTTGGACGCGCCGCCACAGCATTCGCGTGCTCGCAAGTCTATCCTCGGCGACAACACCCTCGAGCGCGTCGAGGGCTTCGGTGAGGGTGCGAGGTGCCACACCGACGTTGAGCGCGCCGTGCAGATGTGAGTGCAACTGACGGTCCTGCGCCGAGGCCGCGCACGCGGCGACGATGCAGAGCTCGCGTCGCGCGAGATCCAGACCGGGACGAGAGAGCACCTTCCCATAGCCCTCGACGATCATCCAGTCGTCGAGCTCCGGATGGAGCGCGCGAATGTTCACGCGAAGCCGCTCGTACATCGCGCCGTACACCAGGCGACAGGTCGCTTCACCGCGCCGCCGCCACTCCGGACCGCCAATATCCGCCGTCGCCGGCGCCGGCCTTCCCGTTAGGCGCCGCCATTCGCGCATCGCATTGAGCGATCGCGGAAAGCCGCAAAAGAGATAGCTCTGCAGGATCAGCTCCTCGATCCACTCCACGGGAGTGGCGTCGATCGATTCGGTGAGCGACGCGCGAATGGCTTGTTCGTCGGCGGAGGCGATGATCGCCGCGAGACGAACCAGACGACGCGTCGCGTCGTCCAATGTCGCCAATGTCGCCCCTTCCCCCGCTACTGTCGTCATCCGATCGACGCTCGTCGCATCCTTCTCTTGCGGCAAATCAGTTTGTGAACACCGACACGGCCGGACAAAGCCGGACGAAAGAACGGAACGGAACAAAACAGACTTTCGAAAGAGACGTTAACGCTTCTAGTCCGGTAGTGTCCGGCCTTGTCCGGCAGTGTCCGTGTCAGACCACACAGTCGTAGCGTTCGCCTTCTCGCCCCCGCACACGCTGCGGTCTGGGGAGAGATCAACTGTTGGAACACGGACAGAGCCGGACACGGCCGGACAATGCCGGACGAAGAGCAGAACAAAACAGACTTTCGAAATAGACGTTACCGCTTCTAGTCCGGCAGTGTCCGGCTCTGTCCGGCAGTGTCCGTGTCAGAGTCGTTGACGCCCGCCATGAAGGAGCACCTTCCACACAGTCGTAGCGTTCGCCTTCTCGCCCCCGCACACGCTGCGGTCTGGGGAGAGATCAACTGTGGGAACACGGACAAAGCCGGACACGGCCGGACAAGGCCGGACACGGCCGGACACGGCCAGACACAGCCAGACACGGCCGCGTCGGGCTTTGTCGGTGTAAAGTGCCGTTGATCTCAGTAGCTATTAGGAGCTTCGTCGCCTGACTATCGCCTCTCGAAATGATCTGTCGCGAGGAGTCGATAGAACTTTGGTTTCGGGCCGAAGTGCAGCAGGAGGCCCACGTCGAATTTGGTCGCGCGAAGATAGTTCAGGAGCTGCGGCCGGTCGGTCGGCGCGAGAACGAAGCGCGATTTCGTCTCGAGAACTATCTGACCATCAACGACGAAATCCATGTCGAAGCGCCCGATCCTGATGTCATCGTACCAGACCTCGACCGAGACTTCACGTTCGACCCTGTGACCGCGGCGTCTTAGCTCGATCTCGAGCGCGGCTTTGTAGACCTTCTCGAGAAATCCAAATCCAAGCTTGTCGTAAACGGCGAAAAATGCCGCAATGATTGATTTCGTCTTTTCCGCATGCAAAAGCTTTCCGTGCCCTGCGTGATGGCCTGCCGATGAGTTGTCGCCCATGACGCGAAATTCACTACGGAGCGGCGACCTCTCCACAAGCGGAATCCTGCCGGCACAATCATAACAACCCCGATTGGCACGGTGGAGCGACCCGACGCACGCTGAAATTGCTCGGCAGAGATCAACGGTTGTGAACACGGACAAGGCCGGACACGGCCGGACAAAGCCGGACGAACAGCGGAACAAAAACAACTTTCGAAAGAGACGTTACCGCTTGTAGTCCGGCCGTGTCCGGCCTTGTCCGGCTTTGTCCGTGTTCAGATTCGTTGATGCCGGAATGTCCGAGGAGGCGAACACGCGCATCGGAGAATCGCAGCGAAGATAATCAACGAGGGAACCCCGATTGGCACGGTGGAGCGACCCGACGCACGCTGAATTGCTCGGCAGAGATCAACGGTTGTGAACACGGACAAAGCCGGACAGGACCGGACAAAGCCGGACGAACAGCGGAACAAAAACAACTTTCGAAAGAGACGTTACCGCTTGTAGTCCGGCCGGGCCGTGTGCAGAGATTGGTGTAAGTAGGCAGTGAGTTGATGGAGCGCTGGCTCGCTTGCAGTTAGTTGAAGTGAAAGAGCCATCGCACATCTTCTGGGTGTCAAGCGAAACCGACGGGTTCCCGCCCGTCATGGCCCAGGAGATCTACGATGGCTCTCTCGCGAAAGAGTATGTCGGTCCCGTTGATGGAGCAACCGAGGACGCCGGCTCCCGCACCCGACGACCTGCTGCGGCAGATGTTGACGACGATCGTCCAACAGACGCTTGAAGAGGAGTTCACGCGCTTCCTCGGGGCGGCGCCGCACGAACGCACGCACGCGCGCCGCGGCTGGCGCAATGGGCATCGGGCTCGCCGCTTCACCACGCGCGTCGGTTCGCTCGAGCTCCGCGTGCCGCGTGACCGCGCTGGGCTCTTTCAGCCCGCGCTCTTCGCCCGCTATGAACGGAGCGAACAAGCGTTCGTCGCCGCCCTCGTCGAGATGTATGTGCAGGGGATCTCGACCCGTAAAGTCACGCACGTCGTCGAGACGTTGTGCGGCGTGCAGGTCTCCGCGTCTGCCGTGAGCGCGGTGGTGAAGAAGCTCGATGCGGAGATCGCCGTGTGGCGCACGCGCGATCTCGGCGGCGAGGACTATCCCTATCTCGTCCTCGATGCCCATGTGGAGCAGGTGCGGCGCGAAGGCCAAGTGCGCTCGACCGCGATGCTGTGGGCGATCGGGATTCGCGCCGATGGCTATCGCGAGCATTTGGGCACCTGGCTGGGAGCGAGCGAAAGTCTCGAGAGCTGGACGATGGTCTGCGAAGATCTCGTGCGGCGCGGCCTGCACGGCGTGCGGTACGCGGTGTCGGATGAGCACCAGGGCTTGGTCATTGCGCTCCGGCGCTTCTTCCCGGAGGCGGCGCATCAACGCTGCCAGGTGCACTATCTGCGCAACGCGCTCAGTCGCGTGTCGGCGCGCGGCGCCCAGGAGCAGCTGCTCGCCGCGCTCCGCGACGTTTGGGCGGCGCCGACGCGCGCGGAGGCGGAAGGCCGGCTCACGCGGTTGGTCGGCGCCGTGCGGAAACGCGTTCCTCCGCTCGCGACGTGGCTCGAGGAGACCGCGCCCGCGACGCTGGAGTTCTTCGCGCTGGCGACCCCGGTTCAGCGCCGTCTCGCCTCGACAAATTCGGTCGAGCTCGATCATGCAGAGTTCCGCCGTCGGACCCGGGTCATCAGAATCTTTCCCAACGAGGCGAGCCTGTTGCGGCTCGGCACGGCGCTCGCCATCGAGCGGAACGAAGTGTGGAGCGTACGTCGCTACTTCGATCCCAAGGAGACAATCCTCGCCGTCACCCACGGCCGCATCCGGCTCCGGCGCTCGGCTTAAGCATACGCTAAACGATCCACATTCACCCCAACCTCCAACCCCGACAGGAAGCCGATCGTGGCACAGACGCGACCCTAGGAGGACGTTTCCAACAGCCACTCTACCCAGATACCCAGAAACGCCCATCTACACACTTTCCTGCACTTGACCATAAGGAAATCGCGCGCGAAGCGCGCGCGTTCAGATTTCGCAACGTCGTTCTCGGCTCGACTCTTTCGGCTCGCTCTTCTCGGCTCGCTCTTCTCGGCTCGCTCTTCTCGGCTCGCCCTTCTCGGCTCGCCCTTCAGTCTTTCCGACCCTCATCAAGAAAAGGAAGCCGGCGCACCCGCCTGCCCGTCGCCGCAAAGACAGCATTCGTCACCGCGGGCGCGATGCTGGGGAGTGCGCCTTCGCCCATTCCGTGCGGCAACTCTTCGCCGCTGTCCACGAAGTGCACCTCGATCCGCGGTGCGTCGCGCATTCGCAATACCTGGTAGTCGTGGAAATTCGATTGCACGACGCGTCCACCGTCGACGGTGATCTGCTGATGGAGCGCCGCTGAGAGGCCGTAGATCACTCCGCCCTCGACCTGGGCGCGGGCGCCGCTCGGGTTCACGACCAGCCCGCAGTCGGCGGCGGTGACGACGCGCGATACTCGCACACTCCCGTTAGGCGCTGCCTCGACGTCGACGACGTGCGCGACGTAGGCGCCGTTCGAGTACGAGCCCGCGATTCCACGGCCCTGACCCGGCGGCATCGGCTTGCCCCAATCGCCGCGCGCGGCGGCGAGACGGAACACCGCCGCGAGTCGGCCGGTGTCATACGTCCCGTCGTAGAAGGGCAGCTTCCGCGCCGGCTCGAGGAGCGAGAGCTGGAACGTCAATGGATCGCGCTTCGCGAGATGCGCGAGCTCGTCGAGCATGCTCTGCGTCACGAACACCGTCGCCGAGGGCTCGACGGCGCGCCACTGGCCGCGTGGAATGCGCGATTGAATCGCGGAATAGGCGATCCGCATGTTGGGCACTACGCTCGCCGGCAGGTCGTACGGCTCGAGCTCACCGGGGTCCACGAGCTCGGTCTGATTCGGCCCCGGACTCCAGCGCAGGTAGTGCCCGCGCGACGCATTCACCAGATGCTGCGACCAGGCGACGATGCGGCCATCGGCATCGAGACCGGCGCGCACGACGTTGTAGCCCGCCGGCCGATAGAAGTCGTGGCGCACGTCGTCCTCGCGCGTCCAGACGACCTGCAC
>DATBHD010000031.1:0-4032 GCA_036557635.1 Gemmatimonadaceae bacterium
TCCACTTTGCCAAATGTGCGACTTCTACGTCATGCGCCACGAAATCGCTGAGTCAGATTGAGACTCGTGATGGGAGACGTGAGATCCTTCTTTTTCTGTGCGCCATGCGGGCATCTCACCTACGACGGCGAGTCCAGACCCGAGACACGGAGTCTCGAGACGCGCGACGTGAGATGAAAGCCATCGTCTCACGTCCGGCGTCACGATGCTCCGTGTCTCGATGCTGGACTCGCCGGGCCTGGGTGAGATGCGCGCTCGCCATTGCGAGAAGGATCGATCTCAGATCTCAGTTCTGTGATCTCAGTCTCGGTTCCGCGTGTGCGAGGTGTGTCGCACGTCACGCGGCTGACCGGACGAACAACCGTTGCGATCGCTGGCGTGCACGAATCGCCGGCTTCGCGAGCTACGATCAGTACGCTTCTTGCAAACCCCAGGCACGCTATCGACCCGGCATCGCGACGATCGCCGGCACAATCATCGACCTGGAGGACAGCCATGCCCACGAGATACGGGCGTCAATGCGTGATCGCGCTCTCGGCGGCGACTCTGCTCGTCGCGTGCAAAGGCAAAGAGAGCAGTATGGCCGACACGAGTGCCGCGGCCGGCGCCGTCGCGGCACCGATCGATACCAGCCACGCGAGCATGGACACAACGGCGGCCGCGAAGACGAACAACAGTTGGTCGGACGCACAGATCCTCGCCTTTGCCGGCGCGGCGAGCAGGGGAGAGATCGCCGAAGCGAAGCTCGCCGAGACGAAGGCGACGAACCCGAAGGTGAAGGCATTCGCGCGCCTCATGGTGAGCGATCACACGAAGATGCTCTCCGAGGGGAATTCCTTCGCCAAGAAGAACGACATCACGCCCGATTCGACGAAGGGCGACGTCGTCGATCTGGAAAAGGGTGCGATCGACGAGATGAAGGATCTACAGACCAAGCCGAAGGGCAACGATTGGGACAAGGACTTCATCGACAAGGCGATCGACGATCACAAGGCGGTGCTCGAGAAGCTTCAGCAAGCACAAAACGCCACGACCAATCCCGCGCTGAAGGAGTTGCTCACGAAGGCGACGACGAAGGTGCAGGACCACCTGCAAAAGGCGCAGGCCATCAAGGATTCGACGCTGAAGAGCTGAAATAGGTGCCAGCTGTGAGGTGCCAGGAAGCTCTGAAGAACGTCATCCCGAGCGAAGCGAGGGATCTGCTCTTCAAGGCATAGGCGCAGATTCCTCGTCGCTTCGTTCCCCGGAATGACAGTTCTTCAGAGGTTCCCTGACATCGATCACCTTCACCCCAGCTTCCTCTGCATCCATTCCAACGCCGCCCTCGCCACGTCGGGGGGAACGGCGTGCGGGCCCGCGAACTGGCGAAACTCCACGACGTAGCCCGCGATCGTGAGACGCTCCGCGAGACGGTGACCGCATTCCTCGAACGGCAAGATGTGATCGACGGTGCCGTGCGAGATGAAGATGTGGGGGCGGCCAACCTCCGCCGCCGGCGCGAGGATGCACGGCGAGAAGGCGATGACGCGCGAGAACAGGTCGCCGTTCGTGATACCTAACGAGAGCGCGTACGAGGCGCCGTCGGAGAACCCCTCGATGACGACGCGCGCCGGATCGATCGCGCACCGCTCGAACACGTAGGCGAGCGCACTGTCGATGAACGCGACGTCCACGCCGTACGACCCCTGCAGGAAGTCCCACGTCATGCCGCGGGAGTCGGGCGCGAGGAGTACGATTCCGGCCGCGTCGGCAAGGGGCAGGAAGGGACGGATGCCGATCTCCGCTGACTGCCCCGCTCCGTGCAACATGAGCACGAGTGGCGCGGGCCTGTCCGGATCGTACGACGACGGAACGTAAAGAATGCCGTCTCGACCGGTGCCAAGTCCCAGCGCCGAGCGCCCGATTGTCGGTGTCCTCTTCGGCGGCGATGGACGGGCGGTGAGACGCCCCGGCGCCGGGCGGACCGTGTCGACACTGGGCGACGAGCGGCAGGACGCAACGATCACCGCCCCGGCGATGCCGGCCCCGAGTCGAAGGGCCTCGCGGCGAGAGACCAATCGATCGCTCGGCCGGCGCGCGTCGTTAGGCGTTCGGTTGCTGGAAGGCATGAAGACGCGAAGCTATCGCGCGCCGGGCGCGTCTGTCCATGTCGTTGGGACGAACCGGCCGCCGCCCGGCTATTCTCGTAACGCCGCGGTTGGCTGCAGGGCCGCGGCGCGCCGCGCGGGGATCCAGCTCGCGGCCAGTGCGGCGACGGCGAGCAGGACGATCACCAGGCCGTAGGAGATCGGATCCGAAGGCGTGACGTCGAACAGGAGTGAGCGAAGCACGCGCGTCGTCACGAGCGCGGTGCCGAGACCCAGCGCGAGACCGACCGCCGTGAGCGCGGCGCCCTGGCTGACGACGAGTCGCAACACGGATGCGCGGTCGGCGCCGAGCGCGATGCGAATGCCGATCTCGCGCGTTCGCTGCGCCACCGCGAAGGAGATCACCCCGTAGATCCCCACCGTCGCCAGTACGAGCGCGGCGCCGGCGAACATGACAATGAGCAGGGAGCTGAAGCGCGCCTGCGCGGAAGCGTCGCCGACGCGAGACGCCAGCGTGCGGACGTCGTACACCGGCAGATCGGCGCCAACGTCGTGAATGGCACGCCGCGCGGCGCCAGTCAGCAGCGCCGGGTCGCCCGACGTGCGGAGATACACGAGCGCGCCATTTCGTGGGGACTGCGCGTACGGGATGAACGCGTCCGCGTCGGGAGAGGAATCGATCGTGCCGAAGTGGACGTCGGCGACGACGCCGACCACGGTCGCGGTATCGAATCCGCCCTGGCCGAGGCCGACGCGCGCCCCGATCGGTGACTCGTTAGGCCAGAAGCGCCGCGCCGCGGTGGCGTTCACGAGCACGACCTTCGGCCCGCCCGCGCGATCGGCGTCGGTGAAGAGTCGCCCCGAGACGAGCGGCACGCGCAGCGTCGTGAACCAACCAGGTGTGACCCAATGGACACCGACGAGCGGCTCGGACCCGAGCGTCAACGGAATCCCGCCATGCCGGGAGATCATCGTCATGTTGCAGCCGCCGGCGAGCGGCGGGCAGTCGCCGAGCGCGGCGTCGGTCACGCCCGGGATGGCGCGAAGCTGGCCGATGAGTGTTCGATAAAACGCCGGCAGTGAATCGCGGGAGCGTGCCTGTGGCGTCGAGTTGAGACGCAGCGTGAGCACGCCGCCGGCATCGAAGCCTGGATCGACGGCAAGCAGGTGGGTGAGACTTCGGAGCATGACGCCCGATCCGGCGAGCAGCACCAACGCGAGTGCCAGCTCGAGGACGACGAGCAGGTTCCGCGTCGTCACGCGACGGAGGATTCCCCGGAGCGACGCAGCAGAGGCGGCGTCCTTGAGTGCCGCGGTGAGCGAAGGGCGCGTCGCCTGAATCGCCGGCACGAGGCCGAAAAGAACTCCGGTGAGCAGTGCCGCTCCCGCCGCGAAGGCGAGCGCGCGCCAATCGAGATGGATCGTGCTGAAGTTCACGGCCCCCAGTCCGCCGATCCGCTGCGCCGGAAACGCGCGCTCCGGATTGAGCGTCGAGAGCGCGCGCACGCCTAACGACGCAACGGCAACGCTCGCCATGCCCCCCAACGCCGACAGCAGCAGGCTTTCGGTGAGCAGCTGACGCACCAGGCGCCGGCGCGACGCGCCAAGCGCGAGACGCACGGCGATTTCCCGCTGACGCGCCGAAGCGCGCGCGAGGAAGAGATTCGCCAGGTTCGCGCAGGCGATGAGCAGCACGAACGCGACCGCGCCGAGCAGTACGAGCAGCGATCGGCGCATGAGCGGATCGACCCGCAGGCCATCGAGCGGGCGCGCCGTCGCCGCCCATCCCGCCGCCGGACCCTCGCTGGGGAACGCCGCGTTGGCGCGCGCGCCGAGTACCGCGGCGTCGCTCTTCGCGCGCGCGGGACTGATGCCCGGAGCGAGCCGCGCGATCATCGTGAATTCGTGGTCCCACGCCTCGTTCGGATCGAACATGTAGGCCCGG
>DATBHD010000032.1:0-3944 GCA_036557635.1 Gemmatimonadaceae bacterium
CTGGTGACGGTACACCCGCTCTCGCGACAGGTACAACGATTCATGCTCTTCGTGACGCTGGCGCGCTACGACAGCGCGCTTGCGCCCACACCGTACGCGGCGCGCGCCTGGGAATGGTCGCGCGATCGGCGCGCTCTCACGATGCATCTCGTCACGGGGCTCACCTGGCAGGATGGCCGCGCGACGACGGCGCGCGACGTCGCATTCACGCTCGACGCGGCGCGCGACCCGGCCACCGGCTACGCGCGCGCCGCGGATCTCGCGACGATCGAGGCGATCGACGTCGTCGACGACTCGACGGTCGTCGTGCGCTTCGGGCGCGCCCAGTTCGCCTTTCCCCTCGTGCTCTGCGAGCTGCCAATTCTCCCCGCCCACCTTCTCGCGGACGTGCCGCGGCGGGACATGCGTCGCGCCGCGTTCAGTCTCGCGCCGGTCGGGAACGGGCCCTTTCGCTTCGTCGACCGCCGCGCCGGCGACCACTGGACCTTTGCGCGCAATCCGAACTTCCCCGCGGCACTCGGCGGGCCGCCCCGCGTCAGCGGGCTGGTGATCGTCGTCGTCGACGAGGCGACGACGAAGTTCGCGGGGCTGGCGAGCGGCGAGCTCGACGTCGCCGGCATCGCGCCATCGATGGCGCCGCTCGTTAGGCGCGACGCCGCCCTCCGCGTTGTCGACTACCCCGTCCTCTTCAGCGTCGGGCTCGTCTTCAACACGCATCGCGCTCCCTTCGACGACGTACGGGTCCGCCGCGCCGTCGATCTCTCGCTCGATCGGGACCGCATCGTGCGCGCGGCGCTCGCCGGCTACGGCACCCCCGCGTCCGGCCCCGTGCCCCCCGACAATCCGCTCGCGCGTGAGGCGTCCCTCGCACACGACAGTCGCATGGCGGATTCTCTCCTCGATGTCGCTGGCTGGACGCGCGGCGCGAACACTTGGCGCGCGCGCAACGGCCAGCCCTTCGTCGTCGATCTTCTCACCGTCGGAAGCGGCGACAACGCGCTCGAGCAGCTCGTGCAGGCCGACCTCGCCGAGCGCGGCATCCGCGTCAACATTCGCCAGGTGGAGCTGGGTCGATTCCTCGCCGAAGCGCGCGCGCCGGTGAAGCAGTTCGACGTCCTCGTCGCCGGCATCCCCGGCGATTTGTCGCTTTCATACGTCGGCGCGATGTTCGACTCTCGTCAGGCAGGCGGTGCGCTGGATTATGCCGCCTATCACACGCATGCGCTCGACTCCCTCTTCGCGGCCGTACGCGACGCGCGCTTGCCTGGTGACGCACGCTCCGACTGGCTCGCGCTGCAGGCTGCCCTCGCGCGCGACGTGCCCGTCTCCTGGATCTACCACTCGCGCGGGGTGCAAGGCATCTCGTCCCGTCTCCACGACGTGCGCATGGATCTGCGCGGCGAGCTGGTGACGGTGGGCGATTGGAGCATCACGACGCCGCCTCACTCCGGGTCCGTGGCCGCGAAGCAATGACCCTGCTCGTCGCCGAGGAAGTCCTTCGCGCGCGCTCGGCCGTCGCGAACGCGGAGCTCGCGCCGCTATCGGAGGGCCTGACGGCGGAGCTCGCGCCCGTTCTCGCGCGCGAGCTGTATGTACCGCGCGACAAGGCGCTGCTCTCACGGGACGGAGGACGCTGCCCACGCGACGGCGCGACGCTGGCCTTCGATCCCTTCTCACCCCATCGCCACCGTTGTCCGACGTGCGGCGAAACGTACGCCGGCGTCCTTCACGATCGCTTCTGGATCTTCTGGTACCAGCTCTGGCTGGCCGAACGTGCCGTGCACGGGGCGCTTCTGGCCAATCTGCGCGGCGACGAAGCCGCCGGCTCGTTCGCGGCGAGAGTGTTGCAGCGTTACAGCGATGAGTATTTGCTCTACCCGAATCGCGACAACGTGCTCGGGCCGACGCGTCCCTTCTTCAGCACCTACCTCGAGTCCATCTGGCTGCTGAATCTGTGCATCGCCACCAACCTGCTCGAGCGCTGGCGCCCGGAGCTCGCCGCGATCGGCGCCCGCGCGCGCGATCGCATCGTCGAGCCGAGTGCCGCGCTGATCGCGTCGTACGACGAGGGCGCGTCGAATCGTCAGGTGTGGAACGACGCCGCCCTCATCGCCGCCAATCGGCTTCTGGGTCGCGATGATCTGGTCGAGCGCGCGCTCTTCGGCCCGAGCGGCGTCGTTCATCATCTCGAGCATGGCCTGTTGAAGGACGGCACCTGGTACGAGGGCGAGAACTACCACCTCTTCGCCCACCGCGGCCTCTGGTACGGCGTGACGATGGCCGAAACCGCCGGTGTCCCGCTGCCCAACGAACTGCTCGCCCGATTTCAGGAAGCCTTCGCGACGCCCTTTCTCACCGCGCTGCCCGACCTGACGCTCCCCTCGCGGCGCGACTCGCAATACGCGATCTCCCTCCGCCAGTCGCGTTTCGCCGAGCTCTGCGAGTTGGGGCTCGCTCGTCAGGCGGGCGACGGCGACCCGCGTCTGCGTGGCGTCCTGCACCGCCTCTACGACGACGATGTCCCGCGGCGCGACACCGGCCGCGCGCAGTCGACTGCGGACGTCGAGCGGAATCTTCCTGGGACGCGCCTCTCGCGCGCCGACCTCGGTTGGCGCTCGCTCCTCTTCGCGCGGCCGACACTCCCCGCGCTCGACGGCCAGCCGTTAGGCACCGTCTTGCTCGAGGCCCAGGGATTGGCCGTGTTTCGGCGCGCCGGGGAGCGCGTGTATGTCGCTCTCGATTACGGCGCGTCGGGTGGCGGACATGGCCATCCCGATCGGTTGAACGTTCTGCTGTCCGATGGCGAGACGCGATGGCTCGACGACATGGGCACCGGTTCCTACGTCGACCCTTCGCTGCACTGGTATCGGAGCACGCTGGCGCACAACGCGCCGATGTTCGACGCACGCGACCAGCTGCGCGTCGACGGAGAGCTGCTCGCCTTCGAAGAGCATGGCGATGTGGGGTGGGTCTCGGCGCGCGCACTCGATCTCCTGCCCGGCGTTGCCGCGATGCGCACGCTCATCGTCACACCGGATTACGTGCTCGATGAGCTGGCGTGGGAAGCGAAGAGTTCGGTCGTCATGGACTTGCCGATCCACGTCGACCCGGCAGTCGTGACGATCCGGCGGTCGGTGCCGGACGACCATGAAGAATCCATTGAGCCCGAGGCCTCTCTCGCCGATACGCTCGGCGTGCTCGGCGATGTGACGGCGCGCCGGCTCGGCGCCCGCACCGCCGCCCGCATTTCGGCCCGTGATGGCGAGCGCGTCCTCGACGGCTTCGTCATCTCGTCCTGCAGCGCTGCCCTGTACCGCGTAACCGGCCCAGGCGCCCCCGGCCGCGGACGTCGTCCCTTTCTCATCCTTCGCGTGGCAACCGTTGGGCAGACCGCCTGGGTGCGCACACTCTGGAATTGGACGGGGGACGTCGAGTCGATCTGGCTCGACCCCAGGGGAGCAACGACGATCGTCGAGCGGCGCGACGGTTCGCATGATCGACATTGCCATCGCTGGACGGATGCGCGTCGCTGGAGCGGCTACCGTGTCGAGCGCATCGTCGGCGAGGCCCGAGAAACCATTGACCTGGGGGGCCTAACGGCGCCGGCCGCGGCTTCGGGTCCTCGCCGGCCCGACCCTGCGCCGGAGATGCGCGGCCGCCTCGTTATGGGCCGTGCGCTCGAGATCGAGCTCGCCGGTGACGAATATCGGCGTTCCGAGGAGACTTGGGACGAAGCAGGACGTCCGACGGCACGGATCGCGATCCTGCCCGCGCCTAACGAGTTGGTGATCGACGTCACCGTTCACAAGGCCGGTGAGTTGACATTCGTACCGAGCCATGCCGTCAACCCCTACGACAACGAATCGCCGGACATCAATGGCGACGGCGTGCAGTTCTATCTCGCGGACTCCTCCGGAGCGAGCGCCTGGATGCTTGTCCCCGAC
>DATBHD010000033.1:0-1588 GCA_036557635.1 Gemmatimonadaceae bacterium
CGTCCTCGACGCGTGCGACAGCCTCCGCCTGATATCCGTCTGGGGCACCGGAACCGATCACATCGACTTCACAGCCTGCAAAGCGCGCGGCGTCGCGGTCATGAGCACGCCGGGGGTAAACGCGAACGCCGTCGCCGAGCACACACTCGCGCTGATGCTCGCTTTCGCCCGGCGGATTGCGGCAAACGACGCCGCGGTTCGCGCGGGCCAATGGCCGCGCGGCGTCCTCACCGAGCTTGGCGGAAAGACGCTCGGCCTCGTTGGACTCGGGGCGATCGGCCGACGCGTGGCCGAGTTGGTGGCGCCGTTCGGCATGCGTCTCTTGGCGACGACGTTTGGTCCGGACAACGGGCGTGCCGCGAGCGTCGGCGCGCGCTCGGTGGACCTCGACACGCTCCTCCGCGAGTCCGACGTTGTGAGTCTGCATTTGCGGCTGTCGCCCGACTCGCGCGGCCTGCTCTCGGGCGAACGGCTCGCGCTGATGAAGGCGACGGCGTTTCTCGTCAACACGGCGCGCGCTGCGCTCGTGGATCGTGATGCACTCGTCGATGCGTTGCGCGCGGAGCGAATTGCGGGCGCCGCGCTCGACGTCTTCCACGAAGAGCCGATCGGCGCGGACGATCCGCTGGTGGCGCTTCCCAATGTCGTGCTCACGCCGCACAATGCCGGGACGACGCACGAGACGATCGACGCCGGACTGCGTCGCGCGGTGGAGAACGTCGCGCGGTTTCTTCAGCAACCGGGCGGACGATAGGCATGCCGAATTCAGGATGTTCTTACGGCGTGAGAATAGCCGCTGTCTTCAGCGTTGCCATGGTCGCTTCCGCGCGCGCACAGCCCGCTGAACCAGCGAGTGTCTGCTACCACTTGACGTATGCTAAGGTCGCGGAGTCTGATACGAAGGAATAGCAACACGCCGTTCGTTGCGATGGTGACTGACGTGAACGACTCGAGCGCTGGACGATCGGTGGGCCGCGTCAAGATCAGAACCCCGGACCTGATGCTCCGGGGCATGCTCGCGGTCAACTTCGCGCTCTTTGTGCTGACCTTCATTCCGGCGTTTTCCGGCATTGGCCCGGGGTCTGAGCCCGGGCTCGCGGATCGCTTGTGGGGAAGAGTCCGGTTGGACGGCTGGAGGGTGGACGTCGTTTGGGTGTGCCTCTCTACCGCCGCCGTGTGTGTCGGCGGCTTACGCTCGGCCCAGACACCTGGTCCTCGCGCGACAACGACCATCCTGTGCCGCGTGTGGCTCGTGTGCTTCGGCTTCTATTTCAACTATATCTTCGTTCACATGCTCGGATGACTCGAGCACCGGCGAGGCGATTGATCGTCTCCTCATTCGATGTCGGTAATGGAACTCACGATGAGAGAATAATCATGTCGACACTTCGTGTGAGCTGTCTGGCGCTCCTCGCTGCATCGGCGCTCCAGGCCCAATCGCCTAGCGCGACTTCGTGGCGCCTGACGGGTTTGCAGACCGGCGAATACGGCGCGGCGGTGGACAGCACGGTCGCGCATTCCGGACAGCGGAGCGGACGCATCGACGGGTTTGCTGCGGCGCCGTTCGGCCCGGCGTCGCTCACTCTTT
>DATBHD010000034.1:0-40765 GCA_036557635.1 Gemmatimonadaceae bacterium
GTCGACGTAGACCAGCGGGTCGGCGGAGAGTGAGAAGCTGCCGATGCCGCGAATTCGCACGCGCGAGCCGGCGCCGACCATGCCAGTACCTGGAAGGATCGTGACGCCTGGCGCACGTCCATTGAGCAGCGCGTCAACCGAGGGCACCACCTGCTTGGCGGTGACGTCCGTAACGTTGACCTGATCGACCGATGTGCCGATCGCGCGCTTCTGCTCACCACCAGCGGTGCCGGTGACGATGACCTGATCGAGCTCGATCGCGCGCTCGGACATCGCGAATTGCAGATTCGTCGTGCCGACACTGACGGTCTGGGTGATGGCGCGATAGCCGATCAGGCGAACATTCACGACGACCTGCGAGCCGGAGAGGCCTGTGATCCGGAATCGACCAGCGGCGTCGGTCACGGCTCCCTTCCCAACTTGGTCCTGCACGGCGACCTGCACCCCGCCGAGGGGACGCGCACCGGCTTGAGTGACGACTGTGCCTGCAATGACGCCTTCTTGCGCCCGCGCGGTGCTCGGGACGGCTAGGAGCGCCACCGCGATGGCGACGGCAGCTGCACGCGCCGCGAGCGCGCGTGCACCGAGCCTCAGGCGTAGGCCCGAATGAATGGGACCCGCAAATAACATGGTGAGAGCCTCTGCTTGGAGGAGTGACTGGTTAGGCAGGTAGGCGTGGATGCGGCTTCGTATCCAAATCGGCCGAAGATCCGCGCATCGAGATGTGCAAGACTGCACGGCAGGCGCGCGCACCGCAAGATGCGGAACCCCTTCCGATCCAGTAAAAAATGTCGAGACAAATAAGACGTAACTCCGGTATACCATTCTGGCGTCACGTGCCCTCCGCGAAGCACGTGCGGACGCCCAATAGACATCGACGCGGGAGCTCGACCCTTCAGGCGCGCGTGAGACAAGCTGGCGGCGTATCGGCGGGTTGCGCCCGCTCCGACCGAGCCCAGATCTCGACCGGTCAGAGCCTGGTCCCGAATGACACGGCCGACACGGATCTCAGTCCGTGCTCAGGCGTTCCGCTGCGCTTACGCTGCTGGAAGCTGCGTGATCAGCAGGGGCTCGCCGTCGCGAATGACGACGGTGTGCTCGTAGTGCGCCGCCAAGGACCCATTGCTCGTGCGGAGCGTCCAGCCGTCCGGCTCCTCGACGACGCGCGCGGGCCGGGCCGAGATGATCGGCTCGACGGCCAGCACCATCCCTTCGGTCAACGTGCCGCGCGTCATGAGGCTGTAATAGTTAGGCACCGAAGGCGCCTCGTGGATCGAGCGCCCCACCCCATGGCCGCACATCTCGCGCACGACGGCGAAGTTGTGCCGCTCGACCTCCTCCTCGACGGCGCGGCCGATCTCGCGAATGGCCGTGCCGGCGCGCGCGACGGTCATCGCCCGCGCGAAGGCTCGCTGGGCGCACTTGCGCAGCCGGCGCGCTTCGGCGCTCACCGGCGGTAGCGTCACGGTGATCGCGGCATCGGCGACGAACCCGTCCAGCTCCGCGGTGACATCGATCTTTACGACGTCGCTCGGTCTCAAGACGCGCGAACCCGGCACGCCGTGCACGATCTGCTCGTTGACGCTGATGCAGCTGAAGCCGGGAAAGTCGTAGCTCAGTTGCGGCGCCGAGCGCGCGCCGTGACGGCGGAGAAAGGCGGCGCCGATGTCGTCGAGCTGCCCGGTGGTGAGGCCCGGCTGCGCCGCCCGTTCCATCTCGCGCAGCGCGAGCGCCACCAGCGCGCCCACGCGCTCGAGGCCAGCGAGATCGGACTTGGATGAGACGGTCACGGTGTTAGGTGCTAGGTGCCAGGTGCTGGCGCGTGCCTAACGCGCGACGACGGCGCAGGGCCTGACGCCAGCGGACGACGGACGCGACGATGACGATCAACAAACAGAGCTCGATGGCCACTTTCTCGGCGTCGAGATAGTCGATCGGATTGTCCTTGAGCGTCGCATCCGACCAGATGCCATGGACGAAGAATAGCGTCGCCGTGAGGTAGGTGCCGTAGTGAATGATCCGCCACCGGTCGTGGCCGATCGCCGCGCGGTAGTACGACGTCACGACGACCACGATCAGGACGTACAACGATGCGGCCCCGAGCGTGTTGATGACAGGCTGCTTGGGGCCGACGAGCGGGTACACGACGTCCACGAAGCGGAACTTTGCTTCGCTCGACGCGAGCAGCAGCACGACGTGGAGCAACGTCAGCGTGAGCGCGACGTAGCCCGTCCAGTTATGAATCTTGAAATAGTTGATTCGGCGATGCGGCCAGCGGCGCCATGGGTTGTACTTCACGCCCATGAGCAGGCCAAGGAGAATGTTGAACGTCAGTACGCAGACGGCGACGATGCCGAGGTCGGACGAGAGCTCGAGGGCGGACATTCGGAGAATAAATGCGCAACTGATCCGACGGCGCAACTGAGGCGACGGCGGAATGCGCCCGAACTGTCATCCCGAGCGCGGCGACGGGATCTGGTTTCCGGCCCTTGTCAGCTCCGCCGTCGCGTCAACGTGCGCGGTCATGTCAGTTCCGCTGTCGGATCAGTTGCGCCGTCGCCTCGGCTGCGCCGTTGCCTCATTCCGTCCGCAGTGCCTCGATCGGATCCACTCGCGTCGCCCGCAGCGCCGGCACGTACGACGCCGCAAAGGCGATCAGCGCGAGCAGGGCCGCGGTGCCGACATACACGACCGGATCGAGCGGGCTCACGCCGTACATCAGCGTCGTGAACAACCGCGTCGAGACCCCGGCGACGATCGCGCCGGCGATGAGACCGGCGCCGACGAGACGCGCGCCGTGGCGCAGAACGAGCCGGAAGACGTCGCCGGTCTGGGCGCCGAGCGCGATGCGCACACCGAACTCGCGCGTGCGCTGCGCGACGACGAACGACACCACGCCGTAGAGACCCACCGCGGCGAGCAGCGCGCCGATCACGCCAAAGAGCGTGAAGATGAACGTGCCGATTCGCCAGGGCACCAGCTGCGGGGCGATCAGGAGCGTCATCGGCCGCACTGTCGCGAAGGCGACTCGCGCGTCGAGCGACTGCAGCTCGCGACGCAGCGCGCCGGCCACCGCCGCCGGCTCGGCCGTCGTGCGCACATACATCATCGTCATCGGCGGCATTTGCGGTGGCCGCTGCGCGATCGGGCGATACATGAACGGCTCGGGATCGCGAGTCAGATCACCATAGTGCGCGTCGGCGACGACGCCGACGATCTGCTCACAAGCCGGCTGGCCATCGTGGCCCGCGCCCCCGATGCACGCCGAGAGCGGATTCACGTTGTGCAGATACCGGCGCGCGAAGGCCTGGTTCACGACGGCGACGGGCGCGGCCGTCTCCCCATCGTCCGCATCGAATGCCCGCCCCTGCACGACGGGAATTCCCGCTGTCGCGAAGAACTCCGGTCCCACAAAGTCCGCCGACGTCGGACGCGGCTTCCCATCAGGCGACGGCACGCTCGGGATGTCGACGCCGAGGTTGATGTTCATCTCGAAGGGCATCGCCATGCCTAACGACGCACCGCGCACGCCGGGCAGCGCTTTCACCCGCTCCAACGCCCGCTGCCAGTACTCGGTCGCCTGCTCGCGCGTGAAGCGCGCGCCGCGCACATCCGCGCCGGCGAGCAGCAGGCGATCGGCGGCGAAGCCCGTGTCCACTGCCTTCACGTTGCGAAGACTGCGCACGAACAGCCCGGCGGCGACGAGCAGCGCGAGCGACGCACCGAGCTGCACGACGACCAGCGCATCGCGGCCGAGCGAGCGGCCGACGCGCGAGCGGCCCGCCGCGCCGAGTACGGCACTGAGCTGCTGGCGCGTGGCGCGCCACGCGGGCGCCAGACCGAAGGCGAGCGTCGTGACTGCCGCGACCGCGGCGGTGAAGAGGAGCGCTCTCTGATCGACGACCTGCGGCAGTGGCGGCAGCGGCAGCATGCTCGGCAGCACCGAGGCGCCGGCGATCGCGACGCCGGCAGCGGCCAGGCCGCCTAACGCGGCGAGGAGAAGGCTTTCGGTGAGCAGCTGTCGGGCGAGCCGGCCGCGCGTCGCGCCGAGCGACAGGCGCACCGCGATCTCGTGCGACCGATTCGCGGCGCGCGCGAGCAGGAGATTCGCGACGTTGGCGCAGGCGATGAGCAGCACCGTGCCGGTGATGGCGAGGAACCAGAGCGACACCGGCATCGAGGGGCTGCGTCCACCGCCGCGTCCAGCCGTGTTCCCCGCGCCCTCGACTCTCGTTAGGCCGACGCGCCGCGGAGGCGCTGGACCACCTCGACCGCCCGGTCCATTGCCGGGTCCGCCGATCTGAACGCGCACTTCCCCGCCCGGCACGCCACCCGCCGGCCCGAGCCCGGCCGGCGCCAGATCGGAGCCCTCGTCGCGCGCGGCGAGGAGCGCCGCCTGCACCGAGGACTGCGCCTGCTCGCGCGACACGTTAGGCGCCAGCCGTCCGACCACATAGAGCCACGACGCGAAGCGCGACCGCACCATCCGCGCGTCGAACCCGATGTCCGCCGCCGTCCCGAGAGGCACGAAGAACGCCGGCGCACCGGCGTCGATGCCCGTGAAGTGCTTCGGCGCGACGCCGACGATCGTGAACGAGCGGCCGTTGAGCACAACCGTCTGGCCGATCGCGCGTGGATCGCCCGAATACGCCCGCTCGAAATACTCCCAGCTCAGCACCGCGACCGATTGAGCCGCGCTCTCGTGATCGTCGTCCGGCGTGATCAGGCGACCCGCGGCGGCTCGCGTGCCCAGCGTCGCGAAGTAGTCGCCCGAGGTGAGCATCACCGCTTCGGTCCGCGCCTGATCGCCGCGTCCGACCTCGACGCTCGTGCGCGAGAACGCCGCCGTGTGCGCGAAGCCGCGCGCGCGATCGCGCACGTTGGCGAAGTCGGGGTACGAGAGCACGCCGACCATTTGCGGCGTGCCGCGCTCTGTCTGCTGCTCGAGCTCTACCCGCATCAGCCTCGCCGGATCGGCGACGGACGCCGGCGGCCGGAACAACAGCGCGTCGACGATGCCGAACATCACCGTGTTCGCGCCGATGCCGATGGCGAGCGTGAGGGCCGCGACCAGTGTGAATCCGGGCGATCGGCGAAGGCCGCGGAGGCCGTAACGGAGATCCTGCGTAAAGTCAGCCATGATGTAAACTGAGCGACTGCGTGACCGATGCGACAGCGCCGCCTCTGCTGCTCTTCTGTCACGCCGGCAACGTCAGAGGGTTGCCCGCCGCCGATACCGCCGCCGTTGTACGCTCCATTCCACGCGCGCTTCGACGTAGCTCGCGATTCCGACGCCGAGGGCCGCGGCGACCGCGTCGATCGCGGAGCGGCGACGCCGCCAGGTGAGCACGCCGGCCAGCGCGGCGAGTGGTACGCCGATCGGCAGCACGCGCCCCTGCCAAACGAACGCGTCGCGCCCGTGGACGTAGCGCGCCACGTCACGGGCGTCGGCGTGGAGCGCGCGTCGCGACGGTGCGGACCGCAACGCCGAGCGCCGGATTCGCCGCGGGATCGGTCGCGTCATCGCCGACGCGTCGTCGAGCGCGCCGTAGCCTTCGACGCTGGGAGTCCATTCCGTCATAGCTCATCTCCGGCACGCGAAAGTGCGCGATTGGACATCACTTCTCACTGAGCACTTCCCATTTGTGGCACGTTCGAAGTGCTCATTCGCCGGACCTGCGAGAAAAGTGCCCGGCGCGAATTTGGCCGGCTGATGTGACGATCCGGGTATCGCCGTTCTCCGGTGACGAATATGTTGGGGCGCCGGCCGAGCCACCATTGACCCGAGGTAACGTGGGCAAGCTCCTCGTCCTCATGATCACGGCGTTCGTGGACATGGTGGGCTTCGCCATGGTGCTCCCCCTGCTGCCCTTCTACGCGGCGAGCATGGGGGCGACGGGGTTCGTCGTCGGCGTGCTCATCTCCGCGTTCTCGGTCGCGCAGCTCGTGAGCGCGCCGACGTGGGGACGCGTCTCCGACCACTTCGGCCGCCGGCCGGCGGTGATTTCAGGTTTACTCATCTCCGCGATCGCCTACGTCGTGTTCGGCCTCGCCGGGACGCTGTGGATCCTGATGCTCTCGCGCGTCGTGCAGGGGGTGGGTGGCGGCACCGTCGGAGTGCTGCAGGCGTACGTCGCCGACGCGAGCAGGCCCGAGGATCGCGCGAAGGGACTCGGCTGGCTGTCCGCGGCGACGAGCGCGGGGGCGGTGATCGGCCCCGCGTTCGGTTCGCTCTTCGTGCAGTGGTGGGGGCATCGCGGCCCGGGGTTCGGCGCCGCCGGCTTCTGCGTCCTGAGCTCGCTCTTCGCCTGGAAGTACCTGCGCGAGTCGTCCGGGCTGCGGCAGACGACGGAGCACAATCTGCCCATCCAGTCGTTAGGCGGCGAGGGAAGCGCCCTCGGTCGCGTCCTCACGCATCCTGGCGACCCCGCGCCCCGCCTCATCTGGATCTACACCATCGCCATCGGCGGCTTCTACGGCACGGCGCCGCTCCTCTCTCTGCTCTTCGCCGACCGGCTCAACGTGACGGAGCGAAACGTCGGCTACTTCATCATGTACTTCGGCGCGATGGGAGTGCTCGTTCGCGCCGGAATCCTCGGCTACGCCGTCAAGCGGTTGGGAGAAGCACGGCTCGCGCGATTGGGGCTCGTCCTGCTCGCCGCGGGGCTCGGCCTCATCGCGGTCGCGCACTCGTACCTAACGACGATCATCGCGATTACGTTGATGCCCCTCGGCACGGCCTTCCTGTTCCCCTGCATCACGGCGCTGCTGTCGCGCGTGGTGCCGAGCAAGGAACGCGGGCTGCACATGGGCGTGCAGCAGACGTATGGCGGTGTGTCGCGCGTCGCCTTCCCCATCCTGGCCGGATTCCTCATGGACCGCTTCGGCGCCGGGTCGCCGTACGCGGTCGCCGCCGTGCTGGTGGCGGCGACGCTCCTGATCACCGCGCCCCTCGAGGACTACATGGGCGCGCGGGCGCCGGCGAAGTCGCAGCCCGAATTGGAGACCCGAAGCTAGCCTCTCAGTCTTCGGAACCGAAGGTGATGTCGGTGTCGATCGGCTTCCCGTGGCGCCATACACCCTCACCGGCGCGCGGGGGCATCACGACCTCGAAGCGGACCTCGAGCGGCTGTGGCTCGTCCGCGAACGTCGGTCGCAGATTCTCGAGCACGCTCGTGTAGGCGTCGACGTGATTCTCCGCCGTCACGAGGCCGACATGGATCGGGTGCGCGAATCGCTGCATCTCGAGCGCCCCCGGCACCTTCTCGGCCACATAATAGATGTAGGTCTGCATTTAGGTCGTTGAGGGATGCGTGACGTGGACCTGACGCGCGTGTCAAGAAAAGGCAACGGATATTACTGGCAGTGCCCGTCGGAAAATCCCGTTCGCCCCATCCTGCTCTCGTAAGGCCAGGCCAAAGGATAGCGTGCTTGGGAGATGGAGCCACCACTCTCGCCATCCCTCCCATGCGAATTCGTGCATTCGTCCTCGTTGCGGCCGTTGTTGGCGCGCCGGGCGCTGTCTCCGCGCAGCTCCCGGCGAAGTTCGAGAACCTGCGGTATTTCCCCAAGGACATTGCCCGCGACACGCTGGTCAACATCATGCGCGGTTTTTCGTTCGCGTTGGGTGTGCGGTGCCAGTACTGCCACGCGGGTGGCGATGGCGTCTCCTTCAAGGACGTCGACTTCAAGTCCGACGACAAGCCGACGAAGCGGAAGGCGCGCTACATGCTTCGCATGGCGGACACGATCAACGATCGGTTGCTGGCGGCACTTCCCGACAGAAGCGCGCCACCGGTGCGCGTCTCATGCGTCACCTGCCACCGCGGCCTCTCGAAGCCGGCGACGCTCGCGTCCACGCTGACGGCGACGATCGAATCGAAAGGCACCGACTCGGCGATCGCGCAATACCGCCGGCTGCGAGAGAACACGATGACGGAGGGTACCTTCGACTTCGGCCAGTGGTCGATGAACGAGCTGGCGCGAACACTCGGCGAGCGCGGGAAGACAGCCGAGGCGATCGCGATGCTCGAGCTGAATCAGGAATTCTATCCGCAATCGGCGGAGATCGATTACATGATCGCGGAGCTGCATCGCCAGCGGGGCGAGAGGGATCAAGCGATCACTCGCTATCGGATCGTGCTGCAGAAGGATCCGAACCACACGCGAGCGAAGCAGAGGCTCGCGGAGTTAGGCGCGTCGTAGGAGTGCCATCCTGAGCGAAGCGCTTCGCTCCTCGGGATGACAGACCGGTTCGCTACTTTCGGGAAACGTTCTCGATTGACGACGTCTCAGCTCGGTCACATTTTGGCGTCGCGTTCGGGAGATCGGTCAACACCCGGGCGTGACGGTCTTCGGTGGGACGCCATCCGAAGACAGCTCGGCGGTAGTTCGGCATCGACCGAGATGGTTGTGAGGTCGCTGGACACAACTAAAAGCTCTCCGTACAAGGGCACCTGAGTCGGGACCGTACGACAAGGGAAAGGGAAGTCGATCAGGCCACGCACGCCGTGGCGCCGAGTCAAACGATCGAATCCCGCCAGCGGAAGAAGCCCCGCGATAATCGGCGTGCCGATGTCGCGGGGCTTCGATTTTGAGGGTCAGGGGCTGGGGCCCGGGGCCTTTGCGGAGTACGTTGCTCACCCAATGTCTCCAACGAACTCCGACGCGCGCGCCGTGATTCTCGCGAATCCGCGCGCGCGACGCGCTGGTGGGCCTCACTGGCGCAAGGCCGCCGTCGCCGAGCTGTCGCGTCGTTATGCAACCGAAGTTGCGGTGCCGCGCAGCGCGCGCGACACGACCATTCTCGCTCGCGCGGCGGCGGCCGCGGGGGTCGCGGTCGTCGTCGCCGGCGGCGGCGACGGGACGATCAACGCCGTCGCGGAGGGCCTTGCCGGCACGTCGACGGCGTTAGGCATCCTGCCCCTCGGCACCGCGAACGACCTGGCGCGCGAGTACCGCATTCCCGCGACACTCGAGGCGGCGGCGCGGCGCATCGTCGAGGGCGAGCCGCGTACGGTGGATCTCGTACAGATTGGCGATCGCGTGTTTTGCGGCGTCGGCGGCCTGGCGCTCGTCGCGCGCACGGCGCTCGCGGTGACGCGATTCAAGGAGCGATCGGGCGTCGCGCGGCGGGTCGCGGACTTCTTCGGGCGACACGTCTATCGTCTCTCGGCGACGGCGGCGCTCCTCGCGCGGTGGCAAATCGACGACACGGTGCGGATCGCGTACCGCGAGCCGGAGAGCGGGATGCGGAAGATGCTCGATACACGCGCGTCGGCGGTGTTCGTCACGAACCATCGAACGTTAGGCGGTGGGCTCGTCCTGCCGGTGGACACGAGCCCGTCCGACGGCGTGCTGGAGATCCTCTACGCGCCGGCTCGCGCCCGACATTCGTTGATGCTCAACTTCGCCCGGCTCAGCATGGGGGCGTGGATTCCGCCCGGAGTGCTCCTTCCCCTTCGGGCCACGGAGGCGACGATCACGACCGGGAGAGAGGACGCGTTCGTCGCCGACGGTGAGCTGCTCGCGGAGGGGAGGAAGTTCGAGGTCAGGGTGATGCCTCGCGCACTCCGTATCATCGTCTAGGCCGCTCTGTAGTTGAAAAGCCGGACGCAGATGAACGCGGATGACGCAGATGAACGCCGATAAAGACCAAGAGCGGAACGATTCTTTTGAAAAAATCGTCAAAGCGTTTTTCATCAGCGTTCATCTGCGTCATCCGCGTTCATCCGCGTCCAGCCGTTCAACTATCGAGTGGCCTCGCGCATCCAGATATTGCGAAACCGCACCGGGTTGCCATGATCCTGCAGGATGAGCGGCAACCGGTCGGCGTGCGGGGCATACGGCGGGCGCTGCTTGTGCGCGGTGGGGCCGGTGAGCGGGACGTCGTCCTGAATGAGGATGCCGTTATGCAGGATCGTCATCCGCGCCGGACTCGTTAGGGAGCCATCGGCGCCGAAGCGCGGGCGATGGAAGACGACATCGTACGTTTGCCATTCCCCGGGCGGACGACAGGCGTTCACGAGCGGCGGGTACTGGCCGTAGATCGCGCCGGCGAGGCCGTCGGCGTACGTCGGATTCTGATACGAGTCGAGCACCTGGATCTCGTAGATCCCCATGAGAAAGACGCCGCTGTTGCCGCGTCCCTGCCCTTCGCTCGTGGCCGGCAGCGGCGCCATCCACTCGACGTGGAGCTGCGCGTCGCCGAAGCCACTCACCGTCGCGATGTTTCCCGTGCCCGCGACCACTTCCATGTATCCGCCGGCGACCTTCCACCGCGCGGGACCGCTCGCGTCGGCGGACTGCCAGTTGGCGAGCGAGCCTCCGTCGAACAGCACGACCGCGTCCGACGGCGGCTGGCGCATTCCCGGTTGTGGACCAGGATCGACGACGGGTGGTTGGGGACGCGTCATCGAGTGAATCGGGTAGTCGGCACTGCCTAACGACTCGCTCATGATCGTGCTGGCTCGGTAGTTGAAAAGGCAGGACGCAGATAAACGCAGATAGACGGAGATGAGAACAGCGTTGAACGATTTTTGAAAAGGACGGCGTCGCTTGTTTTTTATCCGCGTTCATCTGCGATAATCTGCGTCCATCTGCGTCCAGCCGTTGAACTGCAGAGGGCTCTCCCTCGAGTCGCACCGTCATTCGATGTCTCGTCGCTTGACCTCAGGATCGACGATGATCGTCGGCGCGTCGGCGTCCCGACTCCTCTCATCGGCGTGCTTCTCCTCCCCGATCTCGCCGAGCGCGTCTTCGCTGATCCACCCGTGCGCCGCCGCGTGACGAGCGGCGGCGAGCGTGTCGTCCGCGAGCAGCAGCGTCGATCCAGCCTCGGTCACTTGCCGCGCGAGCGCACGAATCGACGCCGAACGCTCGGCGTGCGGTGAGACATTGCGAATGTAGATCGCGAGAATGCGTCCGGGGAATTCGCGCACCAGCGTACCATAGATCTCCGGGTCTTCCTGGCCGCTGTCGCCGACGAGAATGAAGGGAAGCGCCGGATAGGTGGCGAGGATCTCGCGAATCTGCGTCAGCTTGTAGGCGCGGGTGCCTAACACGTCGCGGCCGATGTCCCAGTCCCGCAGGAGCAGCGGGCCGGCGGGAATCTCCTGCGCGTCGAGAAAATCCGCGATCACGTCGTGCAGATTCCAGGGGCTATTCGAGACGTAGAAGATCGGATTCGTCGCCGCGCCGAGTGTCCCGCGCTCCAGCGCGCGATAGAACGCGGCGACGCCGGGAAAGGGGAGTCGGGTGCGCGCGTTCTCGAGCAGCATCAGCTGCACGGCGCGTACGAAGCTCGTCACCTCCGACTGCAACACGGTGTCGTCCATGTCGCTGATGACACCTAACGATGCGGCGGTCGATGGCACGAGAATCCGTGCCGGCACATGCGCCGCCGTAGCGATCGGCGTCTCGGGCCCGGCCACCACGTCCAGGTTTACCGTGTGCCATTCGCCGGCGCGCAACTCGCGCTCGGCCGCGAACCAGTGGCGCAGAAACCCTTCGTCGTCAGCGACGACGCGAGCCTCGATCGCGCCAAGGCGCGCGTGCACCGTGGCGAAGGGGAGCGGAGCGGAGTCGATGCGCTGGAGCGTGGCGAGCGCGTTACGCCACCGAGCCTGCGACGCCTCGGCGTGGGCGATGCGCGTGTGCTCGAGCACGCGGCCGAGAAGAAGCGCGCGATGCGCGGTCCCGTAGCCGCGGTAGCCGATGACGTGATAGGCGCCGGTCTTTCCCAACGCGCGGTCGACGGCGCGCTTCGCGTCTCCGGCGAGCTCGGAGGCGAGCGCGCTCAGCTCGCGCCAACCCGGCGTCACGGGTGCCTAACGAAGGAAGCGCGCCGCAAGCTGCGCCAGGCGGTCGTCGCCGCTCTGCTCGGCGCGCGCGAGTATGCGGCGCACGTGTGGATGGAGTCGCTTCTCGCCCCAATAGTAGCCGGTGGCTTCCTCGGCACTCGGCGTCTCACCGTCGCGAGCGGCCTCGAGCAACGCCTCGGCCGCCGCGGCGTCGTAGCTTGGATCGTCGCGTCCGGGAAGCACATAGTGCTTTTTCGGTCCGCCATCTCCGGCGTCCTCGTTCACGAAAGCGCGACTCATGACGCAGTATTATCCGTGTTCGAGAGCAGTGCAATTGGCGCGGGATGCGGGGTGCCGGATGCAGGGCGCGGGGATGAGGAACCGGTTAACGTTCGATGTTCTGCGCTCAACGCGCCACGCGGCACGCGCCACGCTCAACACCCAACACTTTGTCTTTCACAACGTTCAAGCTTCACCCCGATCTGTTACGCGGTGTGAAAGAGCTCGGTTTCTCGCGGCCGACGCCGATTCAGCTCGATGCGATTCCGCCAGCCATTGCCGGACGCGACGTACTCGCCTGCGCGATGACCGGAAGCGGCAAGACCGCCGCCTTCCTGTTGCCGATACTCCAGCGGTTGGTCGGTCGTCCGCGGGGGACGACGCGCGCGCTGATCGTAACGCCGACCCGCGAGCTGGCGGCGCAAATTCTCCAGGAGCTCGAGGATCTTGCCGTCCACACGCGCATCACCGCTGCCTCGATCTTCGGTGGCGTGGGCATGGGGCCGCAGGAACACGCGTTCCGCACCGGCGTGGACATCATCGTGGCGACGCCCGGGCGGCTCCTCGATCATCTGCGTCACCCGTACGCGAAGCTCGACCACGTCGAGCATCTCGTGCTCGACGAAGCCGATCGCATGCTCGACATGGGGTTTCTCCCCGACATTCGACGCGTGCTCAAGTATCTGCCGGTAAAACGTCAGACGCTGTTCTTCAGCGCGACGATGCCCCCGCCGATCGTGGCGCTCACGCGGGAGATGCTGCACAACCCGGCGACGATCAATCTCGAGCGAAAGGCGGCGCCAGCGGTCGGTATCACGCAGGCGGTGTATCCTGTTCCACAAGAGCTCAAGTCGACGCTCCTGCTCACGCTGCTCGAGCGCGGCATCATGCGCGAGGCGCTCGTCTTCACGCGCACGAAGCACCGCGCGAACCGCGTGTGGGAGTTTCTCACGAAACGTGGTGTGAACGCGGCCCGCATCCACGGCAACCGCTCGCAGTCGCAGCGCATCGACGCACTCGAGGGATTCAAGAGCGGGCGCTATCGCGTCCTCGTCGCGACCGATATCGCCGCGCGCGGCATCGACGTCGAAGCGTTAGGCCATGTCGTGAACTTCGACGTCCCGGCGCAGAGCGACGACTACATTCATCGCGTCGGCCGCACTGCGCGAGCGGAGATGACGGGCGAGGCGTTCACCCTGGTCGCGCCCGAGGAGACGGACGACCTCCGCTCGATCGAACGTGCCATCGGGAAGCCGCTGCCGCGCGTCACCCTCCCCGACTTCGATTACGCCGCCAAGTCTGCCGCGAAGCTGGAGATCCCCATCGCGGAACGCATCGCCGCGATTCGTGCGCGTCGCGCTGACGAACGAGCGCGGTCGAAGGAGAAGGAAGCCCGCCGCGCCGCCGCGCCACCCGCGTCTCCGTCACCAGGAAAGAAGCGTCGACGACGAAGGCGAGCCTAACGACCCCTTAGACGACGGCGCTCACGATCGAGCTTCGTCGCGGCGGCGGGAGATGGTCCTTCCGCTCGCTGAAGTACCGCTTCGCAGCCTCCTCGGGATCGAACAGCTCGACCGCGCTGAATCCGAGCGCGCGCAGCCGGCCCGGCATCTCCCTGGGGTCGAAGTACGTGACCCACGGTTCTCCGGCCGCGGCGGCGAGCTCGGCGAGCCGCGCGCTTCCCTCGTCGACCGCGCCGTCGGACCCTTTCCGCGCGAAGGTGAACACGATCTCGCTCTCGCGTGGGAAACCGGCGACCACACGCAGCACCTCGGTCACCGCGCTCTCGGTGAGATACATCGTGACGCCGAGCCAGGAGAAGAAGGTCGGCTGCTTCGGATCGACGCCGTAGCGGAGCAGCGCGTCGGCCAGACGCTCCGACTCGAAGTCGATCGAGCCGAATGTGACGTTGTCGGGGATGAAGACCTGCGCCAGCGAGAGGCGCTCGCGCTTCTCCCGCTGCATCGGCGCGCGATCGATCTCGACGATGCGGAGCGCGTGTGCCCACGCCGGCTGTCGATAGGCAAAGGTGTCGAGGCCGGCGCCGAGGATGACGTACTGCGTCACGCCGCGAGCGACCGCTTGCGCCAGCCGATCCTCCGCGTATCGGCTGCGCATCACGACGTGGGCGCGGAGCGCCAGCGCGCCTGGCGTTTGATAGCGCTCCCGATCCTCCCGGATCGTGTCCAGCGTCTCGATCCCGATCAGACGGAGGATTACCGCATCGTCGAGGACGCGGGGCTCCGCGTCGATGAGCTGGTGTGCGGCCCGCAGGGCGGCGACGCCGATGGCGGTGCGGCTGGACTTTCGCATCCGGGCCTGACTGTGTCGAACAGGTGGGATAGCGGATTGGCGCCGCTACCTGTGGGATGGGCTTCGCCGTAATTTCGTCCGACCGCGCCCGACAGTGCCAGAGCATCAATGGAAACCGACTCATTCAGCGAACAGCTCCAGAGCGCCCTCGCGCCCGCCTACTCGATTCAGCGTGAGCTGACGGGCGGTGGGATGAGTCGTGTGTTCGTCGCGCACGAGCACGCGCTCGGCCGAACCGTCGTCGTGAAGGTGCTGAAGCCGGAGCTCGGCGCCGGGGTGAATCGCGAGCGGTTCCGTCGCGAAATCATGTTGGACGCGCAGCTCCAGCATCCGCACATCGTGCCGGTGCTGAGCGCGGGCGAGCACGGCGACCTGATCTGGTACACGATGCCCTTCGTGGAGGGCGTCTCGCTGCGCGATTCCCTGATCCACGTGGGCAAGTTCTCGCCGCGGACGGTGTGGCGCGTGCTGCACGACGTGCTCGACGCACTCTCGTACGCACATCGGCGCGGCGTCATCCACCGTGACATCAAGCCGGGAAACATTCTTCATCACGGCTCGCACTCGCTGGTCACGGACTTCGGCGTGGCCAAGGCGCTGTCGGCGTCGATGCCGCATTCGGGGACGACGTCGGTCGGTATCGCGATCGGCACGCCGGCGTACATGGCGCCAGAGCAGCTCGCCGCCGACCCGACGGCGGACCACCGGATGGATCTCTACGCGGTGGGGCTGCTCGCCTACGAGCTGCTCACGGGGACGCAGCCCTTCAGCGGCAACTCGCCGCAAGCGACGATGGCGGCGCAGCTGACGCGAATGCCTGAACCGCTCGAGGAGGCGTGTCCGGACGTCCCGCCTCAGCTGGCCGCACTCGTTATGCGGCTGCTCGCCAAGCATCCGGACGATCGTCCGGCGACGGCGGCCGCGGCACTCAGCGAGCTGGAGGCGTTCGCGACGCCGACGGGTGCGGCGACCAGCGCGCCCGCTTCTGGCGAAAAGACCATCCCGCCGGCGAGTGGCCAGACCACGGCGCCCGCGCCGGCGCGACGCGCATGGCGTCTGGGGCCGGCGTTGGCTGGGGCGGCGATCGTCGTGCTCGTTGCCGGCAGCGCCCTCCTCGCGCGCCGCAGAATCGGAGATCCGCCCGTCGTTGCGGCGCCGGCTGTCGCAGCCCCCGCCGCGCCCTCGCCTGGCGACAGCCTGAGGGTGACGATTCCGCCGGTTCGCCTGACGCACGCCGACTCGCTCCGGATCGCCGACGCGGTGCGCTCGGAGATGGCGAAGGCGCGGCTGAACGCGACGCGGCAGCCCAACGCGGCGCGCAACCTCGACTCGCTGCAGCGCACCCTGGTCCGTGCGTACACCGATTCGGCGATGCGGGAGGTGCGTCAGGGTGTTCGCCCGACGACGCCGTTGGCCCCGGGCGACGCACCGCGACTCGCCGGCGCCTCACGGGTCAACCCTCGACCCGCGGCGAAGCCCACGCCCAAGCCGATCTTCGCGCGGCCGCGAAAGGTGGCGATCCTGCCGGTGCGGGACGCGACCCTCAAGCCCGAGGTCAGCCCCACCGCGCACGCGCTCGACGATTCGCTGCGCAAGGCGCTCGTCGCCCAGGGCTACACGCCGGCGACGGACGCGGAGCTCGTGAGGCTCCTCTCGCAGGGCGACCTCGCGTCGCAGCGCCGCCTCGCCGACACCCTCGGGATCGGCGCGATCGTGGTGAGCATTCTCTCAATGCGCGCCGACGAGCTGGTCGCGCAATCGGTCGTGCTCGACGTCTGGCGCAACTATCCATCGTCGGATCGGACGGCGACGGACCTCGACAAGCCGCGGGAGGCGCTCGGAATCGTTCGCGACGTCTCGCGCGCGCTGGAGCGCGTGAGCTGGCGGTCGCGCTCGGATCCCAAGCGCGTGTTGGTGTTCGAGCTGGAGAACCAGACCGGCATGGACACACTCGGCGTCGCCGCGCGCGCGCTCAGCGACTCGCTGCGCGCGACGATCGCGAAGCGGCTTGGCGCGGAGGTCGTCGGTGATTCGGCGGCGCGAGCGACGCGTGACGTGATCGAGCGGCGGTCGGTCGGAGTGCGGTTAGGCGCCGGCGCGCTGGTGGCCGGCGGTCTCTATCGAGCACGTGCCGACTCGGTGACGCTTCGCCTCTCGACGCGAGACATGTCGGAGGACCGGACGTTTCCTCCCTTCGAGATGCGACTGGCGCGCGCGGATCTCTTGACGGGATTCCGCGCGTTGATAGATCGGGTGATGGTGGATTTGGGGCAGGTCAACTGGGGCCCCAAGCAGTCTCGGTAGTCGTTCGGTCATCCCGAGCGCAGAGGGATCTGCACTTTGATGTGTCGTCGCCCGGCGTGGTTTCTGTGTGGTGAAAGATCCGGATTGGTTTAGCACGGACTAACACGGACAACAGTTTCGCTTTCCACTTCGTCGACCCATGAAAAGAATCCTCATCGCGCCAGTCATCGCCACGGCTATCGCTACCACGGCGTTCGCCCAACAGCAACAATCATCGGCTTCGGCGTTCAGGGTTGGCAGCGCGACGGCGCAGCGCGGCACTTCGGCGACCGGCGTCATCGCCGTGCCCGCGGGCTCGGACTCGGCGCTCGACATTCCGGTCGCGGTCATTCATGGCGCGCGGCCGGGACCCGTTGTCGCGTTCGTTGCGGGGAGTCATGGTACCGAATACAGCTCGATCGTCGCGATGCAGCGGTTGATTCCGCGCATCGACGCGACGAAGCTGGCGGGTACGGTGATCATCGTGCCGATCATCAACATCGCGTCCTGGACTTCGATGACGCCGCATCTGAATCCAGTCGACCGCAAGGGGATGAATGCCGGCTACCCCGGCGACTCGAGCGGAACGCAGACGCAACGCGCGCTCGCGCTCATGACGAGCCAGGTCGTTGCCCCGGCGGACGTCGTCGTCGATCTCCACGGCGGCGATCTGGACGAGAATCTCCGCCCCTACAGCTATTGGTTCCGCGGCGGCAAAGCGGCGCAGGACTCGGCGGCGCTCAAGTTGATCATGGCCTTCGGTCTCGACCACGTCATCGTCACCGACGTCGATCTCGGCGGGCCTAACGCGGGACGCTCGCTCTCGGGGCAGGCGCTCGTGCGCGGCAAGACCGTACTGGTAGCCGAAGCGGGGCGAAGCGGGATCGTCGCGCCGGGGGATCTCACGGCGTTAGTCGATGGATCGCTGAACGTGCTCGCGGCCCTGAGGATGCTCGCGCGACCCTACACGCCCGTTAGGCGGCCGGTCTGGCTCAGCGCCGCGGGCGCGCGCATCGCCGCGGACAGTGCCGGCGCGTTCATCGCGTCGGTCGATCGCGATGCGCGCGTCACCAAGGGCCAGCTCCTCGGCTACACGACGGACTTTCTCGGTCGGAAGACGGGCGAGGTGCGGTCGCCCATCGACGGGCTCGTGACGTTCATTCGTGGTGTGCCGTCGATGTGGCCGCGTGCGACGCTGGTGAATGTGTTGCCAGTGCTCCAGGCTCCTCTCCCATGGAAAGCTCCGACTCCGCGTTAGGCCGCTACAGCTTCAACACGGACACGCTGTCATTCCGAGCGAAGCGAGGCATCTGGACTTCACGACTTTCCTGGCCCATTGCGGCGATTCGGAGCCCTCGGTAGTTGAACGGCTGGACGCGGATGAATGCAGAGAACACCGATGAACACTGCTAGAAGAAAGGCGCGTAGGAGCCTTTTCAAAAGAGCGCGACGTTTTGGTCAAGATTCTCGCGCTCTTTCGCAGTATCACCGTTCATCAGCGTGCATCGGCGTCCAGCCGTTCGACTACAGCGTGGCCTCTCGTTATGGTTTGGATGTCCTGTCGATCGGCGCCGGGCGAGCGACTCGTAAGGCAGGCTTCTGTTTGAGCAGCGCCAGGGCCTCCTGTACGCCGCGCTCGAGCTGCGGATCGTGACCCTTGATGACATCCGCCGGCGTGTATTCGACTTCGACGTCGGGCGTGATGCCTTGGTTCTCGACCGCCCATTTGCCCTGGAGATCGTAGAACGCGAGGCCGGGCGCGGTGATGCCGCCGCCGTCGATCGTTGGCGGCGTGCCTAACGTGCCGACGAGACCGCCCCACGTGCGCATGCCGACGAGCGGGCCGATCTGACGCTGGTGGAACATGTATGGCAGCGCGTCACCGCCCGAGCCCGCGGACTCGTTGATGAGCATCACCTTCGGCCCATAGATGCCCGCCGTCGGCGAGGTCGAAACCTTGCCGTCACGCGTGGCAAAGTAGCCCATCGGCTTTCGTTCGAGCTCGTTGACGATGTAGTCCGCGACCATACCGCCATGGTTGTAGCGCTCGTCGATCACCGCGCCTTCCTTCTCCTGCTGTGCGTAGAAGTAGCGTGTGAACGAGGTGTAGCCGCCTCCCGCCGTGTTGGGCAGCCACACATACGCGAGTCGTCCGCCCGAGAGCTGATCGACCTTGCGGCGGTTCGCCTCGACCCAGGCTCGCGTGCGCAGCCCTTCCTCGCTCGCGATCGGAACGACGGTCACCAGACGCGAGCCGTCGCCGTTAGGCGATGATCCGACGCGAATCGCGGTCTGATGGCCGGCCGTGCCCGCGAACAGGCTGTAGACGTTCGTCGGCGGGGCGAGTGGATGGCCGTTGACCTCGAGCAGGTAATCGCCCTCGGACACCTTGATCCCTGGCGCGCTGAGCGGCGCGCGAAGGTCCGGGTTCCAGTTCTCGCCCGAGTAGATGTGCGTGATGCGATAGTGGCCGTTCTCGATCGCGAAATCGGCGCCTAACAAGCCGACCGACTCCGGCTGTTCCTGTGGTTCGTCGCCGGGGCCGGTGAGATACGAGTGGCCGACGGTGAGCTCGCCGCCAGTGAGGGCGATGAGGTAGCCGAGGTCGTCGCGGTGTCCGATGTAAGGAACCAGCGCGCTGTACTTCTCGTACACGGCCTGCCAGTTGGCACCGTGCATCTTTGCGTCGTAGAAGTAATCGCGCTGCGTGCGCCACGACTCCTTGAAGATCTCCGCCCATTCGGCGCGCGGATCGACGAGCATCTCGAGCTGGCCGACGTTGATCACGCCATCGCCGACCTTGGCCGGCTTGTCGCTGGCGACGATCCCCCATCGGGTCTCGGGCGCGCCACGCGCGGCCTGGTAGAGCAACTTCTTACGATCGCCCGAGAGCGTGTACGAGCGCACGCCCTCGAGGATCGGGGTCGCCGAGCGCTCCTTGAGCTGGTAGCGCATGAGGCGCGCGGCGCCTCCACCGTTAGGCAGCGCGTCCAGATAGAAGAACGTCCCCGCCGGGCCGGCGCTGAGATCGCTCAACTCCCCCGCCGGGACGCCGAGGGGAAGAATGCGCTGCGAGATGCCGTCGAGATCGATGCGCACCTGCGTGGATGTCGTATCGCCGCGCGGCTTCGACGCCAGCGCCACCGGAGCCGACGAGGCGACCGGTTCGTCACCGAGCTCCGGGAGCAGCGGCGACGGCTCGCTCGACGGCAGCACGGCGAGATAGATCGCGCGTCGCGACGGTCGGTCGACGGAGCTCATCTCGAGCCAACCGGTTCGCGGACCGTAGTCGGTGCTGGCGAGGAAGTAGAGGTACTTGCCGCCGGCGTCGAAAGCAGGCGAGACCGCGTCCGACATCGCGTCGGTGACCTGATGCGGCTTCCCTTCCTCGAGCGAGTACACGAACACCGCGCGCAGATGGCTGTCGACGTTCCGCGAATACGCAACCCAGCGCGAGTCGGGCGACCAGGCGACGTCGATGTCACGGGTCGGATCGAAGTAGGTGTCGGCGTCGATCTTCGTCGCGCGGCCGCTCGCGACGTCGAGCGTCCACAAGTCGAGATGGTTGTCCTCGATGAGGAGGTGCTTTCCGTCCGGCGACCACGTCGGCGACGAGTAGTACGCGACACTCGGCAGCGTGATGACGCGGGGCTTCGTGAGGCCGGCCTGGTCACCGATCATGAGTTGATACTCACCACTCGCATCGGACAGCCAGGCGAGCTGGGCGCCGTCCGGCGACCACACCGGGCTGTGCTCGTGCGCGCCCGTCGTACGCGTGAGATCCCGGTAGTCGCCGAGGGTCGCGGGAACGGTGAACACGTCGCCGCGCGCCTCGAACGCGGCGCGCACGCCCGTCGGCGAGAGCGACGCGCCGCGAATCATGTTCGCGACATGTTTCATCTCCGGACGCGCCCATGGCAGGTCGCCCTTGACCTCGATGTCGAGGCGACGGGTCTGGCCGGTCTTCACGTCGAAGAGATGGACATAACCGGCTTGTTCGTAAACGATCGCGTCCGGTCCCGCCGACGCGTTCTGGATGTCGAAGTCGTCGTGGTGCGTGAGCTGCTCGGTTTTCTTGGTATCGAGATGGTACGCGAAGAGGTTCGCTGTGAAGTTGCGGTCGGAGACGAAGTAGACCGTGTTGCCGATCCACATCGGATCGCTGTCGTTGCTGTTGGCGCGCGGCAGCTTCTCGACCGAGTAGTCGGCGAGACTCATGATCCAGATCGGATGCGTGCGTCCACCGCGATAGTGGCGCCACTCGCTCGCGTCGTACCACTCGGGAATGAACTGCGTCCCGATCTCCTCGTAGGCGAAGCGCTTGCCGTCGGGGGAGTATGTCCCGCTGAAGGCGCGCGGCATGGGCAACGCCTCGGGCAAGCCACCGTCGATCGAGATGCTCCAGAGCCGGTAGTACGATTGCTGCGGCGCGCTCGTGCGCTCGGATCCGAAGACGACGTGCTTGCCGTCGGGCGTCCAGCCGCGAACGCGATCGACGCCGGGGTGATACGTTAGGCGCTTGGGATCGCCGCCCGTCGCGGGGACGACGTAGACGTCGGTGTTGCGGCCGGCGGTGCCGGTGTAGGCGATGAGTGATCCGTCGGGGGAGAAGCTCGGATCCGTTTCGACGCCGGGCGTCGCCGTGAGGCGCCGCGCCGCGCCGCCGTTACGGCTGGTGACCCAGAGGTCTCCGGCGTACTCGAAGGCGACGAGGTCCTTGCTCACCGCGGGGTGGCGGAGGAGGCGGGTGCCCTGCGCTCCAAGGGAAGTCGCGCCCAGCATCACGGTGACGAAAGGAAGGAGCCGCTTGGAAACCATGGTAACTACCTTGGTAAAAAATTGAGAAACTGATTACGAATTGCCCGAATACTTCCTCTCCCAGAGAAGACTCCACCGGCCTCGCTGGACCATGAGTCTTTGTGAACTACACACCAATCATTTTCTGTTGCCAGGAGCAACGAGGCTCTCCGCGCCGCACGGAATGATTCGGGTGATTCGTGATCAGGGCTTTGGGCCAGCGCGAGGATCACTGTGCGAGCGCGGGCGCCCAAATGGTCCCGAGCACGCGCGCGAAATATTCGGTTGCCGACCAGCCGGACAACTGGAACCGGCGGCGCGCAACGAACGGCGCGCCGCCGGCCAGGATTGCCGCAGTCGACGCGAGAAACTCGCGGCGACTGGTGGTCACGGATGCGAGAGGTTGGGGTTGTTGTTCCGCTCGATGTCCGGCAACGGGAGGCAAACCTGGATGCCGGTGTCGTTGCCGTACGTGCCGAATGTGCCCTTGAATGGCTGCCCCTTCGCCGGCGTCACCTGAAGGTTGTAGCGAATGATGTCGCCGAGCCTCTGACTCTCGAGGAAGAGCTCGCGACGCCGTTCCTCGATGATCTGCGCCTGCACCTCGGCCTGCGTGCCGCCGGCGTAGGCGGGGATGCCAGCCTTGGTGTGCAGCACGTTGATCGCGGTCACGGCCGACGCATTGCCCGCCGGCGTGCCCGTCGCGTTGTCGGCTTCGGCGACGATCAACTGCGCCTCCGCCGACCGGGCGATCGGAATCGGCGTGTTGATCGCCGGATACTTCGTCTGTCGGAAGATTTCCGTTTGCGTATCGTGGCCCTTCACGCCCGCGTCGACGACCGTGACGCGCGGATCGGCGACGCCACCGAAGGTGACGCTGCGGAAGCTGGCATCGACGGAGGAGAAGAAGCCGCGGTACATCTGCGTGAAGACGAGGTTCTCGCGTCGCGTCACCGCCGACGAGTAGCTGGCGTTGAGCACGAATCCATCGGGCACGAGAACGGCATCGGCGCGCGCTTGCGTGAGGTTGCCCTGGTTGATCAGGCTGCGCGCGCGGCCGAGTCGGGCCGCGTTGAGCATAGTCGTATTCTGTGGAGTCGCGGCTTGGGCAGCGGTGATCGCGGTGGTGAAGCGGTCCTGCGCCGCCGCGAAAAGCTGCGCGCGCGTCATCTCCGGGCCGAGATCGATCGCCGCCGAGCACATCGCCTCGCCGAGCAGCTCGAGGCTGTATCCCGCGTACGTGGCCGCCTGCGCCATCAGGCTCTGGCGATTCGTCACCTGCGCGTCCGTCCATCCTTGCAGTCGCTTGAGAGCCTGGTCGCCCTGGAAGCGCGCGACCGAAAGCGGCGTATAGAGACCGGGCGACTGCGTGCTGTTGCAGGTGCCGGTCGAGTACGGGATCGACCCCGTGAAGATCGTGCGACGGTCGTAGTCCCACCCGGCTTGGCCGAGCTGGGCGTCGATGAGCTCGTCGCCGACAAGTCCACCGGCGATGATGTACTGCGCGAAGGCGCACTCGAAGTCACCGATCGCGCCATTCACGAGCAACTGCGCGTAGGCGGGATTGTCGAGCGTGCTGGCCTCGACGCGGCTCGGTGCTTCCTGGTCGAGGATGTGACTTGCGTCGCCGCAGGCGATCATCGCGGTGAGCACGGCCAGGCTCATTACCGCGCGCGCCAGTCCGCGCACGTCAAAGTTGCGTATCGAAATCATTTGAGATTCTCCGCGTGGCTGGCGTCGGCTCAGAAAGTCAACGTGATCGTGGTGAGGAACTGGGCGAGCGTCGGCGTCACTGCTTGGTCGAAGGCGAGGTTCTGCGTCCCCACGCTCGACCGGTTCTCGGGATCGAGGCCCGTATACTTCGTCCACGTGTGGAGATTGCGGCCGGCGATCGTCAGGCTCACACCACTCGCATTCACGCGGCTCGCCCACTCGGCCGGTCCAGTGAACGTGGCCGAGATCTCGCGCAGCCGCCAGAAGCTCGCGTTCCGCATGTAGGTGTCCGACACCGTGAGCGAGCCACCGTTCTGATACGTGTAGAGGACACGTGGATCGATCTGGTCCGGATTCACGTTGCCGGGACAGACGCCGAACCCCGTGCAGCGATTGAGCATGTTTGCATCGACGAGCTTGTTGCCTTTTCGGAAATCGGCGAGGCCGTGGAGCTTCACGTGCTGGCCGATGGAAAGCCCCGTGCTCACCGAGCCGCTCGCCTTCGGCGTAATCGTGCCGAAAAAGAGCATCGGCGCGCTCGCGCAAGGCACGTCCGAACCGCCCGGGTGATCGCCGCCAGTGCCACCGTCGCACATTGCGTTGGTCGCCCTCTTCGTCGCCGGATCATACGTCGCGCTGCGCACGATCTTCGTGAACAGGCCACCGATCGGGAAACCCTGCTCGTTGCGACCGAAGGGCAGCCCGCCGGAGAGAATGAACGGCAATCCACCCATATCGTCGATGTGATCGGTCGTCGTCGCGACGCTCGCGGCAATGTCCCAGGACAGACTGCGCCGGGTGATCGCGTTCGCGTTGACACCGAGCTCGAAGCCGTGGTTGCTGACGCGGCCGATGTTCACGAACTGCGGATTCGGGAAGCCGCTCGACGGCGCCGACGCGCGCTGCAGGATCGCGTCTTTCACGTGCTTGGTGAAGTACGTGAAGTCGATGCCGACGCGGCGCTTGATCGACGCCTCGAACCCAGCTTCGAGCTCCGACGCGCGCTCCGGTTTCAGGTCGGCATTGCCCGGGAACTGCGGTGTGACGATCGGCTGATCGCCAGGGCCAGTCGTCGGCGCGTACGTCTGCAGTGCCGCGAACGCATCCGGCTGCTGTCCCGAGAGCCCATAGGCGCTGCGCAAGCGCAGCTGATCGACCCAGGACCAGCGCCAGAAGCCTTCGTCGCTGACGACCCACGAGGCGCTGACCTTCGGATACGTCACGAGGTGCACGTCCTTGCCGAACGCGCTGTTGTTGTCGACGCGAACGGCGCCGGTGAGGAACACGCGATCGCGCCAACCCAGCTGCTCCTGGACGAAGCTGCCAAGGGTGGTGTTCGTCTGGAAATCCTGGGAGCCCTGGCGCACGGCGGCGGCCGCGGCCGTCGTTAGGCCCGGCGCCGGGAACTGCGACGCCGTGATCTGCGTCAGATCGATGCGCTTGCGGTACAACTGGCCGCCGATCGACGTCGCCGATGTCAGCGTCGGCCGCAGGTTGAACGACGCGGTGCCGCTGTAGTCGGCTGTCGCGTAGCTGACCGTGCGGAGATCCTGATTGAGCGCACCCTGCGACGCGACCGGACCGAAGAACTGAACGAACTGCGGCGGCAGGAAGTTCGACAGCGCCTGATTGTCTTCCTCGGTCTGATCCAATCCGACGGTGGCGCGCTGCGTGAACCAGCTGGTCGGCCGATGGTTCACCTGGATGCTCGTCGTGAACCGATTGATGTTCTGGGAGTTGAGCAGATACGCATCAATGGCCTCCGGCGGGGCGATCAGAAAGCCGCGCGTCGGACCGGACTGAAGAAGCGGATTCCCGTATTCCCCGTTGAAGAATCGCCCCAGACCATAGTCGGAGCCGAGGAGGTCTCGGCTCTTGATGAGATGGATGCTCGTCTGGACGTCGAACTTTTCGTTAGGCGCGAGCGCCAGATTGGCGTGCGCGGTATATCGTCCGACGCCGTTGTTCGGCTCGATCCCCGTGTCGTGATCGTACGTCGACGACAGGTAGTAGTTCAGTCCGCGATCGCCGCCGCGGACGTTCATCTCGTACGTCTGCAGCCGACCGCTCTTGAAGAGCGGCGTGCCGCGCGCTGCCTCGGACTCGACCGCATTGAACGACAAGAGGTCCCCGGCGGCGTTGCGCGCATAGTTCGTCGGAAAACGGCCCGCGGCGTCCTGGAACCACTGCGAACCCTGGCGCATATAGGCGTTGAAGCGCGGCGCGCCGCCCCCACCCTTCTTCGTGATGATCTGAATGACGCCGTTCGCGGCTTCCGTTCCATATAGTGTGGACGCCGCCGGGCCCTTGATGATCTCGATCGATTCGATGTCTTCCGGGGCGATGTCGTCGAGTCGCGACACCACATTGCCGCCCTGATTGCGCGTCGTACCGGTACCCACCTCGTTGTTGACGCGCACACCATCGATGTAGATCAGCGGCTGCTGCGACAGCGACAGCGTCGACCGGCCGCGGATGTTGACGACCGTTCCGGCTCCGGCTCGTCCCGTGCCGCTCGTGATCGTGACACCAGGCGCGCGACCATTGATCAGCGTGCCGAGCGTTCCAACCGCCGACGCTTGCACCTCGTCTGCCGCGTTGATCCTGGAGATCGAATTCCCGACGGTCCGCGCCTCCACCGCGCCGGCCGTCCCCGTCACGACGAGCGCGTTCAGCTCGATCGGCGCTTCGCTCAGGAGAATCCGCAACGTTTCGTTTCCGACCGTCGCGCGTTGCGTCAGCGGACGAAATCCGACGCGCCGGATCTCGAGCGTCACCTCACCGGCGGGAAGGCCGGTCAGACGAAAATGCCCATTCGCATCGCTCAGCGTTAGGCGGCCGGTGCCCTGCGCCGCGATCTGCGCGCTGACGATCGGCGTCTCGGTCCCAGCGGTGAGAATGGTTCCCGCGATCGTGCCCGCCGCCTGCGCGTGGAGCCGAGCGCCGGGAAAGGTCGAGAGAACGAGGACGACTGCAGCGGGCAGCCAACGATATGGAACGAAACGCATAGCGCACTCCGGGACTGGGCGGGGAGCGTACGGCGCGAGGGTGGGTAGGACAACGCGCGCGAATATGGTGGTATACCAACTCAGCCGCAATGCCGATACGTCACGTCGAGCTACGAGCGCAGATGCCAACTCCCCCGCTCGCCCAACTCGGCGATGACCTTCGACAATCGCTGTGACGCGTTGCGCCAGTTGGTTTCGACCGCGGCTTGCGCCGCGTCGGGATCACCCGATGCGATCCCACGTGTGATGATCTCGTGCTCCTTCACGGACGTCGGCAACTCGTCGAGCAGTGCGCTCACATACAACCGGGTGTATCGCTCGCTCTGTGGCTTGATCGCGCGATGCAAGGCCAGGAGACGCGGGCCGACGATTCCTTCGACATACGCGCGATGAAACGCGAGATCGAGCTCGAAGGCGCGCGCCCGAGCGCGGGTGCGCGACGCGACCGCGAGCGCCCGATTGATCTCGCGCAGAGTGCGCACGAGCCGCCGGCGCGCATCCGGCGCGAGCGCCGCCGCCTCGCGCGCCGCCAACCCCTCGAGATGTCCGACGATGAGTAACACCTCACGCCCGTCGCTCTGCGTCAACGGCGTGACGATCAGCCGCTGATCCCGGTTGACGCCTGACGAGGCGACGAATCCTTCCTGTTGGAGCCGATGAAGCGCGCTCCGGACCGGCGTCCGGCTCAGGCCGAGTCGCTGGACCACCGCCCGCTCGGCGACCCGCGCTCCCGGCGGAAGTTGTCCGGAAACGATCAGCGCGCGCAACTCCTGATAAACGCGCGAGACATTGTCATCCCGCTCCGGTGGGTCAGCGAGCGCGAGGCCTCGAGCCGTCTTTCGATGAGTGGCGCGGGGAGCGGTCCCGTTGCCGTTCGAGCGCGTAGCCGCGCGTGTCGACGCTGTGACAGGCACGGGTGCCAACCTAGGAATCCGCGTGACCAGCCGCAAGAAGGAAAAGGCCAGGAAGCCTTTGGACAGCTCAACGTGTCCAAGGCGTTACAATAGTGGTATCACGTGAGCAACCTCACACCCCTCCGCCCGATGGACGTCTTCGCGCACGATCTTCGTTACGCGCTGCGGTCCTTGCGCCGCGCGCCCGCCTTCGCCGCCCTCGTGATCGGAACGCTCGCGGTGGGCATCGGCGCCAATGCGACGATCTTCAGCGTGGTCGACGCGGTGTTCTTCCGCCCCTTCCCGTACGCGGCGCCCGACCGCCTCGTTCAAGTTTTCGAAAGTGTCCGCGACAACCCGGCGCAGTACGGCAACGTGTCGTTTCCGAATTTCAACGACTGGCGCGCCGCGACACGCACACTTTCGGGACTCGTCGCGGTCAGCGGCGGCGGCGCCAACCTAACGAGCAACGGCCCCGCCGAGCGTGTGTCGACGATCGCCGCGTCGGCCAACCTCTTCGACGTGCTGGGGGTCCGTCCCATCCTGGGCCGCGGCTTCTCCGCGGGCGACGACGGTCGCGGCGCGGCGCGCGTCGCCGTCCTGAGCGAAGGCTTTTGGCGCCGGCGATTTGGCGGCGATCCGAGCGTCGTTGGGCGCGTCGTGGATCTCGACGGCGCACCGACCACCATCGTCGGTGTCATGCCCGGCGATTTCGCGACTGGACGCTCTCCGGATCTCTGGCTCCCGCTCGACACCACCCCGCGGCTCCTCGCCGTGCGTGGCTTTCGCTTTCTCGACGTCTACGCTCGCCTCGCCCCGGGCGCGACGATCGGACAGGCGGGCATCGAGATGCGGCAGATCGCGTCGCGACTGGAGAAGCAGTACCCTGATGACAACGCCAATCACTCGATTCGCCTGATCCCTCTGCGCGACGCGGTCACCGGGGCCGTTCGCGAGCCGATCGTCATTCTGCTCGGCGCGGTCGCGCTGGTTCTCGTCGTGGCCTGCGCGAACGTCGCGAGCCTGTTGCTGGCGCGCGCCGCCACACGGCAGCACGACGTCGCGGTGCGACTGGCGTTAGGCGCCGGTCGCGCGCGGCTGACGCAACAGTTCCTCACCGAAGCCATCATGCTCGCGCTCGCCGGGGCCGCGCTCGGCACGGCGGGCGCATGGGCCGTGTTGCGAGTTGCCGGCAGCGTCGGCGCGCGCTTTCTGCCAATCCCAGGCGCGATCCCACTCGATGGCCGCGTATTACTCGTGTTACTCGGCGTGTCGATCGTGAGCGGTGTGTTGTTCGGGCTCGCCCCCGCGCTCCGTGGGACGTCGGCGCCACTGCGCGACGCGCTCGCCGGCGCTGGCAAAACGACCGCGGGCGCGGCTCGGCAGCGCTCGCGCAGCGCGCTCGTCGTCACGCAGATCGCGCTTTCGGTCGTCCTGCTCGTCGGCGCGGGACTGCTGCTGCGCACGTTTCTCGTGCTGGTCCACACCACGACCGGTCTCGACGCGAATGGAGTCGTGACAACACGACTCTCCGTCGCGCACGCCGCGGACTCGACCCCGGCAATTCGCGCCGACCGCGTGTTCGAACCACTGCTCGATCGGCTGCGCGCGACGCCCGGCATTACCGCCGCCGGCGTCACGACGTTGATTCCGCTGCAGCGCTGGGGAACAGCGGGGACGTATTGGGTCGCCGAGCGCCCGAGGCCGGCGGCCGGCCACGAGCCGGGGGCGGAGTTTCGCGTCGTCAGTCCCGGCTACTTCGCCGCGTTAGGCATCCCGCTCCGGCGTGGCCGAGATTTCACCGATGCCGACCATACGACCGCCGACGAGCCGATCATCGTGAACGAGACGTTCGCGCGCCGCGCATTGCCGAATGAGGATCCCATCGGCAAGCGCATCGCGCTCGACACCAACCTGGTCTTCACGATCGTCGGCGTCGCCGGCGATGTGCGTCAGGCAGGGCTCGCCTCGCCCCCGCTCGCGGAGATTTATTTCACCTACCGGAGTCGCTTCACGAGCTGGGGCATTCCGGCAGCGCTGATCGTTCGCTCGCGCTTGTCGACGACATCGGCGGTGGCCGCGGTGCGCGGCGCCGCGGCCCAGATCGCGCCCGACGTGCCGGTCTATCAGGTGAGCACGATGGACGAGATCATCGGCAACTCGTTAGGCGAGCGAAGGCTCAACCTCTGGCTGATCGGCGGCTTCGCGGTGATCACCCTCGTCCTCGCCGCGGCGGGGCTGTACGGCGTCGTCGCCTATACCGTCGCCCAGCGCACGCGCGAAGTCGGCATTCGCATGGCCCTCGGCGCGCGTCGCCTCGATATCGTTAGGCTGATGCTCGGCTACGGCGCCGCCCGCGCGACCATCGGCATTGCCGCCGGTCTCTCGGCCGCCGTCGTCGCGACGCGGGTGCTGTCGAACATGCTCGTCGGCATTCGCCCCGACGACCCGCTCACGTATGCTGGAGTCGCCGCCCTCCTCGGCGTGACTGCGCTCACCGCGAGCTGGATCCCCGCGCGTCGTGCGTCGAGGGTCGATCCGATGGTGGCGATTCGCGCCGAATGATATTCGCGGTCACCCTCTGAGTCGGTCGGCGCGTATGGCACTCGGTAGTTGAACGGCTGGACGCGGATGAACGCGTCCAGCCGTTCAACTACAGAGTGGCTTCAACTACAGGGTGGCCTGTGCGTCTACGGCGCGCTCAACAGGTTGAGTGTCACCAACCCCGATTTCGTCTCGAAGCTGGCGAGCTCCGACGGGGGCCAGCTGACGTACGCGCCCGTGCAGTCGGGTGTGCCGTACGCTCGAAATTGCGTCGTTGCGACGAGACGATAGTAGCCCGTTTGCGTGAAGCCCACCGCGCCCTGTCCCGCGGCAGGCAGGCGCGACGCGCAGGACACCGCCGACCCATCGAATACGCCGATCGACACAGGCGTCGTCGTGTGGTTGAAGATCGACGCGGTGATGTAGGTCTGGTCGGCGATCACATTGGTGATCTCGAGGACCGCGTTGATCGCCGACACCGAGACGTTCACTTCCCCGATCTGGTCGGGAATTGCCTGGCCCTGGGCGTCGGCGGGCTTGGCGGACGTCCATGTCAGCTTCGACTTCGACGAGAGGCTGAGCCCCGTGCTCTTCCCGGTGGTGAGGATGGCGTACGGCTGGCCGTCGACCGACAGCGTGATCGGCGCGATCAGGTCGTTGGTTGCGACGAATCGGACGTTGAAGTCGACGGGACCCGACATCGGGCCGCCCTCGCTCTGGCAGGAACCGAGGAGGGTGATTGGGAGCATGACGAGTGGCAACGTCACGAGCCGACGAGCACTGGGTCGCATGGCGTGGGCGCGGAGCGTCGAGGGCCGAGCGCGCTGATGAAGATGTAGACGCGAGCGCGGTGCAAAGTTCCGGCCAAGATATGGGTCCGCGCTGGGATGTGCCAGCGTAAGGGGTAGAGGGTGGAGGGTGGAGGGTTGAGGGTTGAGGGTGCTTCGGAAGGCGCTCCGTGCTCACCGGGCACCACGCTCGACGCTCGTTAGGCAGTCGCAAGCACGCATCTTGCCCTGGCGTCCTCTAGACTCATCGGAGGCCCCAATGCCCGAACGATCTACGATCAAACGCGCGCGCGCCGATAAGCGTGCTGGAAAATCGGCGTCGACGCAGGCTGGTGAATTCGTGCGCGAGGAGATGGAACACGTCCGCCAGGGCAAGCATGGCGCGCGGTCGAGCAAGCAGGCGATCGCCATCGGCCTCTCCAAGGCACGACGCGCCGGCGTCAAGCTCGCGCCCCCCAAGAAAGGCACTGCGTCGAGACGAACGCGGCGGCAAGCGGTACGTGACGTCGCCAAGGGTCGAGCGGGCACGAAGAGCGCGCCGTCCCGCCGCCGATCGCGAGCCGTTAGGCGCGCGCTCGCGCGTGAGGGGCATCGCGCCGCGTCGCGCGCCTCGCTCGCGCGTCAGGCGCGGTCGAGCGCTCGTCGGCGGTCCGCGGCACGCCGCTCCGCGGCCGCTCGCAAGGCGGCGCGCACCAAGGGCGCGCGCGCGAGATCCGCGGCAGCGCGCAAGGGTGCGCGTACCCGGGCCCGGCACCGGACGCGCTGAGGCGCGTCCGGAGTGTCTAGTCGCGGCCGAAGGCGTGCCTCAGCTCCTGCTTCGCTTGCTCGAGCACTCGGCGCTGACTCGCGCTCAGGTTGCTTCCGGCACGGTTGATATAGAACGTCAGCATCGACATCGCCGACCGATACGGCTCGCTCTTGCGGCGCCGGCTGTGCTCGGCCGAGCGCTTGAGTGATCGCGCAATGCGCCGCGGATCCTTCCAGGTGAAGACGCTGCGTTCGAGATCGAGGGCGTTGCTGCGCTGTGTGACGCGCGCCGACCAGCGTCGGCGCGTCGTCATCGGGCTTCCTCGTCGCGACGCGCCGCGCCACGCGCCGCGTTGAGGCGGCTTCCCATCGTCGACGGCGCGCCGACCTCGGGTGTCGGTTCCCGCCTAACGTCTGGCTCCGCCACACGCTCACCCCTGAGCCCGGCCCAGAAGCCGTGGCGCACCTTGAGCTCGTTGCTCACGTCGTCGACGCCGACGATGTCTTCGGCGATGAACTCCGCGATCCGCTTTTGGTGCCGATCCTCGACGGTACCCATGAGCGTGACGACGCCGTTCGCGACGCGGACCTCGACGTCCGAGGCGTCGACGTCGGGGTGCGTCATCAGACGATCGCTCACCTCTTCGGTGATACGCTCGTCCGAGCGTCGATACCCCTTGGGCCCGAGTCCGACGTAAGGACCGCGCCGCTGCCGCTGCTCGCGCGCCCACTGCGGCGGATACGCGCGTCCATAGTCCCACCACGCGTCGGATGCCCGGACATCGTCGGCGCCGTAGTTGTAGTCCCGCCCACGACGATCAGGATCGCGCGGGTTGTCGTTTCGGTCCGGCATAGCTGAGCTCCGAGGCTGAGTGCGATTCCAGAGGAATCGCTTCAACTCTTGTTCCCGCACCGTTGCGACAGCGCGACTGAGCCCGAAGCGCAGCTGAAATGACAGCGCGGTTGATCCGCCTGCACAATTGGTCCGATCACCGCTTGGATCGTTGAAGATCTCGCTCCGCGACACGCGTCTTCACGAGCTTGCGCACGAGCGCGTCCGGCAATGGATGATCTGGTTGGAAGCGGATCGTACCCTTGCTCGTGTCGTACGCCGCGAGCTCGGCTTCGTGTGCCTTGATCGGGTGCGCGCCGGCGTAGAGCGCGCAGTGGTTCGCCGCCGCGCCGAAGGACACGATCATCTTTCCGTCGAGCTTGTACGTTGGGATGTTGTAGCTGATGCACTCTTCCGCGTTAGGCGCCGCCGACTTGATGACACTGCGCAATCGTTCGAGGGCAGCCCGCTTGTCGGCGCTCAGGGGCGAGAGGTAATCGTCGACGTTGGCCGGCTTTGGTTGCATTGGAGGCTCCTCGAGTCGATTGCCGAATCGATGTTCACCTGGCTGCATCGTGCGTCGCCGGCGTCAGGTCCTCGACCACCGGCCCGCTCTCGTCCAGCATTCTCAACCGAACGACATCCATCCCTTCGAGCGACGCGCCCGCGGCGTGGTTGCGACGCTCCTGCTCCCGCTCCGGCGCGAGATCGATCTTCGTCAGGTCCGGCCGCGAGAGGAGCGACACCGTCCAATCGAGCGCGATGCGCAACCTAGTATCCCAGCGCGGCATCTGCAGGAGGTAATACGTTCGGCGCACCCACCAGGCAACCCACCCCGAGAGCTCGAGCCCGCGCACGTCGCAGGCGGCGCGTGTGTGGCCGAACGCCGCCATGGTGCCAAGCGACTGGTACACGAACGGAGCGGGTGCGCGCTGCTCGAGGACGGCGACGACGTTCCGCGCGACGACGCGGGCCGCGCGTACCGCGTTCTGTGCGAGCGCGGGATAGATTCCCCCCTCCGGCGCCGGCGTCGCCGCGCAGTCGCCGATCGCCCACACCGACGGATGGCTCACGCTGCGCAGCGTCGCATCGGTGACGATGCGGCCGCGCCGATCGCGCTCCACGGCCATCGCCGCCGCCACCGCATTCGGCACGATTCCCGACGCGAGCACGATCGTTTGTGCCTTCACGACACCACCGCTCCAGCGCACGGCGCCGGCTTCGATCGCGTTCACCGGCGTCGACACGTGCAGTTGCGCGCCACGGCCACGGAGAATCTTCGCGGCATAGTCCGCGAGAAACGCCATCGATTCCGGAATCAGTCGCGCGCCAGCCTCGAAGAGATGGAAATCGAGATCGTCGCGCTTCAATCCCGGATAGTACTGCAGCTCGTCGCGCAGAAACGCCGTCAGCTCGCCGAGTAGCTCGACGCCGACGAGCCCGCCCCCGACGACGACCACGGTCAACAGCTCTCGACGCCGTTGTGGATCGGTTTCGACATAGGCTGCCTCGAGCTGCTCGATGAGATGATTTCGCAGGAGGAGCCCATCGGCGACGGTCTTGAACGTGCGCGCGTGCTCGGATCCGGGAATCAACGACAGATTGGTCGCCGCGCCGAGCGCGATGACGGCGTGGTCGTACGGCAGCTCGTGATCGGCGCCGTCCGCAAGCAGTACGTTCACGACGCGTCTATCGACGTCGACGCATTTCACCGTGCCCTCGACGAAGCGCGCACGCTTCAAGCATGGTCGGATCGGTTGCGCGCAGTGGCGCAGCTCGAGCACGCCGGAGCACGCCTCGAAGAGCAGTGGACTGAGAAGAAAGAAATTGTCCCGATTGATCAACGTGACTTCGACGTCCGCGCGGCGCCGCAGCCGCCGATCGAGATGGCGCGCGGCGGCGAGCCCGCCGATCCCGCCACCGACGACGACGACTCGGCAACTCGGCGCGCGATGAGCATTATCTGATTCCGGCATGGTGACCATGACCCTGTCCTCCTTCCCCCTCCGCCTGAGCGAGCGACCGCAGGACCGACAGCTCGACCAGGCCTTTCACGAACAGCACGATCGCGACCGTCTCCAGCCAGTAGCCGCCGTCCGGTTGAAACTCGACGAGCACCTTCCACACCGCAGAGAATGGGCCGATCGTTAGGTACAGCACCACGATTGGAAGCGTCCAGTTCAGCGCGGCGATCGTCAGCGCCCGCCGCCTGAGCTCGGACCGCGCGAGCATTCCCTGGCGCTCGATTCGCCGATATCGTCGCGGAACGCGTGCGAGCGAGATCGCGAGCCACACGGTGAGGATCGCGATCGTCAGGTCGAAGACGAACGTCAACCGCTCGTGCCCGACTCCTCGACTCGGCAACGGTTGATGCGTCGCGAGGCTCAACACGACGCGCGCCATCTCGCGAACGGTGAGGCCATCCAGCGTCGAGCCTCCATGTGGCGAAGAGAAGGTGTCGAGCGCGTTGATCACATTGGCGGCGACGAACACGCCGGCCCTGCCCTCGGGATCCATGAGCAACGACGTCTGAAAATTCACCGTACCGCCGTCATGATTGATCAGCGTCCGGCCGTTCGCCCGCACGAACTCCCACCCGAAGCCATACGTCCCCGACGCGGGAGGCGCGTGCATCAGCGCCATCGCGTCAGGTGATAGAATCGAGGCGCCGCCATAGCGCCCACCGTTGAGCTGCGCGATCAGGAAATGCGTCATGTCCGCCGCGCTCGCGATGAGATAACCCGCGGGAAGCTCGGCGCGGTTGTACGGCGGGGTGAAGGGGATCGGAACGCCGAACCACCAGCGGTGGCCTGTCGCCATTCCATGCCTCATCGCCTCGTTTTGCGAAGCGAAGCTGTTCCGCATCGCGAGGGGAGTGAAGATGTGTTCCGTCACATATTGCTCGTACGAGACGCCTGAGACGCGCTGCACGATCAGGCCCAACGTCTCGTAGTTCGAGTTCGAGTAGCCGAACGAGCCCATCGGACGCGCCAGGTGGACCGTTTCGAGGCGGCGAACGACGCGCTCGAGCGCGCCGTCGTCCTGGTCCCTCCAGAGCTGCGTGTCATAGAGCTGCGGCAGACCGCTCCTCATCGTCAGGAGCTGGCGCACGGTGATCCGCGCCGACGCCGCGCTGTCGGCGGTGCGAAACCACGGGATGTACCGCTGGACCGGCGCGTCGAGCTGCACCGTTCCGGCATCGACGAGCTGCATCACCGCGAGCGCGGTGAAGGGTTTGGTGATCGACCCGAGCACGAAGGGCGTTTGCGGGGTCACCGGCCGGCCGGCTGGGTCCGCGCGGCCGTAACCCTTCAGGAACGGGACATCGTCGCCCCTAACGATTCCGAGCGCCAATCCCGGAATGCGCGTCGAGCGCATCCGATCGACGACGTACCCGTCGATGGCTTTCGCGGTCGACGAATCCAGGCTCGTGCGCGCATTCGACCCCCCGGGGGCGTGACCCGTGAACAAGAAGGGAATTGAAAGCGAGAAGAAGAGTAGCACGAATCTCACGAGCGGCCTGGAGGTTGGCCGCTACGTGTCCCGCAACGATTGCTCCAGTAAAGCGAACTCGAGCCCGTGGTAGTGCGGTGGGAGTCGCCCGTCCTCGCCGATGCGCCGCGACTCGACCAGCACGAAACCCAGGCGCTGATAGTACGCGATGAGCGAAGTGTTATCGGCCCACGTGTCCATGCGAAGGCCGGCGCGTCCCAACGCTCGGCAGTGCGCGTGTGCCCAGTCGAGGACGACCTCCATGAGACCGTGTCCGCGGTAGTCGGACGCCCTCACGATGCGGTGGAGGTAGATGTGCGCGCCTCGCTCGCGTTCTCCCCAGATCGCGCCGTCTTCGTACGCGACGGAGAACACACCGGCCAACGCTTCATCGTCGATGACGCGGAAGAGTCGTCGCGCCGCGATCTCACCGAGGATCACGGCGTCGCTGAACTCCGGCCACACCGTCGAGGCCTGCTCGCGCTGCCTTGCACGCCCCTCGGCGTACACAGCGCGCACCGCCGGGAGATCGCTCTCCGATGCCAGCTCGACGCGCACGGACACGTCACCGGCGGCGATCGAGCCAGGCGGGGCGAGCGCGCACCGGCCGCTGGCTTCCCTGTGCCAGCACCGGCTCGAGAAACGGTCGCGGTGCTTCGAGTCTGTTCAGTAAATACTCGACATACGCCGAGCGCGCCGCGCCGAGGGGCGCGAGGAACTCGTCAGGCACCTCGGCGACCGCGCGCTCGACCACGTCACGCGGCAGCCGCGCCGCGAGGCCCGCGTCCCACGCCGTGAGATCGCCCGCGCGTGCGTGCAGGACGTGCGCTTCTCGCAGCGTGTAGGGCCGGCGCGCCGCGGCCGGGTCGACATCGGGGAGCGAATACTGGAATCCCAACGCGGCGCCGTGGTCGATGAGCCAGAGGCCGTCGCTCCACCACATGAGATTCGGGTTGCGGGCCGTGCGATCGGGATTGGACGTCAGTCCATCCAGCCACTGGATCGCCGCCGCGTCCTCGCGCGCGACGCGTTCGACCTCCGCGTCCGGCACGAAGTACCGGGCGTCCTCGAGATAGGCGAAGCCGAGGTTGATCCCCGCGCTCGCGCGCAGCAGGTCCGCCAACTCGTCGTTCCTGTCCACCGACTCCGCGCCGGGGCCGAGCCTAACGAGCGACCGCGCCGGCACGCGCAGCCCCAGCGCTTCCGCCAGCTCCGCCACGATCACCTCGGCGACCAGCGCCCCTGTCCCCTGTGCCGCGCCGCGAAGCTTCGTGAAGCGAAGCCCGTCGTCCGTCTCCACCAGCACCGGCCACGAGCTGCCGCGCTTGTCGGCCGAGAGTACACAGCGCGCGTCGAGGATCTGCATGGCTCAAAGATAAGGTCCGTCTGGGACACGTTTGCCCTCTTGCGCGTCCAGGCATCAACTGGTTTTTCGCGTGCAAGGCCGGTCAGCGCCGGACACCGGCCTGACGAGAACCACGACGCGTCTTTCCAGGAGCGTACACGCCGTTCTGTCCGGCCGTGTCCGGAAGTGTCCGGCTTTGTCCGCGTTCAAACAATGGATAGCTGCCGAACCTGAATCTTCGACGCGCATCCGCGACAGATCGATGGTCAGTGCGTCACGCGATACATACTGTAGACGCAGCCACCCTCGATTGTCCGCGATCGGACCAGCTCGAGCGCGACGCGGTGACACGGATCGAGGAACATCGGGACTCCGGCGCCGAGCAGAACGGGGTGCACGTTCATCCCCACCTCGTCGACGACGTTGGCCTCGAAGAGCGAGCGCGCGAAGTCGCCCCCGCCCATGAGGCAGATGCCCTTGCCTCGACGCTGCTTGAGCTCGCGCACGAACGCACCGGCGTCATCGCGTACGAGCTCCGCGCCCCTCGTGTCTATCGACGTGAGCGTTCGCGAAAACACATACGTCCTGATTGCGGATGAGCCTCCGCCTCCGCCCCCGCCGCCCTGACTCACCGCGAAGTCCCACGTCTTCCGGCCCATGAGGATCGTGTCGACCGACTTCCAGTACTCGCGCATGATCGCGTTGACGTCCTTGCTGTGGTGCAGCCAGTCGATCTCGCCGCCGCTGCCGGCGATGAACCCATCGAGACTGCACGCCGCTCCGTAGGTCACGATCCGCATCGGCTCCTCCTGTGCGCACGTCCCCGCGATACTAAATTGCGATTTAGGAACGATTCTATACGGCCATTTAGAAACTGTCAAGCGATCCGTGCCACGACCCAGGAAAGCCAGCGACGACGAGGTCTTCGCCGCCGCCTACCGCGCGATGACGCGACTCGGCCCCGGCGAGCTCACCCTCGCCGAGATCGCCGCCGAAGCCGGCCTCACGGCGGGTGCCCTCGTGCAACGCTTCGGCTCCAAACGTGAGCTGCTGCTGCGACTCTCCGCGGGCGCCGTCGACGGCAATGCCGCGTTCATTCGCGGACTGCGCGCGAAGCATCGGTCGCCCCTCGCCGTGCTGCGCGCGTACGCCGAGTGCCTTGCCGACCTCGCGGCGTCTCCGGCGGCGTTGGCGCGAAACCTCGCGTACCTCCAGATCGACCTCACCGATCCGGACTTCCGCAAGCACCTCGTTGCGCAGGCGAAGACGACGCGCGCGGCGATCGTGGAGCTCCTCGAGAGCGCAATCGCCAGCGGCGAGCTTTCGCGCGACGCCGATGCCCGCGGGCTCGCGCGCGCCGTCGAGACCGCCCTCAGCGGATCGCTACTGACCTGGGCGATGTACCGGGACGGGGGAGCGGCTCGCTGGTTGCGCGACGACGTCGACGCCGTGCTCGCGCCCTATCTCACGAAGCGGCGACGCCGCTAGCGCCGCGGGGCGAGCGCGCTCGACGTCGAGGATGAGCTGCTGCAGCCGCGTTAGGCATGCTTCCGTCAGCATGAAGCGGCAGGCGTCGTGCGCCAACGCCATCACGCCGAGGAATCCCGCCAGGAACGTCCACGGGCCGACACCGAGCGTGAACGCCGTCGCCCCGACGGCCCCGGCGCCGACGGTCGACGTCAGCAGCAGCCCCGCGGTGCGGCCGAAGGGGCCGAACTGCGGCACGAGCTTCAACGCGCCGCTCGATGAGTAGATGCGAATGCTGGCGAAGAGCGACAACCGCACGCAGAGGTGGTCGCCGTGTGGGACGGTGACGTAGCCCAGGCGATCGAGCGTCTGGCGCAGCTCGGTGAGGAAACTGTCCACGACAAAGGGTGCCTAACGGGCAAGGAACCAGACGTCGTTCGTGAAGTGACCGCCGCCCTCCTTGCCGCCTAACACCCATAGCTTATCGCGAAACACGACCGACGCCAGACCGAAGCGTGGAGTCCACGCGGCGTGCCCGTGCGACGTCCATGAGATGCCATCGGCGGAGCTCCACACGTCATTGCTCCGAGCGAAGCGACCTCCCCCCATCACCCAGAGCTTGTCATCCCAGGTTGCCGCGGCGATGCCATAACGCTTCGACCAGCCCGCGGAGCCCGTGGCGCGCGCCCACGTCACGCCATCGAGCGAGGACCACACGTCGTTGAAGTCGGTCTCCCACCACCGCTCCATGTCGCGCCGCCCGCCGAGGACCCAGAGTCTGCCGGCGAACGCGACGCTCGCGTGCATGCAGCGCCCGCTCCATGGCGCCTCGGCGGTCGCGAGCTGCCAGTGCGAACCGTCTGTCGAGAACCACACGTCGTTCCTGTAAGTGCCGTCGTAGCCGCCGACAAGCCAGATCCGGCCGTCGTGTACGACCGCGCTGTGCCAGACACGCGCGCTCCACGGCGGATGGTCGGTGACGAGTTGCCAGTCGCGCCCGTTTAGCGACTTCCAAACTGCACGATGTGAAGGACGGAGCTGATTCTCGGCGCCCCCGATGGCGTAGATCGCGCCGTTCAGCACCACATGGACGTTGTAGGCGCTCGAGGCGCCGGCGCGGGCAGACTCCTTCGTCCAGTGCGCGCCATCCGTCGAATACCAATCTCCGAGACGGTGGCCGAGGAGCCACAGAGTATCGCGAAGGTCGAGCGCGGTGAATGAGTAGCCCGGCGACCATTCGGCCGCTTTCGTGACATTCACCCACGTCGCTTCGCCGGCGCGCGGAGCGCTGGCGCTCACCGCTCCGAGGCACAGCAGCCCCAATCCCGCGGTCCGTAGACGCGTCATGAAGTGCCTACGCGCGAGCGGGTGCCCGGTTTCACGGGACGTTAGGCGCTCGAAGGAAATGTGGCAAATCCGGAAGACCTCGCGCCCATCACTCGACCGGCAGCTCGACCTCTTTTTTCGACGCTGAAATCGGCGCGACCGCGATCTGCGACCGCGCGCCGAAGAGTCGCCCGCGCCAACCCTGAATCGCGATCGTCACCACACTGGCGAGAAGCAGGAACCCGACGAGGCGCGAGTTGCTGTTGTCGATCGAAGAGCATTCGCTTCTCGACAAGCACGGTTCGCTCACCAGGAAAAGGCTCAGCACACCCGAGAGGAAATACGCGCCGACGATGTACAAGACGGTGACGAGAATGCGGCGCAATGGCGTCGCGGGGATGGCGATCGTCACCCTCTCGGGCGCGCGCTCGAGCAGGTAGTCATCGCCGCTCGCAATCGAAAGATCTCTCAACTGTACGGTCGTGCCGGTAAGGAGATCATGAATGGATTGATGCCTCCTCGTGAATGCCATCGAGATGAATGACGGCAAGCCAAGCACCGCCTTCACGAGGAATCGCCCGAAGGAAGCAGGGAACGACGGCGCCCCTCCGGTTCTGTCGCTGACGACGCGAATGTTCGCCCGGCGATGGCCGATCGTACCGCCAAAGCGCCACACCTGCAGCGGCTCGTACAGCAGGGCCCAGCCGAACACGAGGGCGAGAAAGAGTCCGCCGGTGCGTGGAACATTCTCCGCCAGGCTCGCCACGACCATCAAGACGACGAACACGCCAAGTGTGATGGCGGCATCGATCAGCATCGCGTTTACACGGCTGCTGAGCCTCGCGTATGCCGCGCCCGGGACGGTGGATTGATTCGCGTCCGGGACGATGCTCTCGGGGAGGGGCGGGTCGACGGCGTCCATGGTTCACAACCTCGAAACAGGCCCAGGTGCTACGTGATTGCTCCGAGGCCGGTCAAATCCGTGAAATGCGTATCCCAGTCGTTTCCTGCTTTTTCGTCTGGCCAGAGACCAGACGACTCGTCCCAGCCTTCAACATTTTCTCTCATCGACTTGTCCTAAAATGGAACCACCCCACGGACAAATCCATGATCTCGACCATTCGCTCTGCCGCTCGC
>DATBHD010000035.1:0-1555 GCA_036557635.1 Gemmatimonadaceae bacterium
TGCACGTCGTCCAGCTCACGATCGAGCGCGAGGAAGTCTCCGCTCTCGCACACCGGACCCACGACGTCCACCGTTCGGTGCTCGGATCGTTCACGTACCGCGAGAATTCTATGAAAGGCCCCGTAGTGCGACGGCCGGAGAAGCTCCGTCATGCCGGCGTCAGCGATGACGTAGTCTTTCCCGCCACTGTGCTTTCGATAGAGCACCTGCGTCACGAGAGCGGCGGCGTTGCCAACGACGAAGCGGCCTGGTTCCATGATGAGCTTCAGGCCAGTTTCAGCGACCGTCGGCAGCACGAGGTCAGCGAATCGATCGAGATTGGGCGGCTGTTCCGTGTCGTAGCGGACGCCCAGTCCGCCACCGATGTCCAGATACTCGAGCGACGTAATGCCGCGGTGCTGCAGCTCGGCGAAGATCGACGCGAGGCGTTCCGTCCCTTCCTTATAAGGATCGATGCGCGACAGCTGCGACCCCAGATGCATGTCCAGCCCGATCAGATCGACGTTGGCGAGATCCGACGCGACCTCTGCGACATGCACCACATCGTCGTACGGGATGCCGAACTTGTGGCCCTTGCCGCCTGTTTTGATGTAGTCGTGCGGCGTCTCGAGCGTGATCTCGGGATTCACGCGCAGTGAGACGCGCGCGCGGATGCCGCGCTCTTTTGCCAGTCGGTCGATGATCCTGACTTCGGCTTCGCTCTCCGCGTTGATGAACAGAATGTCCGCGTCGAGGGCTTCGGCCAGCTCGTGCTCGGTCTTCCCGACGCCGCCGAAAATGATGTCCGACGGCGCGAACCCGGCGCGTAACGCGCGAAGGAGCTCGCCGCCCGAGACGACGTCCACGCCTGCCCCCAACCCGCGCAACAGCTCGAGAATGGCGCGGCTCGAGTTCGCCTTGAGCGTATAATGAATTCGATGTGACACCGGCGCGAGCATTCGATCGAGACGCTCGTACCGGTCGCGAATGGTTGCCGCGCTGTAGACGTACACGGGCGTCCCGACATCGGCGGCGATGCGCTCGAGGGAAACACCCTCGCAGTGCAGGACGCCGTCGACGCGAGCGAACCCGGTGGTCAATACGCTTTGGCCCATACTGCCTCGGCCGTCGCCGCGCGTCCGCACTTGAGACAGTGCTCCGGCGGCTCGGCCGACCGGAATTCCTCGTCGGGCAACACGCGGATCGTCGCCTTCGTCTCGTCCTTGATTTGTGCCTCGCACTCGCTGCTGCCACACCAACCGGCGTAGACGAACGCGCCTTGACCTTCCATCAACGCACGGAAGTCGTCGTAGCTGATGCGACGGCGGACGCTGTTCTGTTCCCGCCGGTCACGCGCGGCAATGAGCATATCCTCTTGAATGCGCGTCAACATGTCCGCCACGTCTTCACCGAGCGTCGCGAGCGTCACCGGCTTCTTCTCGCGCGTGTCGCGGCGGACGAGCATCGCTTGGTTCTTCTCGAGATCGCGCGGTCCGAGCTCCATCCGCAGTGGGACGCCTTGCAACTCCCACTCGTAGTACTTCGCGCCGGGCTTCACGCCTTCGCGATCGTCGAG
>DATBHD010000036.1:0-1868 GCA_036557635.1 Gemmatimonadaceae bacterium
CGTGCGTCGCGCTGTTTGTCGAGCACGTCGCGCGAGCGCGCGAACTGCTCGAACTCAGGACGCCCGCGCGGCCGCTCGACCAGCTCCACTGCACGCGCCGAATCGATCGCGATGTCCGGGATGACGAACGTTTCGACGGCGAGGGCGCGCTGGCCGGTGAGATCGCCAAGTGTCTCGAGTGCGGCCGCGCGTTGCGCGTTGAGCTCCGAGATCGACTGGCGGCGCTTCAGCCATTCCGCGCGGAGGATGTTTTCCTCACTGGACAGCGCGGTGCCTGCGCGGACGCGTGCGGCGGCGAGCGCAATCTGTGCTTGAAGATCTGTGATGGACGTCTCGAGCTCGGCGCGCTGTGCATCGGCGCGCAGCACCGCGAAGAACGCGTCGTTGACACTTTGCTTCAGCGTGTAGAGCGTCGTGTTGACGCGCGCGCGCGACTCGGCAAGCTGCGCCGTCTCGACGGCGCGACGCGGGCCGATGGTCGCATCAAAGATCTTATAATTGGCCGAGAGGTGCGCGTCGTACGTGTCGTGGGGTGGGGTGGGGATGGTGAGGTTCGGCACGGAGACAGGGATCGTTGCGACGTCGGACTGGTACTGTGCCTGGCCCTCGACGAGAAACGACGGCTTGCGGTCGACACCGATGTTCTCGAGCCGCATGCGCGATTGTGCGGACAGGAGGTCGAGCTGCCGAAGGCGCGGATCGTGGGCGCGCGCGGCGCGTTGGAGCTCGGCGAGGCCGACGGTGTCCGCCGGCGCTTGTGCGGCGGCGAGAGATAGCGGCGACAACGTAATCGACAGCCAGAGGGCTGCAGTGCGTCTCGCGATCATGGCTCGAGGGCAGCGCGGATGAACTTGGGAAGCTCCGTCTTCCGTTCTTCGATGAAGCGCGCGAAGTCGGCGTCGCCCATCGAGAACACGGTCGCGATCATGGGCCGTGCGGCGAACGGGAAGATGCAGAGCGAGATGATGTTGACGGCGAACTGTTGCGGAGTGATCGGGCGCATGGTCCCAGCCTTTACGGCGTCGTCGATCTGTCGTTGCAGTCGCTCGAGGATGGGGGACATGATCTGCGACAGGTCACCGCCGCCGGCGAGCGACAGGAGTTGCGTGGTGCGCTCGGGGTGGTGGTGCAGCTCGGAGAGCAGGTAGCCGGGGATGAACGGGCTGCGGGACAGGTTGTCGAGGTAGAGGGCGACGAGCCGCTGGATCTTTTCGTCGATCGAGGCGTCGCTGGCAAGCGTCTGGAACAGCGCGGGGAAGAGCCGGTTGGCGAGCTGTTGGAAGACAGCCTGGCTCAGGCGCTCCTTGGAGCGGAAGTAGTAGTGAAGGAGGGCCTGATTGACGCCGGCTTCGTGGGCAATCTCGGACATGCGGGCGCCGGAGGTGCCGCGTCTGATGAAGACGGTCTGGGCGGCGTCGAGGATGCGCTGTTGTGTTTCGACGTCCGAGGTCGCTGTGGTTCGTCGGGGCTTTCGTGCGACGGTTTTCTTAGTCACAGGATTTAATTGGTCAATTAGTTAAGACCAGAATAAGGGAGGGCGAGGTCCGGACGCAAGGGGGAAAATGCGGACGAACGGTTAGTGTGCAGCGCGCGTCTCAGGGGCGATTCCGAGCCGACGCAACGTGTACCGAAGCATGCCACGCGCGAGCTCGTGCTCTCCCATGAACACGCCGGTGACCCCGTCTTCGCGCAGCAGCTTCGCTTCTGCGTCAGTATGCGTACGAACGACCGTCTCGATGGTCGGATTGAGGCGGCGCGCCGTGTCGAGCATCGAACGCGCTCGTGACGTATCTGGCGTCGCGATCAACAGAACTCTGGCCCGTGCCACATGTGCCTGAATGAGCACGGCCGGGTCGCCCGCATCGCCG
>DATBHD010000037.1:0-14029 GCA_036557635.1 Gemmatimonadaceae bacterium
AACGGCGACGCCGGCGACGTACTATGCGCGCCTGCGGAAGACCGTATTGCGCGACACCTTCTTCACGTACCAGGTCTCGAAGGAGTTCTATCGTAATCCCGACAAAGCGCTCAGCATTCTGGAGAACCCGTTCCTCTGGCGGCCGGTCGTCGAAGGCTATGCCGACGGTGAGACGTTCTCGGGTAGCGTGGCGCGCGCGTGGTGGCTCCTCCCAAAGGCTGTCTTATCGCGGCAGTTCACGTACGCGCGAGCGGGCGTCGATCAGCCGCTGGCTCTAGCCGGTCCGCTTCGCGGGCTTCCGTATTTGTGCGAGCCGTTCGTGCGTCGTGCCCAGCGCAAGTTGGGGATTCGCTGAACGGCGCCCGTGTCCTTCGAAGTGCGACTCATTGTCGCGCCGAGCGTGGAACAGCAGCATCCAGTCGATAGCAGCTCGTCAGATACGCGAGCTGCCTAACGCACGGCGGGAAAAATGACTGGGCGGTACGAAGAGCCGTTCCAGCTGAAGCCCACGACATTTCCCGACCAGTTCACCGACAATGCGCCAGTCGCTGCACTCTCGCTAGCGATCAATGCACCGAGGTCTCGCATCCCGTCGCGCCCGGACCAGATGAAGGCGCGTCCCAGAGGAGAACCGTTCCGACCCGAAGAGCCGACGATCTCTCCCTTGTCACTGACGTCGTTGGCGACGCTCCAGTCCATTCCCGGGAGCACGCCGAGGTCGGTCATGCCTGCCTCCGGGGTCCATCGAAATGCGTGCTGCGTTCCTCCTCGAGTCGTGCTCGCACCGACAACGATACCGTTGTTACTGATCGACCAGGCGACGCCCTCGGCGCCCCCGGGAAGTGCTCCCAGATCCTGAACGTCACCGTTAGGCGTCCACAGCAATGCGTGCGCCTCACCGGTTTCTGCGTCGGCTCCGAACCCGACGACCTGGCCGACACTGTTCACACCGGTCGCTTCGGCGTCGCCAGCGAATGGTCCAGCTACCAGATCTCGCATACCCTTGCTGGCGGTCCAGATGAAGGCGCGACTCGCCCCATCGGCCCTCCTCCACCCGCCGACAATTGTCCCGTCGTCGCCGATCGCGTTCGCCCAGCTTGCGATCCCTCCCGAAGGTGTGCCGAGGTCTTGCATGGACTGTCCAGCGGTCGCGAGAAACGCGTGCGAGCCATCCGTCGTCGTCGCCCATCCAACAATCTGGCTCGTGCTGTTGATCGCTGTCGCGGCCGCGAATTCTCCTCCCAGGGTGCCCAGGTCGCGAATGCCGCCAAGCTCCGACCAGCTGAACGCTCGCGAGCGACCGCGATTGTCACTCGCCGCTCCAACGACCCGCCCAAAGTCATTGACGCCTTCGGCCATCGCCCAGTAGCCGCCAAGTCCAACGAGGTCGCGAATCGTCGCTTGACGCTGCAGACTGTCGGCGCCGATTGGCGTCGTTATGCGATCTCCGCAACCGGCAGCGAGGGTCGTGCCGATGAGTAGAGTGAGAACCCAATCACTGGTGAATCGCATCGATGGCTGAGACCGCAATGTCCATGGCAGTCTCTCTCCGCATGTCGACCCGAACGGGGAGCCCATGAGATGACGCGCGCGACACCGATCAGAACATGCACGTTCCGCGTGCGATCGACCGTCGGGGAATTGCGCGCGAGCAGTCGGCGTGAGCCCGACAATTCTTCGACGGCGGCAGGCTGCTCAATCCACCAGGTCCGCGAAGCAGGTATTCGCATTCACTGAACATCTGAGCTGGAGCCGGCAACCATCCCGACCGCTTCGAGTCGTCACCGAAACCGCTGACACTGCGCTGAAACCGCCTCGACGCGACTCAAAAACGAATCCTGATCGCCGCACTCGCCTGCCAGCCCGGCCGAAACGCGCGCATTCCATCCGGGACGCCCACCGCACCTAGCGTCAAGCCGAGGCGCCATGCGGTGATCTCTCCACCGAACGCTAGACCAGCCGAGTGAGTGTTGCTGGGTGTGAGCAGCAAGTGGGCGCTGCCGAATTCGGCATACGGCCCTACATATGGTGTAATCGAGAAGTTGCACGGCGATCCCAATCGGAGGGAGAAAGGCACCATCAGGCGAACAGCTTGACTCTGGTAAGGCAAGAATCGGCTGCGCTGTGCAGCCGCGGAGAGATCGACGCCGGCGCCCCACGACAACCATGGGCCGAGACTCCAGTCTTGGAGACGACGGCCATAGCCGAGTGCGTATTCGTGCACAGCCGATCCCACGAGCGATCCCTGACCATACGTCGCGTGCAGCATACCGGCGAAGAGGGCGAGGCCTCCCGAGACTAGCCAGTCGCCGTCCCGATTGTCCAGGCCGTACGACAGGAATCCACGTGCTCCCGGTCCAAGTGCCGCGGCATCCGGAGTCGATTGCCAGAGCGCCGGATTAGGATCGCGTGAGCTGACCGACTGCGCCGCGAGCGGCAAAGACAGGAAGCATACGCTCATCGTCAGCAATGCACTGGCCGCTCGGCGCTTCATTGTTCGTCCTCTGGGGATGTGATAGTGTGACGACGCTTGCAACTGGGATGCTCGCGTTCTGTTGTGTCCTCCACGTTGGACGCGCAGAGTGGACGTCCATTCCGAAACGACACAGTCGAACGAAGTTTCCGCTGCTCCTCGATGAGGCGGACACGCCACCTTCGCGGAACCCGAGCAACCCAAAGCACTCAACGTGCCCACTCATATCGAGTCAAACCATGCGGCACTGTAGTGCTTCAGAGCATTCCGACCTTTCAAGGGCGCTCGAGTAGTTACACCCTCCCGCTTATGCGGCGTCGGGGAAAACGCTGTCCGAGATTCTGCAGGCCCGCGCCCGCACTGAGCATCTGGCGCTCGGGCCGCGTTGCGGCCGAGGGCAGCCACATGCAATCGCGGGGGCCGCGGAGCAACTTCCTGGCGAGCGATCCGATCGTCATCGTCGATGGCATTCGCGTCGACGCCCTCGAGGATGCGACGGTGCTGGACCTCGGCGTGAGCACCCCTCGCCTCGACGACATTTTGCCAGAGGACATCGCGCATCGACGTGATGCCCGGCGCCGCGGCGGCGAGCCTCTACGTGCCGGGGGCAGCGAATGGCGCGCTCGTCATCACCACCAAGCGGGGCGATGTCGGCGGCCTGCATCTGAGCACACGCGGTCAATCTCGGCTCGGTGAATTACCCGCGGGCTTCCCGGCGAACTATCACCTCGAAGGCACCTCGACGTCGACGGGGCAAGTTCAGAATTGCTCGGTCGTGCAGGCCGCCTCCGGCGTCTGCAAGCCGACCACGCTGTACGCGTGGAATCCCCTCGAGCCTCGTGGCCGCCAGCCGGACGCTCGGCGTCACCTCCGACGACGATGCGAGCCGAGTTGGCCTTCGGACGAACGTCGAGCAACGCGTCGGGGACGCATTGGAGTTGGGCGGCCACGCGAGCTGCATCCAATCCAGCGCGGCGCTCCCGTATCGCGGCGGCGCGGAGGACGCGTCGAATGTGATCGTCCGCGGATTGCTCGGATCCGCGACGATCGACAGCCTCACTGGGTACCTGCCGGCGGAGTTCGCGACGAGCACGCGCGAGCGCGCTCATCACCTGATGACGGGCGCGACGGCCGTGTGGCGCCTGACCTCGACGCTTTCGGCGAACGCTGTCTACGGCCGCGATCAACTCAACGAGACGGACGTTCAAAGGATCATCGTCTTGTCAGGACCATTCCAGCCACAGCCCCAGACTGGACACACCGAACATGCCCTAACGACGGTCGGGGTGTCGGCGACGACGACCTACGATCTGTCGTCCCGGCACGGTTTCACGGGCGTCACGACCGGCGGCTATCAACGTGTCCTCGCCAGCGCGAGTGCTCGGCAGGAGCGCTCGGCAGTTTTTGGTGCTCACTTGCCGAACGCGGTCTACAAGTCCGCGGACATGCAGTGGCTCGCCGGACGGTTCGCGCGAATCGATTCGTTGCGACTTCGCGCCGCATATGGCGAGGCGAACGACTGGCACCGGGTGATCCTCGACGCGCGGGCCGCCGGGACGCCCTGCGCCGCCGTGACGCAAAAGTCGCTCAAAATAGAGCCCCGCGTAGAGCGTGATCCTCTCACGAGGACTCGCAGACCGGCGACTCTCATGAGTCCACCGTCTGCCTCCAGCGCCACCGTTCGGCCGTCATCGGTCGAGAGCACGATTTGTCGCATGGCATCGAGACCGACGATCTTCACCGTTCCTTCGATCGTCGCATCACTTGACTCGAAGAATCGCGATGCGCAATCCGCTGCTCGTCGCGAGCTCTCCGCCGGTCGATGTCGTCAGATGCAGCGTCTGCGCGCCGCTCGTCGTCGCCGTCAACAGGTAGAAGACCGCGGATGTGCCTGGCACGGACGTGACATGATTTGAAAACGCTCCTGACGACAGTGCCGTTGGTTGAATGGGGAAGACGGGCACACCCGACCCCGTGAATAGTCCGCACGGCGTTCCGCCGCACGTCGAACCGGCCTGCCGAAAGCGGCAGGCCAGTTTAGTGAATCCTTATCCCGAGCGCCGGCGAATCTCCGTCTCAGCGGCGCCAGTGGAGTGAGTTCACCTTTGCCGCGACACAGAGCCCCAGCGATCGGCCATTGAGGTTGCCAGACTGGAAGTGGATGCCGGCGTACAGGCGCGAAATCCCCGCTTCCACGGCGGCGTCGAAGATTCGGTCGAAGGAGCGCGGCTCGAAACCGTCCACGTCGTGCGCGTGGTCGACGAAAGCGACGTGGTGGCCGTACAGCGCCTCCAGCGTGGACATCACCGCAGCGGATTGGCCGGAGTGCGCCGACACGTATTCGGGAAAAGGCGGCGTCGGCAGCAGCGCCGTCCACGTGGGATCGATCACGCGCTGTATGTACGTGACGGGACGAATGAGATTGTACTGATACTTCGCCCACCAGATGCCGGTGACGGCGTCGGCGTCGGCGACACCGGCGCGCGCGTACGTCTCCGCGGCCATCGCGAGGTTCGCGCGCTGTTGCGTGACGATTTCATTCACGATCGCCAGCGAGTGCCCGGGCCCCGAGATCGTCCCCGGGCCATCAGCCCAGTATTTGGCGATCGTCGTCTGCTCCGGTGTGAGCGTCTTTGAAAGTTGATAGTCGAGATCGGCCTCGCCATAGAACGCTGAGCTCGGGTCCTCGGAGTACGCGGGAGGCGGGCCCGGGTCGCACTGGTTGGCACTGGAGAGCGCAAGAGTGCCAACGGTTGTCGCCCAGAACGGCTGCATCGCGAGCTGGCCCGGCGCCGTCGGCACCCACAGCCCCGGGCCGGTCGGCGGCATGTACGTCGTGGGAAAGTTCGTTAGGTATCCCTCGTGGCCTCCGTCGTCGCGCGACGTCGCGAACACGGCCGCCCCGACTCGTCGGCCGAAGTCGCTCGAGAGCTTTGCGATGCCTGGCGGCACGCCGGCATCGTACTGTGACGCCAGGCGAGCCTCGAGTGCGTCGAGCGCCGCGATGTTGTCGGCGGCCAGATTCGTCTTGTCGCCCCACAGTCCCCGCATCACTTCCGCCAGAGCCGCATTCGCGACGAGAGCCCAATTGTACGGGATGCCCTTGGGCTTCGGGAGCGCGCCAATACCATGCAACTGCCTCGCTATCGAGCGGTGGTCCGGCATGCCGCCCACCACGGCTTCATATAACGCGAGCCCCATGTACCCAAAAGCGCGCGATTGTACGGGCGGCGTGAAGCCGGCGGTGCGTTTGCTGAAATCGAGCGAGAGCTGATAGTAGGCGACTGGCACGCTCGCATCGAAGTCGGCCGTCGCGCGCCCGTCGCGCTTCGCGACCTCGGATCGCGACTGACTGGCGGCTAGCGCTGTCGGTTCAGCGACAGTTGGGACACGACTATCGGCGCACGACGTGACCAGCAGACCAATGACCGCGGCGGTTACGACATTGACTTGTCTCCTCATGATGTGCCTCCCTTTGGATGATGATGGAGGCGGCAGCACGAACGTCTCGGTGACCACGCTCATGTTCGCCTCCCTGGTGATCGTGCCAGAATCGGAGGAGACGAGGATAGATCTGAATGAGCAATTGCGAACAGCCCAAAAACTGAACCACTGAGCTGTCATCGCGAAGCCGAGCTCGGCGCCTTGGCCAAGCTCGCAAAGCGAGTGACGCCGAGCCAACTCGCCAGTGCACTCCGATAGCGCGGCGCGCCGTGCACCTCGACACCTCCGTCACGCATCACCTGGAGCAGATCAACGTGACCGAGACACACGCGTGCGAGCGCCTCGACGTCGGCATCGATTGACAGACTGACTTCGTATCCGGGATCGAAGAGACAGAGGTCGACCTCTGTACGCTGCAGCACGAGCCAGAAGAGGCGGTCCGGGTGACTACGAAATCGAAACAGCAGAACGATGCGCTCATCGGGCAGCGCGTCGACCCGAACCATCCTTCGGAGCGCCCACATGAGGAAGTCCGGATCGAGATCTTTTGCCGTTAGGTCCTTGCTCGCCCAGCGGTATCCCCATGTGCCGAGGGCGTCGATCACCGCGCTGAGCTCGCGACCAGCTGCGGTCAGGCGGTATTCGTGGCCGTGTCCATCTTCGGAGGCGAGCTGCTCGACGATCCCGCTGCTCTGCAGCGAGTGCAGTCGCTGCGTCAGGAGATTCCTCGACATCCTCGGCACGCCGCGATGGATATCGGAGAATCGCCGGCCGCCCATGAGCAGCTCGCGCAAAATGAGCGGCGTCCAACGCTGGGCGAAGATTTCGGCGCCCAACGCAACGGGACAGAATTGACCGTAGCTCGACATGGCTGCGAGACGCTGACGGGGCTGGTGATTCCGGCCTACCACGGTTGTGGGTTTGCCGGAGACGGCGGAGCTTGTTGGCTCCACGACCGGCCCGTAGAATAGAGCCCACGCCTCATCCCAACCTCACTCGGGCTCATTTGCCGCTCAATTTTCGGCTCGAGACGTTCGGTGGTCTGGTTGTCATTGACCGCGTTGGGACCGTGGTATCGACCCAACGGCGGCGACTCGCGCTTCTCGCGCTGATTGCCGCCGCCGGTCGCCGCGGAATCAGCCGCGACCGAGTTCTCGGCCGCCTCTGGCCGGAGAACTCACCGGCAAATGCTCGGCACGCACTCGAGCAGTTGCTTTACGCGCTCCGACGCCAGCTCGGCGCGTCGCTCTTTCTGAGCGCCGATCCTCTCCGACTCAATGAGGAAATCCTCACCAGCGACGTCGCCGAGTTCGATGAAGCGTTCGGTCGAGGCGATGTCGCGGCAGCGATTTCGCTGTACCGAGGCCCTTTCCTCGACGGCTTCTACCTCGGCGACGCCGGGGAATTCGAGAGCTGGGTGGAAAAGGAAAGAGCTCGCCTGACGCAGCGGTACGCGACCGGGCTCGAGCAATTGGCGCGTCTGGCAAGCGAGGCCGGTGACCGCCTCACCGCGGTAGAGCACTGGCGGAGGCTGGTTGCAATCGACCCCGTGAGCTCGCACGCGACGTTAGGCTTGATGACTGCTCTAGCTGACGCGGATGAGACAGCGGACGCAGTTCGCCAAGGCCGCGCCTACGAAGCGCTGGCTCGCGCCGAGGGTGCCGAGCCGGCGCCGGCGTTATCGACGCTATTGAGACAATTGATAGCCGAGGAGCCACAGCGTCATGCACGTGTATCGGCAGCACGCGTGTTAGAGACTCCTGACGATCCACGTTTCACTCATGAATCGCCCCAAGCGCGGAACGGGTCCGTAGTGCGCCCGCTGCGCCGCACAGTCGTCGCCGCCGCGGCCGGGCTGACCATACTGCTGCTTGCGCTCGCAGGTCTCTATCCCAGGAGGCGCGCCGTCGTCATCGTCGGCACAGGCGACGCGGTGAAGGACGTGCGAGCGATTCAAACAGCGTTGGATCACGGCGGTGAGGTGACGCTGCGGGGCCACTTCTCTTTCGCGATGCCGCCGACCAAGCCCGTTGACCCGCTGCTGGCCTCCGGCTGGTATCCGGCGGCAGCCGAGATTCGAATATCGAAGGCGGTCAGCATCCTGGGTACGCGGGACGCGCGGGGTGAGATGGCCACGATCGAGTCGGGAACGATTCCGTTCTATGTCGATGCGCCGGGAGAGCCGGTCACGATTCGCGGGCTTCGCTTCATCCGGCCGACGGAGGCCGCGATTCTCGTCCGCGCGGTGCATGGGCTGGAGATCACGTCCGCGAGGATCGAAGGGCTGGTGCCGCTCTCGCAGGGGGCTGGCGGAATCTCGATCAATACGCGCGGCGAGATGCCGTTGCCGTCCAGCCCCGGGAACCCCGAGAATGTTTCGGGGCACCTCCTCATCGCGCATAACGTGATCGACGGCACCGGCGGCACGGCGCAGGCACCCACGGCTGGAATTACCGTCTTGAGTGTCGGCCAATCGCCCGATAAGGAGGTAGACCTCGACATCATCTGGAACCATGTCAACAACACGAGCGCGCCGGCGATCAACATCCGACGCGTGCGGGGGACGATTCGTGTCGTCGGTAACACGCTTCAGACGAGCACACAAACGGTCGGCGACGTGGACGCCGTACGCCTCGTCAACGGCGGATCCATTCTGATGGCGAACAACACCATCGAGTGCAAATGGCCTAACGCGGCGGCGATCCAGGTGTTCAGTCCCTTTGCGGAATGGCCAACGGATCACGTGACCGTGGAGGACAACGCCGTGCTCATGTCACCGCCGCCGGCGGCGGCGTTAGGCGATTTCAGCGCGGCGATCAGCGTCAGGGGCTTCGCTCAGGGGACCATGATCCGCCGCAATCGTATTAGCGGTCGCGCACGCGTCGCCTTATCGATGTACGCGTTTCGCGGCGGGACGCCCGCCGACAACGCCTTCGTCGAGAACCGCCTCGAGCGATTTCAGGCGACGCTCGCGGACGTGTTCGTCGGCAGCGGTGTCGCGAGAGGGCGTCTCGTCGGGCCGGGCACGGTGTTGGATCACGGCACGGCGACGATTCGCGAACGCTGAGTCGCGAGCGCTCGAGCGACGTACCGCTCCGGAGCCATGGAGCGGATGGTAGCTGGGCAGTTCCTGACTCCGCGCATGCCACGCTGACGCGGTTATCGTCAGCGGCGCGTGACGGCGCGGTAAGGCTGCTGTAAGGTTCGCTGGCTATTCTGCGATGCGTTCACAGCACGCAGCCCACGAATCCCCACCCATTGGATGCGCCATCAGGCCCTTCGGCTTCTCACCAGTCTCGTTGCTCTCCTGCCACCTGCGACCCTTGGCGCGCAATCGTCGAGCGCGGGAGGCATCCACGGCCGAGTGAGACGTGCGCGTTCTAGTGTCGCCATTGCCGCCGCCACGATCGACGTCGCGAACGTTGCCACGGGAGCACCCGCGGGCCGAGTCAGTAGCGCCGCCGACGGTACGTTCCGCGTTGCTGGTCTCGCGGCCGGCCAGTACCGCGTCACCGTTCGCGCGCTTGGGTTCGCATCGAAAACGCTGCCGACGGTCGCGCTCGGCGCGTCGCGTGGCGACGTCGACGTTGGCGTCGTAACGCTCACGGAGATCGCGGTGCAACTCGAGACCCAGGCAGTCACCGCGCAGCGCGAAGAACTCCAGATCCAACCGGATCGCACGACCTATGTCGTGCGCGACATGCCGACCACGAAGGGCGGCACCGCGCTCGACATCCTGCGCAATGTTCCGTCGGTCGACGTCGACATCGACAACAACATCAGCCTGCGTGGCAACAGCGGGGTGGTGATCGAGATCAATGGACGGCCCAGCGCACTCAAGGGATCGCAGCTCGGGAATTTTCTCGATCAGTTGCCGGCCGACGCGATCGATCACGTCGAGATCATTCCGAATCCATCGGCGCGCGAGGACGCAGCCGGCGTCGCCGGGATCATCAACATCGTGCTGCGGCAGAAGCCGGACGCGGGTACGAGCGGCGGCCTAACGCTTGGCGGCGGCACGACCGGTCACGTCGATGCGGGTGTCAACGGTGGTTGGCAGCGAGGCCCCCTTTCGGCGTTCGGCAGCTACTCGCTGTGGCGCGACAGCCGGCCTCGCAATGATGCGATCTTCCGCCAGGACAACCTGGACGGTGCGCTCAGCTATCTGCGGGAGAATGGAACGCGGACGCAGATTCCACTGGTCCACACGGTCACGGGCAACGTCGCTTATCAGCCTAACGACCACGATGAGCTGTCGGCTGATGGGTTCTACAGCAAGCGTCGCGAGTGGGAGACGCAAGGCATCATGTACCAGTCGCTCGACTCGGCCTTGGTGCTCGACGATCTGACGGACCGGCACTCTCGCGACGTCAATCACGAGGGCAGTGCTGACGCCGCGCTGAACTACAAGCACCGCTTCGCGACGAAAGGGCACAGCGTCTCCAGCGAGCTGCGGTTCGAGGAACACTTCGAGGGCGGCCCGACTGACATCCTGGATCGAGCTCTATGGCCGACGAGCGGTCAGGCGAGGACGACATTGCAGGAGATGCGAACGGTCTGGACGCACTCGAGCACCACGTCGCTCAGGGTGGATTACGTGCGTCCGCTGGCGCACGACGTTCGGTTCGAAACAGGCTACCGGGGCTACCTGGACCGCATTCGGACGACGCAGGACGTCAGGAATTACGACTCCACACAATCGGCGATGCTCGCCGACACGTCGCAAGCGAGCGATTTCGCGTACGACGCGCTGGTACATGACGTCTACGGCATGCTCGTGGCGCGGCTCGGTCGCATCCAGCTCCAGGGTGGCGTTCGCGCCGAGCACGCGGGGACGACGTTCGACCTGAGGACACGCGATCAGCAATATGATAACCCGTACAACAGCGTGTTCCCGAGTGGCCTCGTCTCATTCGCGCTCACCGACGCGGACCAGCTCAAGCTGTCGTACTCGACGAGAATTCGTCGACCCGATGATCCGGACCTGCTCGATCCAACCCCGCGCGCACTTGACGCGCGGAACATCTCCGTCGGCAATCCATATCTTCGTCCGGAGTACATCCGCGCACTCGAGCTGGGCTTCCAACGCACCGGCGACCGCGTCACCGTGCAGGTCACGCCGTTCTATCGGCACTCGTTCGACGCCGTGAGAAGTATTCGCACCATCGACACCACTGGCGTCACGACGTTGAGCTACGCGAACATCGCCACTACTGACTCGTATGGCTCCGATGTCACCATAGCACTCGGCACCGGCGGGCCCGTCAGCGGCTTTATTGGCGGGAGCGCGTACCATCAAAGGAATGATGCGAGCAACCTCGACCCGAGCTTGTCGGCGAGCACGTTTGGCTGGAGTGTGCGCACGAATGCGGCGCTTCACGTGTCCCGCACCGTCGATGCGCAGGCGCTGGTCGCCTATGTCGGACGCGCGACGGTAGACCAAGGCTGGAACGCCGCGCGCACGCGCGTGAGCATCGGGATCCGCGACAAGCTGCTGGCCGATCGCGTGAGTCTCACACTGCGCATCATCGATCCGTTCAGCACGGCGCGCGAACGCTCGACGACTGTGGACCCGGCATTCACGCAGATCAATGACCGCACGCGCGCGATTCGCGGCCTGCAACTCAGCGCGACGTGGATGTTTGGACGGCCCAACAAGAAGAGCGCCGACCAGATCGACCTGAATACGGGAGGGCAGTAGAACAATGTTGCGAACGATCGTCGCCACCAACAGGGAGCACTCGATGCGATTCATCTTCTCTCTCCTCTCGCTAGGCATCGCCGCGCCGCTGGCGGCGCAGGGCTCGTATCAGATCACCCATACCTACGCGCTTGGCGGCAACGGAGGTTGGGACTATCTCGTGCCCGATCCGTCGACGCACCGCGTGTACATCGGGCGCTCCGATCGCGTGATGGTCGTCGATGAAACGACGGGATTGCTCGTTGGCCAAGTAATGGGGATCAACGGAGCGCACGGTACCGCCGTCGTCGATAAGGCCGGTCGCGGCTTCGCCACGTCGGGGAGAGACAGCTCGATCGTGATGTTCGATCTCGCGACGTTCAAACCGCTCGGCAGGATCCACGCGGCCGAGGACGCAGACGCGATCATCTACGACCCCGTTTCGAATCGCGTATTCAGCTTCAATGGCGACGCGCACTCGTCAACCGTCGTTGATCCCGACGCGGGGAAGCTCGTGACGAACATTCCGCTCGGCGGCAAGCCCGAGTACGGCGTGTCCGCGGGTGACGGCAAGGTGTACGTCAACCTCACCGATGAGGCGAAGATTGTCGAGATCGATACGAAAACGCTCACGGTGACGCGTCGCTGGCCGACCACCGGCTGCAGGAATCCGGTGGCGATGGCGATCGATACGCAGCATCAACGGCTCTTCAGCGGCTGCAGAAGCGGGGTGATGGCAGTCTCCGACTATCGCGCCGGCAAGGTTGTCGCGACGGCGCCGATTGGCTCGGGCGTCGATGGAGCCGGCTTCGATCCCGCGAGCGGCAATGCGTTCGCGTCGGGCGCCGACGGCACGCTGACGGTGATTCACGAAGACGCGCCGGATAGCTACCGCGTCGTGCAGACGCTCCAGACCATGCCTGGCTCGCGCAACATGGGTCTCGACCCGTCGATGCACGCGATCTTTCTTTCGGGCGCGAAGTTCGAGCCGCAGGTGCCCGGTGCCCGCGGGCGACCGAAGATCATCGACGGCTCATACGTGCTCCTCGAAGTGGAGCGGCGCTGACGTTCACAGGTCGCCCCGCTCCGTGGCGTTTTGTTTTGGCCGGGCTTGGTGCCGTCTCAACTCCTCGCTTGTCGGTGAGGTCGGGGAGGGACCGCTGCGCTCATCGCCCACGCTGGGCCACGACACCCGGCCCATCGCCGCTCACCGCGCGCTCGAAGGCCTGCATGTTCTCGGTTACCGGCACCGCGCGCAGGTGATACAGATCCGACGGCGTATTCCACGCACCGCCCCGATACGTGCGCGCGGCGCGGTAGCCGGCGGTGCGCGCCCAGGCGGCACTCTCAGCATCCCATGCGCCGAACGGGTACGCAAAGAAGTCGGGAGCGCGTCCGAGGTGCTGCGCGATATCGGCGCGGCTCATCGCCACCTCGTTATGCAGTGCCGCGTGATAGTCGGGGAGGACAGGATGCGTTCTCGTATGTGAGCCGACCGTCATCCCCGCATCCTGCAGCTCACGCAGCTGTTCCCAGGTCATCAGCTTGCTATCCGTTCCGATCGGCGTGGTGAACACGAAGAAGGTCGCCGTCAGGCCGAAGCGACGAAGGATGGGGAAGGCGTGGCGATACTGGTTCTCCCAACCGTCGTCGAACGTGATCACCACGGCGCGATTCGGGAGGGTGTCGCGCCCCTCGAGGGCATCGACAAGCGCGGCGAATGAGACCACGTGGTACCCGCCGTCCACGAGGTACCGCATCTGGGCCACAAACACCGAGTCGTCGACGTTGAGTACGCGCTGTTCGGCGGTCTGCCCTGGATGGTGCGGCATCACACTGTGGTAGACGAGAATGGGGACCCGGAGCGAGTCCGCACTCGCCGCACTCGCCGCGCGCGACGCGTGGTGCGACGTCGCGGTCGCGCCAAGGGTTAGCACCGCCACGGCGCCGAGCCACCCGCGTACAGGTAGACGCAATCGAATCATAGGGTGCAGCGCCGGACACACCGCGAGTTTGGCGGACCACAAAGGCGCGCGATCGCGTCCGAGCTCGAAGAGTCAAGTCGACGATTTCACATGCTGATGCGCCCGGACGCAGCGTCCGCGGAGCGGTGTTGCTCGTCCCAGAAGACGAGTGAGCGGCCGCTCCCGTCATGGCGATGGCTGGATGCATCGAGGACATCGTGACACGGCGCACACCCGTGCAGTGTCGGGCACTCGCTGGTGCTGGAGATGGTCAGGCGGTGCTGGCCAGTCGGCGCAGCGTCTTGCCCTGATCTTGATTTTCAGCCCACATCGCTCTCGGGCGCGCGGGTGTCCCGTCGGCGACGCTTTACTCGTTAGGTGCTCCATTCACGTCTATCTAGATTCGGCGCGACCCGCACCTCGACGTTCATTGTCGGCGGGGCCAGCGAACGCAGATTTGCCGCCGAG
>DATBHD010000038.1:0-17146 GCA_036557635.1 Gemmatimonadaceae bacterium
ACTGCGTCGAAGGCATCACCGCCAACATGGACGTGTGCCAGCACTATCTCGAGTCCAGTATCGGAACGGTGACGGCGCTCAACCCCGTGATCGGCTACGATCGCGCGACGGAGCTCGCCGCCGAGGCGCTGCAGTCGGGCGAAGGAATCCTCGAGCTGGTGCGCGAGAAGCACATTCTTACGGACGACGAAATTGACAAGATCCTAAACCCGGCGGCACTCACGGGCTCGGGACGGTAGCACGGGGAGAGGGACTGGGGGAGCGAGAGGAGGGGGAGGCACATGGCGCTGCCGTTACGGCGTCCATCGCCTGAGGAGCCAGGACCGGCGGCCGCCGAAACGAAGGCGCCGCCGGGCCCCGAGCCACCCAGGCCGAAGCGCTGGGCGCGCGTCCTCAGCTTCGCGGTGGCGCTCGCGATCTGGTTCATCCCGCCACCCGGAAGCCTGACGCCGCAGGCCTGGCATCTGTTCGCCATCTTCGGCGCGACAATCCTGTCGGTCGTCATCGGCGCGTTCCCGATCCTCACTGCGTCCGTGCTCGCGATCGCCGCCGCGGTGTTGTCGGGAACGCTCGCTCCCGCTGACGCCTACGAAGGGTTCTCGAATCCGACGATCGTCCTCATCATCATGGCGTTTCTCGTCGCGCGCGCCGTCGTGAAATGCGGGCTCGGCCAACGCCTCGGGTACCGCGCGATCAGCCTCTTCGGGCGCTCGTCGTTAGGCTTGTCGTACAGCATCTTCGCCGTCGATGCCATGATCGCGCCGGCATTTCCGAGCAACACGGCGCGGTCGGGTGTGCTCTACCCGCTGGTCTTTTCGATGGCGGAGGCGGCGGGGGTGAGGCCGGACCGCGACGACCGAAAACGGCTCGCGCGCTTCCTGATGTTCTCGGGCATGGCGAGCCTGACGCTATCGTCGGCGCTCTGGCTCACCGCGATGGCCGGCAACCCGCTGGGCGCCGAGATCGCCGCGAAGTCCGGGGTATCGATCAACTTCGGCTCCTGGCTCGTCGCCGCATCGGTACCGACGATCCTCGCGATGCTTCTCGTCCCGTGGCTGCTGTACAAGATCATCAAGCCCGAAGTCACGTCGATGCCCGACGCGCCTGCCGAGGCGCGGAAGTCGTTGGCGGAACTGGGGCCGCTGACGCGCGATCAGAAAGTCGTCGGCGTCACCTTTTTGGGCATGGTGATTCTGTGGGGCCTCGCCGGCACGCTGGGCATCGATCCGACCGCGGTGGCCTTTCTCGGCCTGGGCGTCATGCTTGCCACCAGCGTTCTGACGCTCGGGGACATCGCGAAGGAGGGCGATGTCCTCGCGACGTTCATCTGGTTCGCGTCGCTCTTCACGATGAGCGACCAGCTCAACAAGCTCGGCTTCATGGAGTTCCTCGGCGAACGACTCGTTATGCGCTTGGGCGGGCTGCCCGTCGTCGTCTCGGCCGTGGCGCTGCTCGTGGCCTACGTGCTGCTGCACTATCTGTTCGTCAGCCAGACGGCGCACCTGCTCGCGCTGTTCGGCGTCTTCCTTGGCGTTGGGGTGAAGCTCGGCGTGACGCCAGCCCTGCTCGCCTATCAGCTCCTGTTCGCCACGAACTACTTCGCGGCGATCGCTCCGCAAGCGTCGAGCGCGAACCTGCTCTTCGCCGGCAGCGGTTATCTGTCACAGAACGACTTGTATCGCCTGGGCGCCATTCACACTGGCATCTGTCTCTTGCTGTACCTGGTGGTGGGGACGCCCTGGCTCATGCTCATCACTCGATGAGTTGCCTGTCGCTTTAGGAGTTTCTTATGTCGAGACGCTGGAACGATTCGGGACACGCGTTGACGCTGGCCGTTTGGCTCGGCGTCGCAACTGCGCCGCTGTGCGCGGCCGCGCAACAAGCCGCCGGTGGAGGGGACGGCAATCACAACGGATTGCCCACGATCGTCGTCCTCGCGACGGGCGGCACGATCGCCGGAGCCGCCGCGAGCGACGTCCAGGCGGGCTACTCGAGCGGGCAAGTCGGTGTCGAGCAATTGCTCAATGCCGTGCCCCAGGCCAAGAAGCTGGCACACCTCCGCGGGGAGCAGATCTCGAACATCGGCTCGCAGGACATGAACGACCAGGTCTGGCTCAAGCTCGCCAATCGCGTGAACGAGCTGCTGGCGATGCCCGACGTCTCGGGCGTGGTGATCACGCATGGCACGGACACGATCGAGGAGACCGCCTACTTCCTGAATCTCGTCGTGAAGTCGCCCAAGCCCGTGGTGATGACGGCGTCGATGCGCCCATCCACCGCATTGTCGGCGGACGGCCCGCTGAACTTCTACAACGCCGTCGCCGTTGCCGCCGACAAGAATGCCGCTGGTCGGGGCGTACTCGTCGTCGTGAACGACTGGATCCACGGTGCCTCGTCGCTCACCAAAACCAGCACGACGGCCGTACAGACCTTCATGTCGCCGCTCTCGGGGTTGATCGGCACCGTCGCGTACGGCAAGCCCGAGTGGTATCGAGGCCCCGTCGGCAAGAACACGACGAGCTCGGTGTTCGCCGTCGACAAGACCACGATTCTGCCGCGCGTCGACGTCATCATGGCAACCGAGAACATGGACGGCGCGCTCATCAGCGCCGCCGCCGCCGCCGGCGCGAAGGGGATCATCATCGCCGGCGTCGGCAACGGTAACATGACGAAGCCCGCCCTCGAGGCGCTCGAGGCGCAGGCGCGGAAAGGGATCGTCTGCGTCCGCTCGACGCGCGTGACGACGGGCGAAGTCGGCCGCAACGTCGAGGTGAATGACGACAGTCTCCACTTCGTTGCGTCGTTAGGTCTCAATCCGCAGAAGTCGCGCGTGCTGCTGCGGCTGGCGCTGCTCAAGACGACCGACCCGATGACGATCCAGCGCTACTTCGACGAGTACTGACGAACGTGCGGCATACGCACGAGCTCGTCGTCGTCGCGATCTGCCTAACGATCACCGCGACCGCGCGCGGCCAGCACACCGACCGCGCGCGCCGCGATTCCATCCAGGACTCGGTGCTCGCGACGGCGCTCACCGCCGGCGAAGCGGACTACGAGCCGCTTCCGCGGTCGCTCCTCGCGCGCCCCGAATGGGACCTGGGGGTCACGACCCTGCACGCCGGCGCCGGCCTCCTGTTCGACGTCGCCGCCTACTCGCAGGACTCGGCAAGCAAGGAACAGTTTCCCAATCTGAATCCCGAATTCAAGCTACGCGACGCTCGCGTGCTGCTCGGCGGCCGCTTCAGGTCGAAGCGCCCGTTCACCTGGCAGGCCGGCATCATGTACGACGCCGTGACGCACAAATGGCTCGTCAGGCAGACCGGGCTCATGGTCGCGGTGCCGGAGATCCATAGTTGGTTCTTCCTCGGCCGAGCGAAGGAGGGCTATAGCCTCAACAAGGTCATGGTTGGCTACGACGGCTGGTCGATGGAACGACTGCCCTTCACCGACGCCACCGTGCCCCTCCTCGCCGACGGCATCAAATGGCTCGGCTACGTGCCCAGCACGCAGCTGTTCTGGAACCTCGGCGCGTTCATGGACGCCTTTTCGGAGGGGCAGAGTTTCTCGACTTATAACTACCAATTCGTCGTCCGCGCCGGGTGGGTTCCGTTGGACGACAGCACCGGTACGCTGCTGCATGTGGGGATGAACTTCCGCATCGGCGACGTCAACAACGACACGTTGCAGCTGCGCTCGAAACCGGAGGCGTTTCCCGCGCCGTACTTCATCGACACCGGAAAATTCCCCGCGTCATCGGCGCTCGCCTTTGGGCCCGAGATCTACTATCGCCCCGGTCGTCTCCTTCTCGGCGGTGAGTACTACTGGCAAAAGGTGAGGTCGCCCGAGACGGGGAACCCGTGGTTCTACGGCGGCGAAGCCGTCCTGTCCTGGATCACCACTGGCGAGATTCGATCGTACAACCTCGCCGGCAACTACTTCAGAGAAGTCTCACCGGACAGCACTGTTGTCCAGGGCGGACCTGGGGCGTGGGCGCCGTTGATCAAGTTCTCATACAGCAATCTGACCAACGGTCCGGTGCAGGGCGGGATCTTCTGGCGCGTGACGCCAATGATCAATTGGTACCTCACCGACAACATGCGCCTCGAGTTCGCCTACGGCTACGGCGTGCTGACGCGCTTCGGCCTCAAAGGTGCGACGCAATTCTTTCAATCGCGCATCCAACTACGGTTGTAAGGCCATGCTCCACGTCCTATTCGAGTTGATCTCCCTCGGCGTAGTCGGCGTCCTCTTCCTCGGGATGCTCCTCTTTCTCGAGCTCGGACGGCGGATCGGTTTGCGCCAGGTCGCGATGCGCGGGAAGGAGGCCCGCGTCGGCGTCGGCATCGTCGACAGCGCAGTCTATGGTCTCCTCGCCCTGCTCATCGGGTTCACCTTCTCGGGTGCCGCCTCTCGCTTCGACCACCGGCGCGAAATCATCGCGCAAGAGGCCAATGCAGCGAGCACGGCATGGCTCCGCATCGATCTCCTCCCGGCTGAACTGCAACCGCCGGTTCGCGCCGCGTTCCGTCGTTATCTGGACGCGTTGATCGCGTGGTATTCCGCGTCCAACGAGTCCGAACATCTGCGGAGCCAACCCCAATCGGTGACCGTGGCCGGTCGCGAGCTCTGGTCGGTCACGGTGTCGTCATGCCTAACGCCGAGCGGCGAGCGAGCGCGGATCCTGCTCCTTCCATCGATGAACGAGTTATTCGACCTCGTTGACACCGAGCTCGCCGCCCGGCGGAATCACCCGCCGACGGTGATCTGGTTGATGCTGGCGATCACGGCACTTGCCGCGGCGCTCTTCGTCGGGTACGGGATCTCCAGCGGCCCGACCCGCAACTGGATCTACATCATCGGCTTCTCGGCAAGCGTCTCGATCGCTACGTACGTGATCGTCGAGCTCGAATTTCCGCGACTCGGCTTCTCTCGCGTGCAGAATTCGGCGCTCATCGCGCTCAGGGAGGCGGTGAATTGATATGACGCTTTCAACCGTGCCTCATTCGGCCAAGGTCGCATAACGCCACCGCTGACCCGCGAGGGATACTCCGGAGGAAGCATCTTTGGAGGGTCTGGATGAGTCACTCACGTCAGATCGCAGTCACAGCCGTTGGTGTCGTGGCCGCGATCGCCGTCATCGTGACGCTGTTGAGGACGGGACGGAATCGTTTGCGCCCCGTGGCGCCGAGCGCTCCAACTCACACCGAGGTGTCGCGCGGTGAGGTCACCGACACGGTGACCGAGCGCGACCCGGCGGCGCTGGCGGAGCTCGAGCGCATGGGCGCCTACCTTCGCACCCTGAAGGCATTCCAACTGAAGGCGGACGTCGTCACCGAGGACGTGCGCACGGATGGTCAGAAAGTTCAAATCATTCGAACCGTCGACCTCGTGGCGAAGCCGCCGAACCGGCTGTTCGCGGACATAAAAAACGATCGTCAGCGCCGGCTGTTCTTCTACGACGGCTCCAACTTCACGCTCTTCGCGCCGCGGTCGCTCTACTACGCAACCGTCCCCGCGCCCAACACGATCGAGAAGCTGGCCGACGATCTCGAGGACAAGTACGACATCGAGCTCCCGCTCGTCGATCTGTTTCGGTGGGGGACACCCGAAGCCAGTATCGGCGACATCACCTCGGCGGTCGATCTCGGCCCCAGCGCGATCCATGGCGTGACGTGCGAGCAGTACGCCTTCAGGCAAGAGGGGATCGATTGGCAGCTGTGGGTGCAGCGCGGCGACCAGCCGCTCCCCTGCCGGATTGTCATCACAACGCTCACCGACGAGGCGAGGCCGCAACATACGGCGACATACTCCTGGAACCTCGCGCCCTCCTATGACGACGCGACGTTCGTCTTCCGGACGCCGAGCGACGCGAAGCGAATTCCGATCGTCGAGGTGCCGGTCGTCGCGCCGTCATCCAACGCCGCAGGAAAGTAGGAGGCGAGTGTTATGAAAAGACTCATCACGATTCTTCTCCTCGCGATCCTGGCGATCGCTGGTCTGAGCAGCCTCGCCGCCGCCCAACGTCGTGGCGGGGGCGGTCGCCGCGGTGGCGGCATGTCGCGCGGTGGGGGCGGGGGCGGGGGCGGGGGCGGCTTTCGTGGCGGCGGCATGTCACGCGGCAGCGCCCGATCGAGCGTGACGACGCGGCCGTCGTCGCGCCCGAGTGGAGGCAACTTCTCGCGGCCGGCGACGCAACCGTCCAGGCCGACCGCGAGCCGACCGAGCGTTGGCGCGCCCGCGAACCGACCGAACGTCGGCGGTGGTGCGGTCGCCAATCGGCCACCAGGCGGCGCGAACATCGGGAACCGCCCGGCCGGCGGTGATCGCACGAACATCGGCACCGGCGATCGTACGAACATCAACAACCGACCGATCAACGTCAACGACAACGACGTCAACATCAACCGTGGAGACTGGGACGGCGGCTACGGTTGCTGCTCCGGATGGGGGGCAGCGGCGGCAGGGTTCACGGCCGGCGCAATCACGGCGGCCGCCATCGGCTCTACGATGTACGCGCTGCCCCCGGGCTGTCCGCCGTATGTCTACGGCGGCATCACGTACAATCACTGCGGCGGCGTGTGGTATGAGCCTCAGTTCCAGGGCACGGAGACGACCTACATTGTGGTCGAGCCCCCAGCCGGCGCTCCGGCGTCCGAGTCGTCCACGCCGCCGCCGCCCTGACGAGGGCAGGGCGCCGCCTGCCTAACAACTCTGTCATCCCGAGGAGCGACACCCCCTGTCAGGAGTGTCGCTCCTCGGGATGACAGGGGTGTCGCTCCTCGGGATGACAGCGGGCATCTAGCACTCCGCCCCCGTTCGCGCGAAGATTCCGGGCCGCTCGCCCCTAGCCCCTCACGAACATGTCCGCCCTGCTCGCAGAGCTGTTCGGCACCGCGATCCTGATCATCCTCGGCGACGGTGTCGTCGCCAACGTCATCCTCCAACGCAGCAAGGGTTACGACTCCGGCTGGATCGTCATCACCTCCGGCTGGGCACTCGGCGTCACCATCGCCGTGTACTGCGTCAACAGCATCAGCGGCGCGCATCTCAATCCCGCCGTGACCATCGCCCTCGCGACGACCGGTACCTTCCCCTGGGCGCGCGTCCCCGGCTACATCGCCGCGCAGATCGCGGGCGGGTTCCTCGGCGGCGTGATCGTGTGGCTGACGTACCTGCCGCACTTCGCGGCGACGCCTAACGCCGACACGAAGCTCGCGGTGTTCTCGACCACCCCCGCGATCCGCCGCTACGGCGCGAATCTGGTGGCCGAGATCATCGGCGGGTTCATGCTCGTCTTCGCGCTGCTCGCCGTGATCTCGCCGGGGAACTTCGTGCCCGGCTCGGAGCTCGCGAAGGGGTTCGGTCCCGTGCTCGTCGGCGTGATCGTCGCCGCGATCGGGCTCTCGTTAGGTGGACCGACGGGATACGCGATCAATCCGGCGCGCGACCTCGGGCCGCGCCTCGCGCACGCCGTGCTGCCGATCGCCGGCAAGGGCGGTTCCGATTGGGCCTACGCGTGGATTCCGATCGTCGGACCGATCATCGGTGGTGCGCTCGGCGCGATTCTCTACCATCTCCTGTGGAAGTCATGAAACACATTCTCGCGTTGGACCAAGGGACGACGAGCTCCCGCGCGATCGTCTTCAATCATGCCGGCTCGATCGTCGCCCTCGCACAGAAAGAGTTTCCGCAGATCTTCCCCAAGCCGGGATGGGTGGAGCACGACCCGCGCGAGATCTGGTCCTCGCAGGCGGGCGTTGCCGAAGAGGCACTGACGAAGGCCAACGTGTCGCCGCACGACGTCGCCGCGATCGGCATCACGAATCAGCGCGAAACCGCCATCGTCTGGGACCGCGCGAGCGGTGAGCCGATCTACAACGCGATCGTGTGGCAGGATCGGCGCACCGCGTCGATCTGCGACCGTTTGCGCGCGCGCAAGCTCGATCGCGTCATCCACCGCAAGACGGGTCTCATCGTCGACGCGTACTTTTCGGGCACGAAGGTGCAATGGATTTTAGAGAATGTGAAAGGCGCGAAGAAGCGAGCCAAAGCGGGAGAGCTGGCGTTCGGTACCGTCGATTCATGGCTCGTGTGGAATCTCACCGCGGGCCGGGTGCACGTCACCGATCCGAGCAACGCGTCGCGGACGATGTTGTTCGACATCTCGAAGGGCGATTGGGACGACGAGCTCCTGAAGATCTTCGGTGTGCCGCGCTCGATGCTCCCAACGGTCCAGTCGTCGAGTGAAGTCTACGGCGAGGCCGCGATCTTCGGCGACTCGATACCGATCGCCGGCATTGCCGGCGACCAGCAGGCTGCCCTCTTCGGCCAGGCGTGCACGAAGCCGGGGATGGCGAAGAACACGTACGGCACCGGCTGTTTCATGCTCATGAACACAGGCACGAAGCGGATCGCGTCGAAGAACAACCTGCTGACGACGATCGCCTGGCGGATCGGCAATCGCACCGAGTACGCGCTCGAGGGGAGCATCTTCATCGCCGGCGCGGTGGTGCAGTGGCTGCGCGACGGGATGGAATTCTTCCGCGCGTCGCCCGAGGTCGAGGCGCTCGCCGCGAGCGTCTCCGACACCGGCGGTGTGTATCTCGTCCCCGCCTTCGCCGGTCTCGGCGCGCCGCACTGGGATCAGTACGCCCGTGGGACGATCGTCGGCCTGACGAGAGGCACGACCAAGGCGCACCTCGCCCGCGCCGCGCTCGAGGGGATCGCGCTCCAGACGAGGGACGTTCTCGAGGCGATGCAGCGGGACGCGCACATTCATCTCCGGCAGCTCCGCGTCGACGGCGGCGCGAGCGCCAACAATCTCCTGATGCAGCTCCAGGCCGACTTGTTAGGCGCCACCGTCGTCCGGCCCAGGACTCAGGAGACGACCGCGTTAGGCGCCGCCTACCTCGCGGGTCTGGCCGTCGGCTTCTGGAAGTCGCGCGCCGACATCGAGCGCCAGTGGCAGGTCGACCGCAAGTTCGAGCCGGCGATGAAACCAACGGCGCGCAAGGCGATCGCCAAGGGGTGGGAGAAGGCGCTGAGCCGAGCGAGGGCGTGGGAGGAAGCGTGAGTCAGGATTGCGCCTTTCAACGTGGCCGCTGAAACCACTGACCGCCCATGCGGCGATTGGACCCTCCGGGCGGCGGACCGTCATCCCTTTTCTTGACTCGCTAACGCCGTTCGTCCGGCCGTGTCCGGCTTTGTCCGGCCGTGTCCGTGTTCAACCGTCGATGCGTACACAACACGGGATCTGAGGCGCGAATCGACAGCTCGTGCTCGCATCGCGGCGCCGATTAGCAAAGCCGGACAAAACAAGAACGAACAGTTCCCTTCCGATGATGGAGGGGAAGACCGCGATCGTCGCCGCGTATCCACGATATGAAGAAGACCATGCGTGGGACAGCGCCCACGCATGGTCTTCTCCAAACCGGCAACGACTATTCGACTGCTGTCTCTCAGCTGCCGATCGAGCAAGGCACCGTCAGCCGTCGCGCATCACACTCGGCGGACGGGATGAGCATGTTCGGATGAACCACGTCGCCGGCACGGTCCAGCGGCAGTGATCCCGTCCGTCCATAACGCCGCGCGTCGATCCATCGCGTCCCCTGCGTCCACATGAGGGAGTACAGACGGTTGTAGAGCAGCTCATCGACAAACGCCGCATCGGAGCTCGACGCCGTGAGCGTCGTCGGCGCCAGACCGCCCGCGTTCACCCGCACGAGATCGAGGTCGCTGATCGCTCCCGCCTTGTCCGACGTGTTCCAGCGAATCTCGGCACGCAGCAACAGCAGCTCCTCGTTCGTGAGCCACGGAACGAACGCGCCCAGATTGGGTGCGAGCGTGCTTGGATCGTTGTACATCACCGGCTTGTACGTCCCCGTCAGGTTGTTGAGCGTCCGCGGCGCCGGGGCGAGCGCGGTCTTCGTCGTGAGGCGGAGATCGGGGTCACCACTGGGTTGAAGCTGCGCCCCGGTGATGATGGACGGATGTACCCAATACCGGTTGGACGTGAGTGCCTCCGACACCGGATTCGACGATTCCCCAGGGGCGCCCGTGAAACCGAAGTACACGCCCACCTTGAGCGACGCCGGGAGACCAGTCGCGGTAATGAACGACTGGCCGATCGCCGTCGACGCCTGCGCCCAGCACGCCGCGCAGCTGGTGAACGTCGCGCGATGCACGAGGAGCTTCGCCGCGAGCGCGCGATTGAACTGCGCGAACGCAGCGGGGGTGGTGAACCCTGCGTAGCCGGGGACGAACGAGAACGGGAAGCTGCTCCCCCCCGCCTGGAGGTCGGCGAACCCCTTGTCGAACAGTGCGGACGCCGCCGTCATTGCCGCGTCCATCGAGACCAGTGGCGCGGGCGGATCGGAGATGGGTCGATCGACGTCGATCGGTATGCCCGTCGGCCCGCTTCGAATGGCCAGCACGTGGAGATGCCAGGCTTCCATCGTCTCCGCGAATCCAAGCGCCGCCTTCGACTCTTCAGGCGTCAGCGAGCTCGCGTGCGCGAGTGCCGCCAGGTAAACGTTGATGCTTCGGATCGCTTGATACTCTCCCCCCCAGATGCCGCCGGCGCGTCCACCGGGATCCTGTGGCCCGCGGATTTCCTCTCCTGTCTCGCGTGGATCGTTGCCGAGCAGATTCCAGCCCTCGCGGCCGTAGATCCCCCACTGCTGGATGATGGCGCCAAGGTCGATGAACGTTTGCGTCTGAATCCCGATCGCGGCGCGCCCGAGCACGTCCCGCGTCGGCGAAGAGGTCAATGTCTCGGCGGTCGGCGCGTTGAGATTTTGCACATCGAAATTGTTGCACGCCGCGATCAGGATGCCGATACCGGCGGCGAGGCGTGTCACGACACGGTGGCTGCGCGGCCTCACCGTGCGGATCTGTCTAGTCGTCATCGTCATCAGAACCCCAGGGTGAAGTCGAAGAAGAAGCTGCGGCTCGGCGGATACGGAGCCACGTCCAGATTGTTGCGGATGGCGGCGGAGCCGACGTTCGCTACTTCGGGATCGAGCCCGGAGTAGCGCTGCCAGGTGAGCAGGTTTCGTCCGCTCACGCCGACGCTGACGTTACGGGTTCCGAGCCCGCTCCGGCTCACCCACGACTGAGGAACGTTCGCGCGAATGCTCACCTCACGAACCTTGAGGAACGAGGCATCCTCGATGTACGGCGTCATCACGCCGCCGTTGTAACCTTTCATGCGGTACGCCCATGCGTCCGAGCCGTAGTCGGCGGCAAGCCCGGAGTCGTCGTAGAGGAATTGCGTGAGATTGATGATGTCGCCGCCGTGCTGGTAATCGAGCACCATGGTGATCCCGAACGGCCCGTACGTGACGTTGTTCACGAGCCCAATTCTGTAGTCGGGGGCCGAATTGCCGATTTGCACATCCGTGGCGGTGCGGTTGCCGTTCGCGTCGAACGCGCGCCCGACAATCTGGGTCAGCGGCTTGCCCTCCTGAATGAACGTCACCCCCAGACCGCCGAATCCCGAAAGCGGCGGACGGAACGGGGGCAGGCCGGCGAGATCCATTACCTCGCTCCGTTCGAGCGTGTAGGTAGTGTGGACGAGCCACGATACGTTCGAGCGTTGGATTGGTACGAAGCCTAACGAGGCCTCGATTCCGCGATTCTGGATTCGTCCGCCGTTGAACACCTGGCTGGTGAATCCGGTCGATGGCGCCGGCACGCGCTGCAACAGCAGGTTGGTCGTGTTGCGGTCGAAGCCGGTGAGCTCCCAATCGACTCGGCTGTGCAGAGCGTTGCCGTCGATACCGACCTCCACCTCCTTCACTCGCTCCGGCTCGACGCCCGAGAAGCCCGAGGAGGTGGCCACGGTGAAGCCGGACGTGCCACCCAGTTGCGGCGTTCCGAGTTGCGTGAACTTCTGCCCGAAGATCGGCAGGTTGCCGGTCTCTCCGTAGGCGATGCGCGGCTTGAGCTCACTCCCCAAACCGAGCAGGTCGACGATGCGGTACGAGGCCGAGATCTTCGGAAAAATGTTGAACTTCTCGATGTCGCCGTTCACGCTGCTCCGCTCCGCTCGCAGGCCGCCCTGCACGAGCAGCTTCTCGTCCAGCAGGCGAATCTCCTCCTGCCCGTAGAAGGCGAAGGTGCGCTCCTGCGTCAGATTCTGCGTGCCGGTGGTGTTGGTGCCCTGTCCAACGTTGCGCTGGCCGGGGATCAGGTTCGTCGTCTCGATGCGGCTCGTCTCGAGCTGGCGATCCTCGTACTGGAGACCAGCCGACGTATTGAGCGAGAAGAAGCCGCCATGGTAGATGTGCACCGCGTTGGCGTTCCAGTTGTAGTACTTGCTGTCGCCGTCGTTGTCGACCGCCGCACCGGGCAGCGTCTCCGGCTGCTCGAAGAACAAGTCGTTAGGCGCCCAGAGCTGGTTGTTCTGATGGAAGACGTCGAGTCCACCGGCGAACACGAGGCGGAGCGACTGCGACGTCGTGTTGAGCGCGTTGTAATCGACGGTCGCGCCGCCAGTGAAGCGGTTCGTGACCTCGTGGTTCTTCGCGAGATCGTCCGTCTGGAGCTGATTGGCCTGGATTCCCCAGTCGGGCGTGACGTAGTTGCCGGTCGCGTCGCGCTGCCGCAGGTCCACGAAGCTCGGCGTGTACGCGAACGCGTAGCCGCCGCAGGCGAAGTTGTTACAGTTGTTGTTCCAGCCGCGATCGTTCGCCGACCGGTTGAACACGCTCGACACGTGCACACCGAGCTTCGTGCCGAGATCCTGGTCGACGTTGGCGCGCAACCCCTGGCGATCGAAGCCCGTGTTTCGCTCGATGCCACCGTCGTGCTTGTTGGTGAGGCTGAGGAAATACCGCGTCCGATCCGTCCCACCCGTTACGTCGGCGACCGTCTCGTACGAGAGGTTGCTGGGGGTGTAAGCCTGATCGTAGTGGTTGAAGTACGGCGTCTGGTTGTTGTCGAACCAGTGCGCCACGCCCGGGCCGTACTTGGCGACCGCCGAGTCCTCGGTGAACCGACGGCTCTCGAGGGTCCTGGACGGCCGGAACTGACCGAGCCGCTGCTGTACGCGGACGCTGTTCTGACCCGCCTGTCCCCGGCGTGTCGTGATGATCACGACGCCGTTCGCCGCCTTCGAGCCGTAGATCGAGGAGGCCGCGGCGCCCTTCAGGATCTCGATGTTCTCGATGTCGTTCGGGTTGATGTCGGCGACACGGTTCACCGCGTCGTCCTCCGCGGTCGCGAAAGCCGCCGCCGAGATATCGCCGCGGCCGCTCGCGACTGTCGCATTGGAGTAGATCACGCCGTCGATCACGTACAGCGGATCGTACGCCCCGAGGATCGTGTTGTTGCCGCGGATCTGCATCTGGATGCCGCCGCCGGGTGCGCCGGAGTTCGACTGCAGGTTCACGCCGCTGATCTTGCCGACGAGTGCGTTCTCGATCGTCGGCGCGGCCACCTGCGTGAGCTCCTCGCCCGACACGCGCGCGACGGCGGTCGTCGCGCTCCGGGTATCGACGGTGGTCGCCTGACCGGTGACGACGACGCTCTCGAGGAGCAGTGGATCCTTGTCGAGGGCGAAGTCGGCCGAGCTCTGACCGGCTGCGAGGGGGCGCGTTGCCCGTTTGTATCCGATCGAGCGGGCCAGGAGGGTGACGTCACCCTCGGGGCCAACGAGACGGTATCGCCCGTCCGCGCCCGCGCGCGACGTCGCGGCAGTGCCGACGATCGAGACGGTCGCACCGGGGAGTGGCTCGGAAGTCCCGGCGATGGTGACGGTGCCGGTGATGACGCGCGTTTGAGCGCGGGCCGCTGTCGCCAGCAGCATGACCAGCACTGTACCAGTGACGGCGAGACGAGAGAGAGGTCGTCGCACGAATCCTCCGTACGCGGAATGGGCCAAAAGCAATGACGAAATGGATGGCCGGAGAATCCGATGCGAACCAGGCGATGTCAAGCGGTGCGCATGTTGGGCTGAATGGGCCCACACAACCGCTGGGACGAACCGTTGTCACCGAACCAGTCCTCGCGCCGCGCTTTCGCCTAACGTACCGCAATGGGCCGCACGACCGCGGTATCAGCGTAGCGAATCGAGAATTCGCGAAGGACGAAAGGAAGGAGAGGTGCGTTTCGCGCCCGACGACTGTCGAGGAACATCGGCGAGCCTACTCGCCCTTTGACCCGAGTCGCTCTCGGCGACCGCGTCGCGGTCAGAGTAAAAAGCGATGATTCCGGATTCGTGGTGCGGCCGGCGTTCTCGTTAGGCAGCGGTGTCGCGGGACGATCCGCGAGACGTCGAACTCGCCTCCATCCTTGCCGAGATCGTTCATGACTCGACCTTGGTCTCATAGCGCTCGGCCCGACCCGCTCTCAGCATTTCACCGTTCGATTCCGGGAAGCGGGAATTCGTGCGAAGCGGGAGAAAGAAAAAGGCGGCGCCCACCCCAGCTCGCGGTCGCAGGCTGCGGGTTGCGCGCGCGCCGGGGGTGAGTCGCGCAAGAAAAGCCGCCGCTGGCGTCGTCGCGCTTGGCATTGTCATGCTGCTCGCGGAGCATTACAGCGGACGATTCGCCGACCGGCCACAGCCACACCCCAAGCCTTCCGACGCTTCCTTCGTCGGGAGCCGCGCCTGTCTTTCCTGCCATCCAGGGCAGAGCGCCGAGTGGAGCCGTTCGCAGCATCGCGCGGCGATGACCGACGCAGATGAGCGGACCGTGCTTGGTCAGTTCGACGGCGCGCGATTCACGTATGCGGGCACGACCAGCGAATTCGTCCGGCGCGACGGCAAGTTCGTCGTGCGCACCGATGGACCCGATGGAAAGCTGAGCGACTTCGATGTGAAATACACATTCGGCGTCGCACCGCTGCAGCAGTACCTGATCGAGCTGTCGGGCGGGCGCGTGCAGGCGCTCTCGATCGCCTGGGATTCGCGTCCCCGGAATCGCCACGGCCAGCGCTGGTTTCATCTGTACCCTAACGAGCGCGTCACCAGCCGCGACGAGCTGCATTGGACTCGGGCCTCGCAGAACTGGAATTTCATGTGCGCGGATTGCCACTCGACGGGCGTCCACAAGAACTACGATCCCGGGACGGATCGCTTTCAGACGCACTGGGCCGAGATCAGCGTCGGCTGCGAAGCGTGTCACGGTCCGGCGTCGCGCCACATCGAGTGGGCGTCGGCTCGGGCCGCGGGAAGGGATCCGCGAGACTCGACGAAAGGCTTGAACACGCGCCTCGACGAGCGCCGCGGCATCGTCTGGGTCGCCAATGCGGCAACCGGCAACGCGACACGCTCGCGGCCACGCACCACCGATCGCGAGATCGAGACCTGCGCGCAGTGCCACTCGCGCCGCAGTCAGATCGCCGACGGATACGAGGCGGGCAAACCATTCCTCGACTACTATCGCCCGGCTCTGCTCAGCCGTCCGCTGTATCACGCCGACGGTCAACAGCACGACGAGGTCTACATCTGGGGTGGATTCCTGCAGAGCCGGATGTACGCGCATGGTGTGACGTGCAGCGACTGCCACAATCCGCACAGCGGTGCGTTGCGAGCCCCCGGCAACGCGGTGTGCGCGACCTGTCACCTGCCGGCAAAATACGACACGCCGGCCCACCATCATCACGAGCTCGCGAGCGCGGGCGCGACGTGCGTCGGCTGTCACATGCCGGCGACGACCTACATGGTGATCGATCCAAGACACGATCACAGCCTGCGCATTCCTCGGCCGGATCTCTCCGTCGCGCTCGGCACGCCTAACGCGTGCACGAGCTGCCATACGCGGCGCGACGCACGCTGGGCCGCGGCGCGAATCGCCGCCTGGTACGGAGACAAGGCGCCGCTGGGTCCGCACGAGCGCGCGGCGATGGCGTTCACCGCCGCCGATTCGGGCAGCGTCAACGCGCAGGCGCTGCTCGGGGCCCTCGCGGCCGACACCACGCAGTCGACAATCACGCGCGCCACGGCATTAGCAGAGTTGAATTTTCCTCGCGGCAACGCCGCGCTCACCGCACTGGTCGATGGGCTGCGTGACTCGAGCGCGCTGGTCCGCTTCGGGGCGCTGCAATCCGTCGCCGCGCTTCCCGTCGCCTCGCGACCGAGCCTGGCCGAGCCGCTGCTCTCCGACCCGCTGAAATCCATTCGCATCGAAGCGGCTCGCGTTCTCGCCGCCGTCCCCGCGCAACAACTGGGTCCCGAGGGAGCGGCAGCGTTCGAGCGCGCCGCCGCCGAGTACGTCGCGGTTCAACGCTACAACGCGGATCGCGCCGAGGCGCGAGTGAATCTGGGCACCTTTCTCGCCGAACGCGGCGACATGGGCGGAGCCGAGACGGAGCTCCGAGCGGCGATCCGGATGGAGCCGTCCTCGATTCCCGCGTACGTGAATCTCGCCGACGTGTATCGGGCGTTGGGCCGCGACGCCGACGGCGAGCGGGTGCTTCGCGACGGCCTAACGACTGACCCGAGGAGCGGCGTGTTGCATTTCGCGCTCGGATTGGCGTTGACGCGCCTGAACCGCGGCGACAGCGCGCTGCGTGAGTTCGCGCGCGCGGCTGGACTCGAACCCGGCAACGCACGGTTCGCCTACGTCCACGCGATCGCGCTCCACTCGGCCGGCAAGGCCGACGCCGCGATCGCACGCCTCAGATCGGCGCTCACCGCTCATCCTCGCAACGGGGATGTCCTCGCCGCGCTCGTCAAGTTCTACGAGGCGCGCGGCGAGAGCGCACAGGCTCAGCGTTATGCGAACCGGTTGCGCGCGCTCACCATGACTCAGTCGAGCGCGCCTTGACCGGATCGTCGTCCAAGGTCCAATGCGTCGCGCGCCGGAGGGTCCATTTATTCATCGACGGTGCTTCCACGTGTACGACTGGACGCGAGCGGCTGCTCCAGTCCACGCGCACACGAGTCAACATCGTTCCCAGCGTCACGGAGTCGACTTATGAGGTTGCGAAACTTGTCGTATTTGCCCCTTGCCGCCGCGCTCGTCGCGGCGGTGTCGGCGAACGCTCAGACTTCGACAACCAAGCCCAACATCATGTTCATCATGGGCGATGACATCGGCTGGATGCAGCCGAGCATCTACCATCGCGGCCTGATGGTCGGCGAGACGCCCAACATCGACCGCATCGGCCGCGAAGGCGCGATCTTCATGGACTACCTGGC
>DATBHD010000039.1:0-6126 GCA_036557635.1 Gemmatimonadaceae bacterium
GTGGACGGATCCGAAGACGGGACGGACTCACGCTTATGACTTCGAGGCCGTGCTCGAGGTCGCGGGCGGCCCGGCGCGAAGCCCGTACGATCCGCAGTTCAATCCGCACAGCATAACGAGGATCCAGGCGGTCAATGACGACATCAGGAAGTTCCTGGACCGTTTGGACGTCATGAAGACGAGGTTCGTCGAGTAAGAGCGGTACGACTAAGAGCGATACGACTAAGAGCGAGCCGAGAAGGGCGAGCCGAGAAGAGCGAGCCGAAGAGAGCGAGCCGAAAAGGGCGAGCCGAGAACGACGTTGCGGAAAATGAACGGGCGCGCTCCGCGCGCCCGATTTCCTTGTCTGGTCGCAGTTCTCGGCTCGCCTCTTTCTGCTCGAATCTTTCTGCTCGAATCTTTCTGCTCGCCTCTTTCGGCTCGCCCTTTTCGCCTCGCTCTTCTCGGCTCGCCCTTTTCGGCTCGCCCTTTTCGGCTCGCCCTTCTCGGCTCGCCCTTCTCGGCTCGCCCTTCTCGGCTCGCTCCTAGTAGTTGCAGTTCATGCGTACTTCACCCACTTCGCAACTTCCGTGAAGGAGGGCTTCTTTCCGTACATGAGCATTCCGACGCGATAGATCCGCGCCGCCAGCCACACCGCGCACACGCAGCCCAACGCGCAGACCGCCAGCGATCCCACGATGCTCGGCCACCCTACCGACGAAAGACCCACGCGCATCGGCATGATGATCGGTGACGAGAAGGGCAGCCACGACAATACCGTCGCGATGCGCCCACCCGGATTCACGATCACCGAGTTCACGAACAACCAGGCCCCGATGAGCAGATACATGACGGGCATCGCCGCCTGCTGCGCGTCTTGCTCGTTGTTGACCATCGAGCCCGCCGCCGCGAGCAGCGACGCGTAGAACACGAAGCCGAGGAGGAAATAGAGGAGCACGACCGCGAACAGGGCGGGCGTCAGTCCGCCTAACGAGCTACTCAGTGATGTGGCGTTCTGCGCCGTGACCGGTGAGCCAGCCGACTTGAGCACCAGCGGCGCAAAGTTCGTCATCAGCCACGCCGAGATCCCGATCCACAACAGCTGCTGCGTCAACCCGACCGCGCCCGCGCCGGCCACCTTGCCCGCGAGCAGCATCTCCGGCTTGATGCTCGAGATCACGACTTCGGCGACGCGCGTCTGCTTCTCCTCGAGCACGCCGCGCAACACGTACTGGCCGTGGAAGATGATCGACATCAACAGCAGAACGCCGATTCCGATACCGAGAAAGACCGCCGCCTGTCCCGACGAGCCCTTTCCCCGCTCATCGATCCGCGTCGACGGCATGTCCAGTGAAAGGTTACTGATCAGGGCGATCGTCTCGGGCTTCACCCCCTCGCGCTGTAACATCACGCCGGTGAAGGCCTGCCGGACCGCCGCCCTCAGCTTTTCCGTGTCGACGATCGACGACGCGTTGCGCCCCAGGTAGCGAACCCGGCGCGCCGACAGGGTACTGTCGTCCAGTACGAGATATCCGACAATGGCGTTCGGCTTCATGACCTCGTGCGTCGCCGAGTCTTCGGCGGCGGCGAGCCGCGCTGGCGCGACGTCTCGCACCTGCGGCGAAGGCAGTGTCGCCGCGTTAGGCGTCGCCACGGTATCGCGCATCAGCACATCGGCGACGCGCTGGCCGAGCCCCGTACCCGTCGCATCGAGAATGAGGATGTTTCGCAGCGACGCGCCCGGCGCACTGCGCGCCGTCACCCACACCGGCACGAGGAAGGCCGCCGTGATGAACACGGGGATGAACAATGTCATCATGATGAACCAGCGCGAGCGCACCCGCTCGAGATACTCGCGCTTTGCGACGACCCAGAATTTATCCATGACCGGACATCCCCGTCTCGACACCCTGGGCGCCGACACGCTCGATGAAAATTTGATGAAGTGATGGCAGCACGAGCTCGAACCGCTCGATCTGCGCTCCCGCCTCGATCAAACGACGCAGGAGCTCCTGCGCGTCAGCGCCTGCCGCGAGCTCGACCTCGAAGTAGCGATTGTTGTCGTCAAACCGCCTGACGAGTCGCGGGTCGCCCAGCACGTGCCCGATGCCGTTGTCGCTCGGACGCCCGTTGCCGGACGCGCCAGGCACGAGTGTCAGCGCCACGTTGCGACGGCCGCTGCTCTGGCGAACGTCGCTCACCTGGCCGTCCAGCACCTTTTCGCCGCGCGCGATGATGCAAACCGAGTCGCACATGCGCTCGGCGTTCTCCATCACGTGCGTGCTGAAGACGACGGTCTTCCCGCGCCGCTTGAGCTCCACGACCGCGTCCTTCAACGCCTGCGCGTTGATCGGATCGAGGCCGCTGAATGGCTCGTCGAGAATGACCAGATCGGGATCGTGCACGAGCGTAGCGATGAACTGCACCTTCTGCTGCATGCCGCGCGACAGCTCGTCGATTTTCGCGTTGCCCCAATCCCGTTCCTTTGTCGTGAGCGAGAATCGCTCGAGCCACTCGTTGATTCGCTTGTCGGCGTCGGCGGCGTCGAGCCCCTTGAGCTCGGCGAGAAACCGGAGGATGCGCCGGACCTGCATTTTCCGATACAGGCCGCGCTCCTCAGGGAGGTAGCCGACCCGGTTGAGCAGTTCCGTTTCTTGATTCGGCCGCCCGAAAATCGTGATCGATCCGCCGTCCGGGGCGATGATGTCGAGCAACATGCGAATCGTGGTCGTCTTGCCGGCGCCGTTGGGGCCGAGCAACCCGTAAACGGCCCCGCGCGGTACTTGAAGTGACAGGTCGCGTACGGCGACGTGCTCTTCGTACTTTTTCGAGACGCCACGGATGTCAATGGCGAGTTCGTTGGCGTTCATGGAGAGGTGGGGGGGTGAGTCCGATTTGTACTATTACACTAGTACAATGACGGACCCGTGGGAATTCGCTTGAAACCAACGTGGCTGCCAGGCAAAGGTTTCGCGACTGTATGGGCCGCCAGCAACCCTTGCTACTCATGGTTGGCGCCGCTGATTATTGCCTCATGCGCCAACGATGTACATACGTCGTAGTGCTCGCGCTTGCTGGACTCGCTTGTCATGAGCGGCAGCCGGCGCCCGCGTCCTCGTCCGCAAAGCCTGACACCGCCGTAGTCTATCTCGCGGCGAGCCTCACCAAGCCGCTCCAGGCGGCGCTCGATACTTTCGCGTCTCGCAACAACGTCGTCGTCGAGCGTGAGAGCGGTGCATCCCTCGAGCACGCAAGAAAGCTCACCGACCTGGGCCGCGCTCCCGACGTGCTTGCGCTCGCCGACCCGGAAGTCTTTCCGCAGCTCCTCATGCCGGCGCACGTGAGCTGGTACGCGGAGTTCGCCCGGAATCGGATGATCATTGGCTACACCGATCGCTCCAGGCACGCCGCCGAGATCGACTCGACGAACTGGCCGCGCATTCTCTCGGAAAAGGGTGTCGAAGTCGGCCGTCCCGATCCGAACACGGCACCGGCGGGCTACCGCACGCTGCTCACGCTGCAACTGGCCGAGAGCTACTATCACCAGCCACGGCTGGCGCAACGCATCCTCGGCAACGCCCCGCCGACGAACATGCGGCCTAACGCGGCGGAGCTTGCCGCGCTCCTCCAGACGGGAGAGTTGGACTACATCTTCGATTATGAGTCGGTGGCCGCGGCATACGGCTTTCACGCCTTGCACTTGCCGGCCGCGATCGACCTTGGCGATCCGGTGCGAGGCGCCGAGTACCAACGCGCGCGCATTCGCGTCAAGGGAAAGGGCAACGACACCGTTACTTTCATCGGCGCCCCGATCCTGTACGCGCTCTCGGTGCCGATCCATGCGCCCCACGCCGCCGCGGCCGAACGACTTGCCGCCTTTCTGCTCTCCGCCGATGGGCGGCGCATGATGCACGACGCGCACGTCGACGTGCTCGACCACGCTCGATTCGTGGGCGCGAGCGTGCCCGCCGCCATTCGTGACGCCGCCGCCCGCTAGCGTCGCTCGCGAATCGGGAAGTTGGCGCACGGCGCTGTCGCCGGCGGCGACGGTCGTCAGCGCCCTGCTCGCGTCGCTGTTTCTCCTCTTTCTCGTCGCGCCGCTGGTCGGTCTCGTCGGCGCCGGCGGAGTGTCCGGCGTTAGGCAGCTCGCCGCCGACGCCGAGCTCCGCGGCGCGCTCGCGCTCACGATGGTGACGGCGACAACGGCCACGATCTGCGCGATCGCGGGCGGGACACCGATCGCCTATCTCCTCGCGCGGCGCCGTTTCACGGGACGCGCGTTCGTCGTCGCGATCCTCGACCTGCCACTCATCGTCCCCCATCCCGTTGCCGGCATCGCGCTTCTACTGGTGCTCGGACGGGCGAGCCCGTTAGGTGAGGTACTGCTCCACGCCGGATTGCGACTCACCGGCTCGGTGTTCGGTATCGTCTGCGCGATGTTCTTCGTCGCGGCACCGTTGTACGTGGGCGCCGCTCGGGAGGCATTCACGCGCGTCGATCGTCGCTATGAGGCCGTCGCGCGCACGCTCGGCGACACCGCCTGGGGTGCGTTTCGCCGCATCACTCTGCCGCTCTCGCTCCGCGGCCTCACGGCGGCCGCGATCGTCATGTGGGCGCGCGCGGTGAGCGAGTTCGGCGCGATCGTCGTCCTCACGTACAATCCGAAGGTCGCGAGTGTGTTGAGCTACGATCGCTTCACGACGCTCGGGCTACGCGGGGCGCTGCCCGTCGCCGCCGTTCTCGTGCTGCTCTCGCTGCTCCCGCTCGCCGCGTTGCGTGTGATTCGACACGACGAGCCATGATCGCCGTTCAGGGACTCACGGCCCGCCTCGGCGACTTCGCGCTCGAGGACATCACGTTCACCGTGCCGCGGGGTTCGTACGGCGTCGTCATTGGCCCGGCCGGCGCGGGGAAGACGACGCTCCTCGAGTCGATCGCCGGCCTCATCCCCCTGAAAACGGGCACCGTTAGGCTCGGCGATGTCGACGTGACCCGTGTCGCGCCGGAGCGGCGCGGGCTTGGTCTCGTCTATCAGCACGCGTATCTGTTTCCCCACCTCACCGTGCGGCAGAACGTCGCCTACGGCGCGGCCGACGCCGCGCTCGCCACCGAGATGACCGAGCGCTTTGGACTCCAGCTCGTCGGCGACCGCGACGTACGATCGCTGAGCGGCGGTGAGCGGCAACTCGTGGCGCTCGCGCGCACGCTCGCGCGCCGACCCAACGTCCTGCTGCTCGACGAGCCGTTCGCGGCTCTGGATCCGCGGAGCCGCGCCGCCGTTAGGCGCGAGGTGCGCACGATCTACTTCGAGCGGCAGTTCACGGTATTGCACGTGACCCACGACTTCGCCGAAGCGGGCCTCGTCGGCGACGTCGCGATCCTTCTCGACAAGGGACGCCTCATCCAGGCCGGCGAACCCGCCCAACTGTTCCGGCGTCCGGCGACGGCATACGTCGCGAACTTCCTCGGCGCGGAGAACATCTACGCCGGTACGGCCCGGCCGATTCGTGCCATCACGCCCGACTGGACCGATGCCGCGGAGGGAGAATTCGCCGAGCACCCGCTCGCCTTCGACACCGGCGCGCTCACGCTCTACGCGCTGGGCGACGCCGTACCGGGGAAGGCACATGCCGTGATCCGCGCCGAGGACGTCATGCTGTCCACCGAGGCGATTGCGTCGTCGGTGCGGAACCAGTTTCGCGGCCGCGTGATCGAGATTGTCGCCGCTGGCGCGCTGAGCAAGGTAACGGTCAACGTGAGCGGCACTCCGATCATCTCCGCCGTCACCACGCGCGCCGTTCAGGAGCTCGGCCTCGCGCCCGGCCGCGAGGTCGTGGCGTCGTTCAAGGCGACGGCGATCCATATCTGTTGATCGCGGATGACTCGGATGTACCGGATTGCTCCGAGCGGCGCTAAGATCCCACTCGAGGGGGGGCGGCCGTTTACAAGAACATCAACAGAGTTCCAGCATCGGAGTCGTATGAGCAAGTGGAGCAATTCGAGTAAATCCGAATGATCCGTGATTCGTGCTTGCTTGCTCGGTCGCGATCGTCACACGCCACGCCAAATATGAGATCTTCGATCACTCTCTCCAGCGCTCTGTTCGTAATGGCCACCTCCGGCCTCTCCGCTCAGTCGCTCCCGATC
>DATBHD010000040.1:0-84973 GCA_036557635.1 Gemmatimonadaceae bacterium
CGCGGCCCGGTGGCGTTGTAGATGCCACCGCCGTCCTTCGGCCCCTTCTCGGCCATACGAATCGTCCACTCGGCGAGGTCGCGCGCGTCGATGAACTGCGTCACGTCGTTAGGCTTCCCGGGAGCGAGCACTTCCCCGCCCTTCGCGACGCGGACCGGCCAGTACGTGAATCGATCGCTCGGATCATAACGGCCGACAATCAGCCCAGGGCGAATGATGGTGAAGATGCCGGGGTAGTCCTCCTGCACATCCTTCTCGGAGCGAGACTTGAGCGCGCCGTAATAGCGACCCCAGTTCTGGCGCTCGAGCGTGTAGGGATCGAGTCCGTCGGGCATCGGCGTCGTCGCCGCGGTCTCGTCCGCGTTAGGCGTGGCGTTGTCCGGGTAGACGGAGATGGTCGAGATGAAGATGTAGTGCCCCGTGTTTCCCTTCATATATTTCGCGACGTTCCGAACCCACGCCGGGGCAGTCGTCGGATTGTCGATGACGACGTCGAATTTCTTGCCCTCGAGCGCGCTCGTGTCGTTGTTCAAGTCGCCGATGAGCTGGTCGACCTTGCCCTTGAACATGTCGGGGCGCGTCCGGTTGCGATTGAAGAGCGTGACGTGATGGCCGCGGCTCAGCGCGTAGTTCACCTGCTCCGGTCCGGTGAACCCGGTGCCACCGAGAATGAGAATGTTCAGCGACTTGGGCGCCGGCGTGCCGGGCACGTCCTCGCCTAACGTGATCCGCGGAACGATTCCGAGGCCGAGTGCGCCGGCCGCCGCGGCGGAGCGCACGAGAAACTCGCGTCTACTCGTGGACATGAAAACGAGGGGCTTGGGGGCTGAGAGAATGAGGCGGGACGCCGGTAACATGAAGCGAGGCACTGGAACGGTACAGCGTCCCAGTGCCTCCGAGGTGTACGGATTGTGTTTGTCGGTGCGAAGAAAGCCCTGCTATGCGTTCCGGTCCGTGCAGAGGGCCGCGGGCACGTTGGGATTGTTCAATTCGGCCTGCGGCACGGGGATGTTCACGTCGCCTCCGTAGTTGCCGCCCTTGTGCCAGGAACCAGTGGGGAAGACGCTGTCCGCCGAGCGCTGATACTGACGAATGAGACGGCGCAGGTCACCAAGCCGGTGACCGGTCGAGAAGAACCAGAAGGCTCGCTCGCGAAAGATCTGGTCGATCTCCGCGCCGGGCGTTCCGGGATCCGTCAGTGGCGCAAGACCAGTGACGGTCGTTCGGGCGGCGTTCAGCGTCGCGACCGCCGAGGCCGGATCGCCGGCCGCCTGCTGCGCTTCCGCTTCGATCATTCGCGCCTCGATTCCGCTGATGATCGTGACGGGACTTGCCGCGGTCGGCCAAATGAGCTGGACGGTGAAAGGCTTACCCAGATCGTCGCGACTGGCCTGCGACACACCGTTGAGCTTGCAGGTCGCGTCACCACCTTGGCAGACCGGCAAGCGCGGATCAATCGCCGCGGCGAAGTTGACGCCGTTGGTGCCTTCGGCGGAGCTGACGCTGTATCGCCGATTGCTGTTGTTCAGCGACCAAATCACGTTGCTGGCCGTCGTGAGCGACTCGAGCAACTGATACTTGAAGCTCGTCGGCACGGCCGCGACGGAGGTCGCGGCCTCTGCATAGTGGCTCTGACCCATGTTGAGCAGAATGCGACCACGCAGAACCTGCAGCGCATACTCGACTCGGAGATCGTCGGTCGTGTTGCCGGTGATCAGCGGGAGGCCCGAGTCGACGTGGGCGAGAGCGATCGTGAACGCCGTCTGATCGGAGATCGGCGATCCATATTGCTCGCGACCGTCGATCACGGAGCTGAACACCAAGCCGTTGCAGTAGTCCTCGGCCATGAGGTTTTCGGCGAAGGCCTCGACGAAATACATCTCGGCGGCCTCCCAGCCGGGCGCCGATGGCGAAAACTGCTTGAGCAGGACCGTCGCCTGCATCGCCGAGAGTCGCGCGCGGTTGATCGCGCGATCGGCGGTCGTGAGAAAGGAGTTCGAGGGCTGGATCACGCGCTGGTCGACGGCTTGGCGATCGATGAACGAATCGCCGTTGATCCACTCGTCGGCGAGCATGCCGCCGAGGAGAAAGAGACCTTCGTCGGAGCCGCTGGTCGTGCCCGTCGTGGCGACATTGAGACGCGCGAACGCGCCGATGCGGACGGCGTTGGCGCCTGCCGCCGAAGCCACGTCCGCCGGATTGATGATGTCCGGATCCTCAACGGAAAGGATCCGATCGCTCGACACGCAGCCGATGACCAGCAGGGCCGCTCCGAGCGTGGCCGTCGCCAAACGGTGCTTGATTAGCATTTGTATACGCACGGGGCAATCCTTAGAAGCCGAGGTTGAGACGAAGCGTCGCATAACGCGGTGGCGCGAAGGCCTGGAACGACGAGGGGGCGTCGCCGGTGGTGCCGTAGGCCTCCGGGTCGACGCCGGTATACTTGGTCCAGAGGACACCGAGGTTGCGCACCGCGCCGGTGACGGCGAGCGAGCGGCCGCGGAGGTAGCGGCTGGCCCAACGCTCCGGCGCGTTGAAGGTGAGCGACAGCTCGCGGAAGCGAATGAAGTCGCCGTCCTCGATGAATCCAGCGACGGTGCGGCTGGGGTGCTCGCGGCCGGCGACGGTTCGCGCCTGCTCGAACTCCGAAGAGCCCGGGTTGATGAGCCCGGAGCAGTTGAACCGGCTCAGGCAGCGAATGCGCTCGCTGTTGTTATACGTCTTGTAATCGCCTTTGTAGTCGACCATCGCCTGCAGACGGAATCGACGCTGCCAGAAGTCGAATCCGTTGACGAGCGCCACCTCGTAGATCGGGATGGGATTGCCGAGATACACCGACGTATCGCCGACAACGATCTCGCTGAGGTTCGGATCGGCGTTGTACTGGATGATGCCGTTCCCGTTCTTGTCCTGAAAGCCGAGGAGTGGACGCGACCACCAGCCGTTGAGTGGGTACCCCTCGCGATCCTGCAGCGTGGAGCTGAGGATGATGTTCGGCACGCCGCCCAGGCTCACGAGCTTGTTCTGGTTCGTGGAGCCGTTGAACGTGACGTCCCAACCGAGGTTGGCGCTCTGGAGAAGCACGGTGTTGATTGCCGCTTCCCATCCCGAGTTCTTGACTTCGCCGAGATTCTCGAAGCGGGAGGTCGTGCCGGTTCCTAACGAGGGCGGCAGGACGCGGCTGACGAGCGCGTCGCGCGAAATCTTGTTGTAGAACGTGATCTGGGTGTTGACGCGGTTGTGCCAGAACGCCGCGTCGAAGCCCGCCTCGAACTCCGTCGACCGCTCCGGCTTGAGGTTCGTGTTGCCCAGCGCGCTGAAGACGACGCCCGGCACTTCGCCCGCTTCGCCTAACGTGCGCGTCGCGGCGTAGTACGGAACCGCGTCGATCGTGCCCGGCTGAACGCCCGACGCGCCGTACGCGCCGCGCAGGCGAAACTCATCGAGCCAGCCGAAGTGGGGGAAGAACCGCTCCTGCGACACGATCCAGGACGCCGAGAGCTTCGGATAAAAGACCGTCTTGAAATCGGCGCCGAACGCGCTGTTGCGGTCGGAGCGAATGGCGCCGGTGACGAAGAGCCGGTCACGGAAGGACACCTGCTGCTCGATGAAGCTGCCAAGCGTCCGCGTCTCGTCGGTCGCCTCGTCGGCGAGCTTCACGGCGGCGCCCGTCACCGTCACGGCGCCCGGCGGCAGCTGATCGCCTTCGGTACCGTTGCGGTCGAAGATCGTGCGCGTGAACTGCACGCCCAGCGTCGTTCGTGATCCGAATGCCTCGTTGATCTGCTTCGTCGCCGTCGCGGCGGCGTCGAGCGTGTAGTCGAAGAAGTTCGTGCGGTTGTCGATCTTGTAGCCGAGGCGCGTCGTACCGACGTCGGGGCAGTTGGCGAAGCGGCAAAGCTGCGTGTCGCGCCGGCCGATGAAATCGAGGCCGAACGTGCTGCGGAGGGCGAGCCAGTCGCGGGGCCGCCAATTGGCGCGCGAGGAGCCGATGAACCGCTGAATGTTCTGATCGGTCTCGATCTGATAGATGTCGCGCGGCGTGGCGGCGCGCCATCCGTACAACGTGTCACCGTTCGCGTTGAGGTTGTACTTGAAGCCGGGCCCACCATAGATGTTGGTGGCGATACCGAGAACACCGGAGTCGTCGCTCTCGGGAAGCCGCAGGTCCTGCTGGATGTAGCCGGCGCTCAACGAGAGGTCCGCGTCGGGCGACAGCGAGACGTCGAGATTGGCACGCGCCGTTTCGCGGCCGAGGTGGTTCGGACTCTTCTGTATCGAGCTGAGGGCGAGGCCATGGCTCGACATGAAGCGCTGGTCGAACTCAGGCACCTTCGTCGAGCCGTCCTCGTCCTCCCACTCGCCATGGATGAAGTAGCGGATCATCTCCGAGCCGCCCTTCACTTGCAGCGCGTGCTGTTGGCGATAACCGATACCGAACGGCGTCGACTGCGGATCCTTAGTAAGGTTGTAACTCGTGACGCTGTCCTGAACGCAGGTGCCGGCGGCGACCTGGCTGAGAAAGCACTGCACGGTGTTCGACGGACTGGATGTCGTCGCCGAGGTCGTGCCGGTGCGCCAGCCCCAATACGCCGTCGGGTAGTGATTGTGATCGGTGATCGCGGTCTGCTGCGTGGAATACGACCACTGCGGCTTCCCGGCGACGCCACGCTTCGTGGTGATAACGATGACGCCGTTCGCGGCGTCGGTTCCGTATAGCGTCGACGCGGACGGACCTTTCACGACCTCGATCGACTCGATCTCCTCGGGATTGATGTCGTTGATGCGCGCGGGGGTCGTGCCGCCGACACTCACCGAGGAGGATCCCGTCGTCCCCTCGACGCGAACGCCGTCGATGACGTAGATCGGATTGTTGGAGAGTGACAGCGAGCTCGTACCGCGAATGCGAACGCGCACACCCGCACCCGTCTGTGTGCCCTCGAACACCGTGACGCCCGGCGCTCTCGACGTCAGCAGGTCCGCGGCGCTGGACACCGTGCCAGTGCCCACCACTTCGGACGCGGAGACCTGCGCGATGTCGTTGCCCACTTCCGCGCGGCGCTGCTGGCCGGTCGCGGTGGTGACGACGGGATTCAGCGAAACGGGGACCGGCGCCATCTGGAAATTCTGCGTCGACGTCTGCCCAGCAACGACAGTGACGGATCGCCGCTGCTCGCCGTAGCCGACTCGTAAGGCGCGAACTTCGTAATTGCCAGCGGTCGTGATGCGAATCGTGTACTGACCGTCGCTGTTGGTCTGCGCTCCGATGTTGGTGCCAACGACGGTGATCTGTGCGTTGGCGAGCGGCTGCCCAGTGGGCGCGTCGGTGACGCGACCGGTAATGCTCGCCTGTTGGGGTGTCTGGCCCGAGGCGGCAACGGACGGCATCGTGCCGCACAAGACGCCCACTACGAAGACCAGGAGGGGCCTACGCGTGTTCATGAGAACCTCATTATGGGTTGCCTGACGACGGCCGGGGGTGGGCGCGGCCGTGCGGGACTGATAACCTAACGGCCGACCGAGCAGCCGCAACCTTCCGCGCCGTCCTACAGCGCGGACAGGTTGCTTTGTCTCGACAAATCAGCGAACGGCGGCGAGGGTATCGGCGAGCTGGCTCACGAGGGTGGCCTCACGAGTGAGCGCCGCGGCGACGCGCTCGATCTCTCCATTCACCGAGCCCCATTGTCCCTGTTCGATCGCCTCACGAACGCCCGGCATGGTCTTCACGCCGTAGCCGGTATAGAAGCCAGGCGCGTAGAGGAGGTGTGTGTACCAGCTCCGCTTCGCGAGTCCCTCCGGCGTCGTCAGCGCGCGCTCGGCCTGCAGCAGCCGCTCATTCAGCGACTTGAGCGTCGCGGCGCCAGCGCTCCCCGCCTGAGTCACCCCGCCCCGCTCCACCCACTGTGAGTACGTACGCTCATAGTGCTGGGCCGCTCGCGTCAGCGAGTCGACGGCGTTGAGCAACGGCGCAAATTCGAGCTGCGGTGGCCGGGCCTCCTTTGCCGGAGGATGGGTCGGCGTGCGCGGGTCGTTCGTCGCCGCGAAGACGTTCTCGTCGATCTCGCGATCGCGCTCCGCGATCTCCGTCGCGCGACGCTCGCGAAGCTGCTGCAACTCGGTGACATAGCGCTGTGCCGTCTCCGCCAGATTACTGAACGCGAATGGCAGGACGTCGGCGTCGGCTAGACGCATGACCGCTTGTCCAGCCGCCTGCGCGAGAGCTCGACCGTAGACGAAGGCTGTGTCGCTGAAGTGGGTGTACCAATAGAAGTCGTCGTAGATCGAGTGATAGATGCCGCTCTCATCTTCGCCGCCATATCCAAGATTGAGCGACGCGATGCCGAGGTGCTGCAAGAAGGGCGTGTAGTCGGATCCGGAACCGAGCGCGGCAATTCGCAAATCCTCACGCTCGCGGGCATCGCGACGCTCCTCGGGCGACCCGCGACGGATGATCGCGAGCTGGTTGCGCTTCCACGAGCTGATGTTGGCCTCGGGGTCGGTGACGTCCTTCTCGACGCCGTTTATGAACTTCTCGAGAGAGTGCGAGCCTTCGACGCCGAGGTAGCCCCGGCCATTCGAGTCGCTGTTGAGATAGGCGACGGCGTGCTGACGCAGCTCGTCGGCGTGCGCCTCGGCCCATTCCGTCGATCCGAGCAGGCCCGGTTCCTCGCCGTCCCACGCGGCGTAAATGATCGTGCGCTTCGGGCGCCAGCCTTGCTTGTACAACTCGCCTAACGCGCGCGCTTCCTCGAGCTCGGCGACCGTGCCGGAGATCGGATCCTCGGCGCCATTCACCCACGCATCGTAGTGGTTGCCACGAATGACCCACTGCTCGCTCTCGCTCGTGCCGGGAAGACGCGCGATGATGTCGTTGAGTGTTTTCAAACTCCAGTCGGACTTGACACCGAGATGCACGCGCGCCGAGCCCGGGCCGAAGCGATATGTGATCGGCAAACCACCGCGCCACGACGGTGGAACGACGTCGCCGGTGAGGGCAGTGAGGAGTGGCTCGGCATCGCCGTACGAGATCGGCAGCACCGGAATCTTCGTCAGCGTCGGCGCTTCGGCGACGCTGTAGCGCTTCGCGTCCTTGGTCGCGCCGACACCCGGCGTCAGAGGATCCCCGGGGTACGTGGGCATGTCGGCGACGCTGCCGCGCTGCACGCCATCGCGCGGACGCATCGGGCCCTTCGGAAAGACGTCGCCGTCGGCGTAGCCGTCGTCACGCGGATCGGAGTAGATGAGACAACCAACGGCACCGTGTTCGGCGGCGACCTTTGGTTTGATGCCGCGCCACGATCCGCCGTACTTGGCGATCACCACGGCGCCCTTCACCGAGACGCCGTGCCGCTCGAGCTCTTCGTAATCGGCGGGGACACCGTAGTTCACGAAGACGAGTGGACCGGTGACGTCGCCGTCGATGGAGTACGCGTTATACGACGGCAACTGCTCGGCGCGCTGCGACGACGTTGGGTCGATCGGGACGGTCGGTTCCTGCAGTTTGGCCTTGAAGGTCGTCGGTGCGACCATCTCGACGACGCGCTCGATCGGCGTCGGGAACAGAACGTCGAATGTCTCGACCTCGACCTGCCAGCCGAATGATCGGAACTGATCGCGGATCCACTCGGCGTTGGTCTTGTCATAAGGCGATCCGACGTGGTGCGGCCGCGCGGACAAGAGCTGCATCATGCTGCGCAGGCGCGTCGGATCGGGGATCGCCCGGAACTTCGCTTCCCACTCGCGTTCAATGCGCGAGGATTCGGGAGAGAATCCACGAATGGTCTCTGGAGTCGGGGCGAGCGGGGTGAGGGACAGGCCGCCGGCCGCGAAGAGCAATGAGGCTGCGAAGGCACGCATCGTCGGTTGTCTCGGCTACTGGAGAGAAGAGAAGATGGCGAAGCGATTGCGATCGCGGAACGGCGCGTGCACAATCCGCGGCGGCCCAACGTCGAGAACGCCTCGGCAGTAATTGAACGGGCAAACAATACGAGACACGAGGAGCTACGTGCAGGCACCATCTGTCATTCGCTGGCCACAACCGATCTTCGAGTACATCGGATTCATCGCGGCATTCCTCCCCGCTGGGGCGGTGGGCTTTCGCTTCGCGGTCGTGCGCGGCGCTCTCGCATTGGCCGCAGCATCGAGCTCGGATGCGACGCGGCGTCGCGTGTTGGCGGACAGCGCGCGGCGGGCAGCGACGATCGGATTGATCGGCTCCCTCGTCGGGGTGGGGCTGTTGTTCTTCTACCAACTGCCAAGACTCGCGGCGCGACGCCACCTGACGGTGCCAGGGACGATGACACACGACGTGGGGACGGAGCTCCAGATCGGGTTTCTCATTCTCGCGTTGATCGGCTTCCTGCTCGCAATGCGAGGGAGCAACGTCGGCTGGTGGCTCGCGGCGGTGGGGTTCGTGGCTGGTCTCCTGCGCAGCGCTTTCCTCGCGGATTGGGGAGAGCTCAACAATCCGCTGCACGTGCTCGCTGGCGGCCTGTGGATTGGAACGTTGTTCGTCATGCTCGTCGCGGGGATCTCGATGGTGCTGCGCAACGAGGTCCCGCACGATCAGCGCGGGCCGATCGTGTCCGACATGGTGCACTCGTTTTCGCCGCTAGCGCTGGGCGCGACACCGGTGTTGGTGTTTTTCGGTGTGACCATCGCGTGGCGTCACCTGCACGTCCTGTCGAATCTCTGGTCATCGCCGTACGGGATCGCGCTCATCGTGAAGTTGTGCCTCGTCGCGATCGTGTTCTCACTCGGCGCGTGGAACTGGCGCCGCCAGCGACCGACTCTCGGCACGGAGAGCGCGGCGCAGTCGATCAAGCGGTCGGCGACGATGGAAGTCACGGTCGCCGCGCTGGTGCTGGTCGCGACGGCCATCTTGTTGAGTATTCCCGCGCCACGCGCGAAGAAACCGCCGGGACCCGCGCCGGCGCCCACGGCTACCGCTGGGCAGCCGAGTCACTGAGCCGGCGCGACAGCATCGCCAAAAGCAGATCCCTCCTCGCTCGTCCGGATGACAGGGATTGCGCTAGGTTGTGGGCTTGCCGGCGAGCCAGCGATCCCACCATTGCAACTCCTGCCAGTAGCGATGCACGCTGTTCCAGGCCGACCAGCCACCGTGGTAGGAGTCGGGATAGCGAACCATTCGCGCGGGCACCTTCCGCTTCTTGAGCGCGGTGTACATCTGCTCTGCTTGCTCGATCGGGACACGCAGGTCGGCTTCGCCGTGGACGAACAGCGTCGGCGTGGTGACGTTCGCTGCGTAGTGGATGGGCGATTGGCGCCAGAGTAGCTCGTAGCCCTTTGCTTCCCAGGGCGCGCCGAAGAATTCGCTCTCCTTCGTGCGTGGAATGTCGGCCGTGCCGTAGTCGCTCACCCAGTTCGAGATGCCGGCGCCGGCGATCGCGGCGGCGAAGCGACTGGTCTGCGTGATTGTCCAATCGGTCATGAAGCCACCGTACGAATAGCCGGTCACGCCGAGTCGCTTGGGGTCGATCGGGTAATGAGCAAGTACGTAATCGACGCCGGCCATCACGTCGTCGTAGTCCCTGATGCCCCAACCGCCGCCCCATGTCGCCCAGAGAAAGTCTTCGCCGTACCCGGTCGAGCCACGCGGATTGGTGTAGAGCACGGCGTAGCCCCTCGCGGCGAAGAGCTGCATTTCGAAATCGAAGTTGTCGCCGTAGGCGCCGTGCGGTCCGCCGTGGATAGCGAGGATCAGCGGCAGCCGTTCGCCGGCGGCGCGTTGCGGCAGCAGCAGCCATCCCTCGACCTTCGTCCCGTCCTTGCTCGTGAAGGAAACGCGCGACGGCGAGTCGAGATGGACGTCGTTGAGGAGCATCGCGTTCACGTTCGAGAGGCGCCGCTCGCATCGCGTTAGGCGATCGACGCAGGCAGCGTCGAGGGAAGCCACGTAGACATCCGACGGGTGCGTCGGATCGGTCGCGGCGTAGGCGACGCGGTCGTCGTTCGCGGACAATGAGAATCCACTCAACCGACGCGCGCCGCTCGTCACCTGCTCGACCGCGCCGCCGGCGAGTGGGACGCGGAAGAGGTGCCGATCGCCGCCGACCTCGGCGTCGAAGAGCACCGATTGTCCCGTCGCGTCCACCTCCGGGCGGCCGGGAATGAGGTCCCACGAAGCGGTGAGATTCCGCCAGCGTCCGGTCTCGTTGAGCGCGGCGTCGATGGGCACGCGATAGAGATCGATGGGAGCACCACGCGTGCGTTTCGCGGCGATGACGCTGCTGAGTCCTTCTTCTCGCCTAACGACCAACGACTTGCCGTCGGGCGCCCAGGCGGGCGAGCTGTGGTCGTAGCCGTCGTCGGTGAAGCGACGGACTTTGCCATCGAGATCGACGACGAACAGATCACTGCGCTCGTACATGTACTCGTCGCGCTGATGCAGGTTTGCGACGAGCGCGAGCGCGCGTGAATCCGGGCTCCACGCGACGTCCTGAACGTCGACGCCGAAATGCGTGATGGCCCTCGCCGCGCCTCCCCCTCCCCCTCCGTCGCGCGGCACGAGGTACAGCTCGGCCGCCGGCGTCGCGAGCGAGTCGCGCGGATCGGCGAGATAGCCGCGCTGATCGAATCGCGCGTTCATCCAATCGTAGATCTTTCCCTTGAAGCGCTCGTTGAGCCTTTTCTCCATTGGATCGGCAGCCACGCGCGGCCGAACGTGCGCACGGCGCAGGAACGCAATCCAATGATTGTCAGGGCTGAAGATCGGCGGTCCCGTCACGCCCTCGATCTGAAATGCTTCTCCAGCGGGGATGTCCATTCGCAAAAACCAGATCGCGCTCTCCTCCGCCGAGTCGGGCGTCGCCGCGAGTGAGCGACGCCGCGACGTGAAGGCGAGCAGTGCGCCGTCCGGACTCCAGCGCGGATCGGTTGCGTTGAAGGATGGGTTGGTGATACGTACGGCGGGCGCGGAGCCGTCGCTGGGCGCAAGCCAGATCTCGCTTTGCCGCCTGTTCTCGTTTTCGAGGAGATACGTGCGCACGAACGCGACGCGTTTGCCGTCTGGTGAGACTGACGGCGCATTCGCCGTTTCGATGCGATAGTAGTCCTGGAGCTCGAGCGCGCGTGGCGTCGTTCTAGCTGCAGCACCGGCGCCCGCCTGACGCGGCTGCGCGCTCGCGGCTTCGGCGTGTAGCGTGAGCAGGCCGACCGCGAGCGCGAAGCTGGAGCCGTAGCGGATGATCGACGAAGCGCGCATGTCGTTAACCTCGAATGCTCGAGACAACGTAGCGTACGTCTCGTGCGTAGGCCGTCAAGACTCGTGTCACATCACTTCCCGTGGTGAGGTTTATGACACTGCCCGTTCGCCGCTTCGCGAGATTGTGGCTCGTCGGCGCGCTCACGCCGTCCATTCTCGCCGCCCAGGCAGCAAGGGATTCGGCGGGAATGGTCGTGTCCAGGCGCGGCCTCGTGATTTCCAGCTCGTCGCTCGCGTCCGACGTTGGCGCGAGCATCCTCCGTCGCGGCGGCAACGCCGTCGACGCGGCCGTGGCGACGGCCTTCGCGCTGGCCGTGACCTATCCGGGCGCCGGGAACATCGGCGGCGGCGGATTCATGGTCGTGCGACTCAAAGACGGAACGGCAACGACGATCGATTATCGCGAGCGCGCTCCGCTTCGATCGACTCCCACGATGTATCTCGACTCGAGCGGAAAGATCGATCGCTCGCTGACGGCCACGGGCTACCTCGCACCAGGAGTGCCGGGCACCGTGCGCGGCCTCGCGCTCGCGCATCGGAAGTTCGGCAAGCTGCCGTGGCGCGACGTCGTGATGCCGGCGGCGCGGCTGGCGGCGCGGGGCTTCGTGCTGGACTCGGGGCTCGCGCGCGGTCTCACGCGAGAACTCGCCCAAGGGATGAAGCCCTATCCCGCGTCGGTCGCGGCCTACGGCAAGCGGGGCGGGGCCGGTGCGCCGTGGGAGCCGGGCGACACGATCGTCCTGCGCGATCTGGGACGCACGCTCACCGCGATCGCGGCGCGCGGCGCGGATGTGTTCTACACCGGTTGGATCGCGGACAGTATCGCCGCCGACATGCAGCGGAATGGGGGCCTGATCACGAGACAGGATCTCGCCGCCTATCGAGCGAAGGAGCGCGCGCCGGTGCGCGGACGGTATCATGGCTACGACCTGGTGACGATGCCGCCGCCGAGCTCCGGCGGCGTCGCGATGGTCGAGATGTTGAACATACTCTCACATTTCGATTTGCGGAAAGAAGGGCGCTGGTCACCGGAAACGCTGCACCTCATGATCGAAGCGATGCGTCGCGCTTACGTCGACCGCGCTCGCTACCTCGGCGATCCCGACTTCGTGAATATGCCCCTCGCGCGCCTGACGTCGGCCAAGTACGCGGCGACCCTCGCGCGCGGCATCGATCGGACGAAGGCGACGAGCAGCACCGAGCTGGGAAAGGACATCGTGACGCCGGCCAGCGTCGCCACCGAGAGCGATGAGACGACGCAGTTCTCGATCGTCGACCGAGACGGCAATGCTGTCTCGAACACGTTCACGCTGGAGGGCGGCTATGGCTCGCACGTCGTGGTGCGCGGAGCGGGCTTCCTCTTGAACAACGAGATGGGCGACTTCAACAAGAAGCCCGGCGAAACCAACGGGCAGGGCGACATCGGCACGAGGGCGAACCTCATCGCGCCCGGAAAGCGAATGCTCAGCTCGATGACGCCGGCGATCGTGACCCGAAACGGCAAGCTGTTCATGGTCACCGGCTCGCCCGGTGGTCGCACGATCATCAACACGGTGATGGAAGTCGTACTGAACGCGACCGGCTTCGGAATGAACGCGCGCCAGGCGGTCGACGCGCCGCGCCTGCATCACCAGTGGTTGCCGGATGTCGCGACGTTCGAGCGCGACGCGATCTCCGATTCCACGCTCGCGCAGCTGCGGGCAATGGGACATACGGTCGAGCAGCGGGGACGCCAGGGGGACGCCCATACGATCATCTACAACCCCAAGACGAAAACGGCGTACGGGGCGAACGATCGGCGGAGCAGCAATTCGAAGGTGGCGGCGCCCGAGCGTTGAGTGGCGCGCAGGTCCAGCACTCAACGCTCGATGCGATCACTCGTCCTTGAGCGCCGTCAGGGGGTCCACTCGTAAGGCGCGACGCGCCGGAATCCAGCTCGCGACGACCGCGGAAAGGCCGAGCACTGCCGTCACGCCCGTGAAGATCACGGGATCGTAGGCGCTCACGTCCTCGAGGAAATTGCCGAGGCCGCGCGTCGAGGCGGCCGCCGCGGCAAGGCCAATCGTTAGGCCGATGACGGCGAGCAGCGCGCCCTGCCCGACCACCAGGCGCAGAATGTCGGCGCGCTGCGCGCCGAGCGCGATGCGTACTCCGACCTCGCGCGTTCGCTGGGACACGGAGTACGACATCACTCCGTACACGCCAACGATCGCGAGCAGCAATGCCGCCGCGCCGAAAACGGTGAGCAGCCGAGGCATGATCCGCCGCGGCGCCATGCGCATCGTGATGACCTCGGTCATCGAGCGCATCGCGAACGCGGGAAGCGACGGATCGACGGATCGCACCGCGCCGCGGAGACTCGCTGCAAGAGCGGCTGGGTCGACGTCGCTGCGTACGGCGAAGACGAGCGTCCGATAGCCCCGCTGCAGCGCCGGAATGAAGACCGTCGCCGGCGGCTCGTCCTGCGGGCCGAACTCGCGCGTGTCGCGTACGACGCCGATGACCTCCCGCGTCAACTCGTTAGGTGTTCCGACGTTGAAGATCACGCGCTTACCGATCGGATCGGCAGTGAGCCAGTGCCGCTTCACGAAGGATTCGTTCACGAGCATGACGCTCGGCGCGCCGGCGCGATCCTGGTCGGTGAAGTCGCGCCCGCGGAGCAGCGGAATGCGCATCGTCGCCAGGTAGCCCGGCGTCGCCCCACGAAATTGCGTTATCGGCTCCCTCCCCCGCTTGGGGCGCGCTTCGCCTTCGATCGCGTACGCGGTGCCGTAGCCCGACGCGAGCGGCAAGCCGGTCACCGCGCCGGCGCTTTGCACACCCGGCAGCGCGCGCAGCCGTTCGAGCAGTTGCGTCTCCGCGGCGAGGAATTTCGTGCTGTCGGGGTATGGCTTTTCAGGGAGCGCGACGGCCATCGTCATCACGTGGCGCGCATCGAATCCGAGATCGACGAGCTGCAGTCGCACCGACGCCTTGATGAGGAGCCCTGCCGAGACCAGGAGAGCGAGCGCCAGCGCGATCTCGCTCACGACGAGCGCGGCGCCGAGCCGGTTGCGTCGCAAGCTCATCGTCCCCGCGCGTCCGCCTTCGCGAAGCGCGCCGCTCGCGCTGCCGCGCGTCGCGTGGAGCGCCGGCATCGTGCCGAAAACGAGACCGGCGAGTACCGCCGTGCCTAACGTGAAGAGAAGCGCGCGGCCGTTCAGCGCGATCGTGTCCGTGCGAGCAAACGCCGGCGGAATGATCGAGACGAACGCCTTCACTCCCCACACCGAGAGAACCGCCCCGAGCCCGCCGCCGATGATGGCCAGCAGCATGCTCTCGGTGAGCAGCTGTCGCATGAGGCGAGCCCGGTTGGCGCCGAGCGCGGTGCGAAGCGCCAGCTCTCGTCCGCGCGCCGACGCGCGGGCGAGCAGAATGTTCGCGACGTTGGCGCAGGCGATGAGCAGCACGAAGACGACGGCGACCATGCTGATCGTTGCGCCGCGACGGAAGTCGTCTTCGTACGTGGCGCGGTCGAGGCGAAGCAGCGTAACGCTCACGCCCTCGTCCTCCTTGTACGTCGTCGACAGACGCGCCGCGATGGACTTGAGCTCGGTCTCCACGGCGCCGAGCGACGACCCGGGTCGCGCACGCGCGATGATCGAGAGGTTGCGATTGGCGCGTGCATCGCTCGCCGAGATCGCGAGCGGCGTCCACAAGTCGACGGCGTCCCAATAAGGAAACTCGAATCCCGGCGGCATCACTCCGACGACCGTGAACGTCGTGCCATCGAGTGAGAGCGTCTTGCCGACGATGTCACGATCCGCGGCAAAGCGGCGGCGCCAGAAGTCGTCACTCAGGAGCGCCGCGGTGTTCCGGCCGGGCACATTCTCATCGTCGACCAGCCAGCGGCCGAGCGCTGGATGTACGGCGAGTACTCGGAAGAAGCTGGCGCTGACGCGGACACCAGTCACTCGCTCCGGCCGGTCGCCGGACGACAGGTTGTAGCTCTGACCGGTGAAAGCGGCGAGCTCCGCGCTCTTGGCGCCAGCTTGCCAATCGAGATAGTCGGGAACCGAAATCGATGCGTGCTGCCAGCCGCGCGCCGGATTCGTCTCCCAGATTTGCGCGAGACGATTGGCGTCGGGAAATGGGAGCGGCCGAATGAGATACGCGTCGATCGCCGCGAAGATCGTCGTGTTGGCGCTGATTCCCAACGCAAGCGAAAGAGCCGCGATCGTGAACACCGCTGGCCGCGCGCGAAACGACCGGAGGGAAAAGCGAAGATCCTGAAGGAGCGCATCCATGATCCACCGCTGGAAAGATGGAGAGGAAGGAATGACGGCGCTTCGATGTGTCCTCGGTGGCGGCGGTTCGTCCTCCGCATGATTCAGCGGGCGGAAGTAGGGCGCCGTTCTGCTGCATCATGCTACGAAGTGCGTTTGCGTGCTGTTTCAGGGCGCCATCGCGAAGTCGCGGGGCGTATGCCCTACGCTGGACGCCCTCTGGCGTGTATTCTATAGATCGTCTTTCCGGGAGACGCCGAAGCTATGGCAAGACGGAAACGGGGAGGGGGAGGAAGTCCACCCAGGATCGCGAAGCATCAAGTATCCAAGTCCCCGTATTTCATGCAGCCAGGAAAGCGGGGCCTGGTCGTGGTGCTGCATCGCGCATGCGGCAATCGCGTAGTCCCCAAAGTCTGTGGCGAAATGCCGAGCCGGACGCACGCGAAAATGCTGATCACGCAGCTCGAGCGAGCCGAGTCCGTCGTGAAGGATCTCTTTCTCGAGGCCACGGACGATGGCATCGAAGCGCTGGAGGCCGTGCTTGCCGCGTGTCGTGAGGAAGTGCTGAAGAGAGGACCTCGTGTGCACGATGGAGGCGGCGGCGGCCCGGAAGGCGATGCGCCCGAAGGAAGCAGCGAAGGAGGCAGTGGCGACGGCCGACGTGGCAACCGCGGCGGTGGCGCCCCTGGAGGGGGACGGTCGGAGGGAGGCGGAGGGGGAGGGGGAGGGGGAGGGGGAGGACGAAATCGACGCCGTCGTCCCAGGGGACGAGACAGCGGACCGCCCTTCGATCAGCCGCCGAGCACGCGGCCGCCTGACGAGCCGCGGCGGCCGATGGCCGGCGATGAGCCGTACAACGAAGCGGCGTCATAGCGCTTGGCGTGCAAGTACGCAAAGCCCGGCAGGCACACCTGCCGGGCTTTCGAATTGGCACGCTCTGCCGCTCCCCCTCTACGCTCCACCCTCAGAGCGCTCTCCCCTCTACCCTCAACCCTCTGCCCTCTACGGCACCTCTACGCTCAACCCTCAACCCTCCACCCTCCACCCTCTACCCTCCACCCTCTACCCTCTGCCCTCTACGGCACCACTTCTGCCTTCACGCTCTGCTCTGCCGGGCGGCGAGCCTTGAGCTGCTCCTCCAGCTTGAGTCGCGGCACACCGTTCACGATCCAGTCCGCGGGCGGCTCGCCCTTGAGCTGATAGTCGAACCACTCGCGCATCCGGATCGCGTAGTCCTTCTGGTTCACCGGGCGCTGCAGTCCGTGGTTCTCCCCCACATACTCGAGCAGGATGACATCCTTGCCGAGCTGACGAAGCGTGTTGAAGTAGGTGATGCCCTGGTTGAAGTCGACGGCGCCGTCTTTGTCGTTATGCAGAATGATCAGCGGTGTCGTGACCTTGTCGGCGTGGAACACGGGTGAATTGCGAATGTAGGCGTCGTAGTTCTGGATGAAATTTCCCTTGAAGCGACCCTGGCTCGACTCGAAGATCCCCTGGTTCGTTCCGCCGGTGTTCCAGTAGATCGAGCTGTACATGCTCACCATGTCGGTGAGTGGCGCGCCGGCGACGGCGGCGTGGAACATGTTCGTCTGGGTGACGAGAAACGCCGTCTGATATCCACCCCACGAGTGCCCCCAGAGGCCGATGTGCGTCGAGTCGATCACGCCGGTCGCGATCGCCGCGCGCACCGCCGGCAACACGCACCACACGGCCGACATCCCCGGATCGTTGACGCGGTAGACGATGTCGGGATCGAGCACCGCATAGCCGCGACTCGTGTAGATGCTCCGGTTCGGCGTGCTCGTTTCGCTCGGCACAACGTACCCGTTGAGTAGTTGCGAACGTTTCTCGTATATCGTGACGAGCAGCGGATACTTCTTTCCCGGCTCGTAGTTGGCGGGCAGGTACAGCGCGCCCTGCAGCGTATCGCCCTTGTCGCTCACGTACTTGATGAGACGCGCGCCGCTCGACCAGGCGAAGTCCTTTTGTTGTGGATTGGCGTCGGTGATCTGGCGACCGCTCTTGAGGTCGGCGCTGGCGACGTAGTAGTTCGGGAAATCCCGCTCCGTTTGCTTCGTGTAGAGATACACCGCGGCGTCTCGCGCGCGCATGAAGTTGTACGCCGCGTCATCCCAGACGAGCGACACCGCTCCCGCCTTGTTCGGCTCGACACGAGCCAGCCCTTCACGCTTGGTCCATTCGCCGTACGTCCCGAAGTACAGCGGCTTCGTTAGGTCGATGCCCTCCTCCGGTCCGCCGCCTCCCCCTCCCCCTCCCCCCTGGCGACCGCCACGTCCTCCTCCTCCCCGACGCGCCGCCGGACCTTCGTCGAACGCATACAGCCGCTGATAGCGAACCTCGTTCTTCCGGCCGTCGCCGGTGAGGTTCACCGGCTTCCCCGCGCCGACAGGGACGCGCCACACGTCCCAGCCGTCGCTCAGGAGAACGGCGCTCGCATCCTTCGACCAGGCGAGCACCGGACGCGGCGGCGGTACGATGTTGTTGTGATCGTCGCTGGTGTTCGCGAAGCTCACCGGAGCGTCCTTCGTGACATTGTGCTTCTGGCCCGTGGCGAGATCCAGCGTCCAGTAGTTCGCGTCGTCGCCCCAATACAGCAGCTGCCTGCCATCGGGAGCCGCGAGTCCGAAGAACTGCAGATCCTTCTTGAGCGCCAGCGTCCGCGTGCCGGTCTTGAGATCGACGGCGTAGATGTCTGCATAACGACGGCCGTCGTAGCTCGCCCGCTGATCGTAGTCGCGGCTGTCGATGCCGTAGGCGTAGCGATCGTGCGGGAGGAGCGTGACCTGCCGCAAGCCGTCGTCCGAGAGCCTAACGAACTTGTTCTCGGCGATGCGGTACTCGACGAGGTAGCTGTACGTACGATCCGCCTGCTCCTGGACGAGCTGCTGCGACTGGAGGCGCGGATCCTTCCAGTGCCAGAGCACGAGCGTCGGATTCTCGTCGTCCGGATCGACGCGCGGCTGGTTGCGCGCTCCGCCTTCGCCGGGCGCCCCGGCCTGCACGATCGGCGGTCGCGGCGGCGCACCATCACGGCCGGCCATGGTCTCCGCCGCTTTGGGCTTGGCTTCGCGAATCCCGAAGAAGATCGAGCCGAAGTCGTCGGCAACGCGGGGCGTGCGGTCCGCGCTCACGCGCATCGCGCTCGGAAAATCGGCGCGACCGGCGGCGTCGAAAACAATCTTCCTCTGTGCCGCCGTTCCGATCCCCATGAATGAAACCACCCCGAATACCGTGTCCTTCGTCGCGGAGTCGGGTTTGCCACGAAGCACGGCGAGCGCTGGACCACTGTCGGCCCACGCGAGCCGCCGATACAACGCCTGATCACTGTCGAGCGAGCGCACGACGTCGGTGCGAAGATCGCGAAGCTGCACGCCGTTCCCGATCTCGTCGTGCGCGTCGATCGTGTACGCGAGATAGCTGCCGGATTCATCGAAGGCGAAGTCGCCGACGTTCCCGATGTTGATGACGCTGCCCGTCGCGAGCGTATAGAGCAGCAGGTCGGCACCCTCCGATCGAGAGGCCGGCGGGGCTGCGCCGCCCGCTCGATCGGTGCCTGCCGCCGACGGCGCCTCGACCGCGTAACCATACAACGCAATCACGCGCGGCTTCTCGCCGGAGAAAGCAAAGCGGCGAATCTTGTCGAATTCCTGCTTCTGTCCCGTCGCGAGGTTGAGCACCACCACCTTGTTCTGAACGGGACGCCGCTGCTGTCTCAGACGGCGCGCCTCGCGTTGGCTCGGATAGATCGTGAACGCCGCGAACTTCGAGTCTCCGGAGATCGCGAGACTCGCCGGGCCGCCACCGCCGGGGGCGAAGGGGTTGCCCACGGACGCCGGCAATTCCCCAATCGGGAAGCGCTGCTCCGTGGCGCCGTCGGCGGTTTGCCTGACGACGACCGTCGCCTCGCCTTCGTTAGGCGCCAGGATGTACGTGAAGAACTTGCCGTCATTCGAGAGGACGGGCGAGCGGATCGATTTCCAGGCCTTGAGATCGGCGGCGGTCATCTGCTTGCCACCGGAGGCGCGCGTCACCGAGGACGCTGCGGTGGTGGCCGGCGCTTGCTGAGCGAATGCGCTCGACGAGGTGACGACGAGCGCGACGGCGCAGAGCGATGGACGGAGAGCGTACATGACGAAACTCCCGGTGAGAGCGGTGCGGCGATGCGCGAGAAGCTACTTGCGACCTGCCAGCATGGGAAACGGGAGCAAGTTGCAGGAAACCGGCGGGCCCACCCCCACCGGACTACTTCCCTGCGACTTCCTCCCGTTGCCATGCCTACGCACGAGGCTTGTCGAGCGCTGAACCTTGTTGCATAGTATATCCGTTACGGATGTATTTGGTGATTGGAGCGGCGCGACTGCTCCGGAAAGCGCCTTCGACCAATCACTGGCCGCCACCTGACCGCATGACCCAGCCGCCACAGTTCCGCGACGCAAGCGAGCGCATGTTCTCCGCGTTGCTCGTTCTCTACCCGCGATCGTTTCGCGAGCGGTTTGGAGACGAGATGCTCGCGTTCTACAGAGCCAGGCGAAGCGAGACGCGTCATCTCGGCATGCGGGGAACGCTGCGCCTGTGGCGGCACCTCCTCGTCGACATCGCGCTGAGCGCGCCGGTCGAGCGCGTTCGCGCCGTTGTTGCGCGGGGCGAAGCGTTCCAAGCCGCGGCGACGCCGGCCGACGTACCGTGGTCGTCACCCTTCTATCTGGATCGAGAGGACTCGATGGACGCACTGCGACAGGACCTCCGCTTCGCCATGCGCACCTTGCGCGCGCGGCCCGCATTCACGCTCGTCGCGGTGCTCACGCTCGCTCTCGGCATCGGCGCGACGACCGCGATTTTCAGCGTCGTCAACGCAGTGTTGCTGCGTCCACTGCCCTGGCCGCACTCCGATCGACTGGCACTGGTGTGGGGCACTCGCGGACCAGTCCGCCAGAACGGAGTCGTATACCTCGACTACCTCGACTGGCAGAAGCAGACGCACAGCTTCGACGCGCTCGGCGTCGTTCGCGGTCAGAGCGTGAATCTCACCGGTGGCGATCAGCCGGAACGCGTCATCGGATCGTTCGTCACGGCCAACGTATTCAACATGCTCGGCGCAACGCCGGCGCAGGGCCGCCTCTTCACGGCGCAGGAATCCGAAGTTGGAACCAAGCAACCGGTCGCGGTAATCACCGACGACTTCTGGCGTACGCACTTCGGCGGGCGGGCGGACATGATCGGCCGCACGCTCGTACTCAATGGTATTCCCTTCACCGTTGTCGGCATCACACGGCCGGATGTGTCGGCACCGCTCGGCACGCCCGACGTCTGGATGCCGATCGGCTACTATCCGAACGCCGGAGATCTCGATCAGCGCGGCCGTCCCGGCGTGCTCGTGGTCGGCCGTCTCAAGGCTGGCGTCACGATGGAGCGGGCACAGTCCGATCTCGATGCGGTGACGCGGCGAATCGCGGCCGAGTATCCGGCGACGAACGCGGGTGTGGGCGCGAACGTCCAGCCGCTCGCGGATCTGATCGTCGGTGACGTGCGGACGCCGATCCTCATCGTCCTCGGCGCGGTGGGCATCGTGCTCCTGATCGCGTGCGCGAACGTCGCGAATCTTCAGCTCGCGCGCGCGGCGTCGCGCCGGCGAGAGCTCTCGGTGCGCACGGCGCTCGGCGCGGGTCGTTCGCGACTGGTGCGCCAGCTGCTGACGGAGAGCCTCCTCCTCTCGCTTGCGGGCGGAGCGTTAGGCATCGCGCTGGCGCGGTTGGGGGTGGTCGCCCTGGCGGCGCCGCTCGCGGCGAGCGTTCCGGTCCATGGGGGCATCAGTCTCGACGCGTCGGTGCTGCTGTTCGCGATCGCCGTCACGTTAGGCGCCGGAGTGTTGTTCGGCAGCGCGCCGGCATGGCAGTACTCGCGGGCCGACGTGCGCGACGCGCTGACCGTTCGCGCCGACTCCGGTGCGACGAGGGGAGGGAGAGGCGCGAGTCGGTTCGGCGTGCGCAGCGTCCTCGTCGCGGCGCAGATCGCGCTGAGCGTCGTGCTCCTCGTGAGCGCCGGACTGCTGACGCGCAGCCTCGTCGCGCTCTCGCGCGTCGCGCCCGGATTCGATCCGTCGCACACGCTGACGCTGCAGTTCCGCCTCCCGCCGGCGAAATACACGACGGAAGCGATGATCGCCGACATGTTCACGCGCGCGCTCGAGGAGATCCGTCGCGTGCCCGGCGTCGAGAACGCGGCGCTCGTGCGCGCGACGCCGCTGAACGGCAATGGTGAATCGTATCCCTACTTCCTCGCCGACAAGCCGGTGGCCGATGCGCAGTTGGCGCCGACGGCGCAGCTCAATATCGTGAGCCCGGGGTATTTCGCGACGATGCGCATTCCCCGCCTGTCTGGCCGCGATTTCACGATGGACGATCGCGCCGGCAGCGCCTCGGTCGCGATCGTCAACGAGCAGCTCGCGCGTCACGCGTGGCCTAACGAGTCCGCGCTCGGCAAACGCATTCGGTTGGGTGGAGACGGGGCGCCATGGTCGACGATCGTCGGCGTCGTCGGCACGGTGAAGCATTTCCGGCTTTCCGAGGACCCGCTCGACCAGGCCTATGTATCCTACCAGCAACGGCCACTCATCTTCACCGAAGCGGTGGTACGCGCCACGGGCGATGCCGCGTCGACGGCGAACGCGGTTCGCGCCGCGATCTGGCGCGTCGATCGCGACCAGCCGGTGTGGCGCGTTCGCACGATGGATTCGGTGCTCGACGACGCGCGCGGCGGTCCGAAGCTCACGGTGTGGCTCATGGCCGCGTTCGCGGCGCTGGCGCTCGTGCTCGCGGCGATCGGTGTTTACGGCGTGATGAGCTACGCGGTCACTCGTCGCACGCAGGAAGTGGGCATTCGTATGGCGCTCGGCGCGCGGCGGAGCCAGGTGTTAGGCATGGTGCTGCGCGAAGGGATGCGGACGATCGTCCTGGCGCTCGTCGTCGGTCTCGCCGCCGCCGCCGGAGTGACGCGACTTCTCTCCAGCCAGCTCTTTGGCGTGAGCGCGGTCGACCCGCTCACTTTCGCTACGGTGCCGGTGCTGCTGTCGATGGTCGCGTTGGCGGCGTGTTATCTGCCGGCGCGTCGGGCGAGCAGAATCGACCCGATCGTCGCCATCCGCGCCGACTGACCAGTTATGATCATCTACTCATGAGGTGCCGATCGTGAGGCGCTCGCCCGATCCGAGGGACCTGCTGCCGCTCACGCCGGCCGTGCTCCACATCCTCCTCGCGCTTGCCGACGGGCGTCGAGCGAGTGAGAGCGAGGAGAGCGTGAGCCTGAGTGGCGGCCGCCATGGCTACGCGGTCGCGCAAGAGGTGGAGGAGATGACCGAGGGCCAGATCCGCATGGGTCCCGGGACGCTCTATGGATCGATTCAGCGTATGCTCACGTCCGGGTTGATCGATGAAGTCGCCCGCGGGAAGAGCGCGACGCGGACCCAGGCCACGGGAACGGACGAGGATGAGCGGAGGCGCTACTATCGCCTGTCCCCGCTCGGCCGACGGGTACTTCAGCTCGAGCTGGCGCGCCTCGCCCGCGTTGTCGTGGTCGCGCGAGCCAAACACCTGCTCACGGACCCGGAGCTGGCGTGACGACGTCAGCCGTCCGCCGCGGCGTACCGGCGACGCTGAAGCACGCCGGTCGACTCTAGCGAGCGAGACCGCCGTGGTGCCGGCAGACGTCCTTCTTGCTCTTTCCTTCCGCCGACATCCAGCGACCGTCGTGACACTTCACGCGGTGCTTGTCCACCGGCCGGGCCTCGTCGTGGTGACGCTGCCACCGCCAGCCGCGCCGCTCCTCATAGCGCGGCTTCGGTTGCGCGGCCGGCGCGGGCGTGCCCGCCTGTTTTATTTCGGGATGGGAGTCCTTCGGTGCGCGATTCAGAACTGCCGTCTTGCCTTTGTTGATTCCACCGTGGCCGTCGCAGACCTTGCTGCCAACGGAGCTGGTGGTCGAGCCGTCGTTGCACGCCGTTCGGCGCGTCGCCTGCGCGTGGCTCGGGGCGGGTAGCACCGCGAGCATCGCGGCAACCGACATGGCGCCGACGATGAGACGGGGGAAAGACATGGGTCCCTCGGATGGTGTCGCGAGATTGACGCGCACGACACGTCAGCGTCACCCGCATTCCGCGCAACGTGCGCGGGATCACATTCGCAACAGGTAACTGGCTTTGATGAAGAACGCGTCGGTCGTGCGGCGAGCGCCGGCGAGGAGGTCCTCGGTGCGCCAGCGCTGCGCGAGAAGCGCCGGATCAGTCTCGTCGCGCGCGTAGGTGCTTCCGTAGCCCGCGAAAAACACCGTTCCGGGATTCGGCTGATACGAGAGCAGCCAGTCAGCGCGGAACATGTGGTCGCGCGCGGGCGCGCTGGCGACGAACGCGCCGTTCGGTTTCCTGTACAGCAGCTGCCCGTTCGTGCGCGACTCGTCGCGTAAGGCGACACGATCGGCCGCGGTGTACTCGCCGACGATTCGAAAAAAGAGCGGGCGCGCGATCTGGTACTCCGTCTTCACGCGCGTGTCACGCGCGCTCGCGACCAGCTCACCGGTCGTGCGGCGATTGTAGCTCTGGTACTGCCACGACGGACTGATGCGGAGCTTGTCCGTCGGGCGGACCAGCGCCGCCACCGATGAGTAAACGATAAACGACGACGCCCACTCGTAGAAGTTCTCGTCCTGCCCCCAGAGGTACAACGCGCTCATCGAGAAGCGCTGCCACTGCGGCGTCGACATCGAAACGACCCAGTCGCGATTCGGCAGGCGCGGCGTGCCGGTGAACGGAATCGTATCGACGAGGGCGCCACGCGCGCGCTCGACGTATGTCGATGGAAAGAGATCGGAATCGTAGCCGAACGTCTCGAGGAGCAGCGAGAAGCCGGCGTTCCACCCGCCGCGCAGTTGAAAGTGCGTGTTGATGTGGAACTTCTTCTCGATCGCGTCCCGTCCGTCGGTGAAGTACCCGTACTTCCAGGTGAGATAGTAGACCGGATCGAAGGTGAAGGCCTGCAGCCAGGCGTCGCGCGAGCCGAACAGGACGAGGCGGTGATCGACCGTCGAGTTCACCACGCCCGGGCGGCCGATGAAACCGCTCGCCGCGAGAAAGTTCGCGTCGAGGCCGCTGATGGCATAGTCGAAGCCGAAGCGTTTGCCATTCCGATCGAACGCCGCGCCCCACAACGGCGCGCCGGTGGTGCGATGAGCGAACAGGTTGTCCGCCGTCCGACTGCCGGCAGCTTGAAACGTGAGCGAGTAGAGTTTGCGAAACACGAGCGAGCCGTCGATGTCGGCGACGTGGTTCGACCAGTTGTCATCGAGCCGGCCGGTATAGGTCGCGCCAATGTGCGACTGATCGCCAAGGTCGCGCGAGACTCGCGCGATGGTGTAGATCGGGTGCGTGCCGCCGAGGCCCGTCACGGGATCGTACGACAACGAGTACGGCCGATCGTCAACGGCGGAGAGGAACGCGACCGACGTCCCGGAGACCTTGCCGGTGAGCTTCGTCGCGAAGACGGGCTGTTGAATGCGCCGCGTGTACACGAGCTGACTCGGCGTGCTGAACCCCTCCATTCCTTCGAGAAAGAAGGGGCGCTTCTCGGCGAAGTAGAGTGCCTGACGAGGGTCGAACACGAACTGACCGGCGTCCGATTCGATCTGGGAGAAATCGGGATTGACCGTGCCGTTCAATGTGAGATTGTTCGTGATTCCCCACCGCGCGTTGCCACCCACCACGGCGTGCTCGGCGCCGTAGCACCATCTCGCGTTGACCGTCGGTGGACAGGGCGCGCCAACGGTCCGCTGCGTCGCCTCGGGATTCACGTCGAGCACCAGTCCTCGACGCAGATCGGTGAGGCCGTCGAGTGTCCCCGATTGACCGAGGAACGACGCCGCGGCGCGTCTCGCCGGAGCCCACGTGTCCTGGAATCCCGAGTGCTGAATGACGCGAACGATGTTGAGCCCCCAGCTCTGCGTTTCCGCCGGCTGGTAGCGCAGCGACTTGAAGGGAATGCGAATCTCGACTTCGTAGCCGGACTCGGTGACGCGTCCCTTGGATTGGAAAACGAAGTCCTGGCTCAGATCCGCTTGCTGCCGCGCCGACGCCTGCGACATGAAGCTGCCGGACTGCTGGCGATTCGTCTCGAGGATCGTTCCGTCCATCTGCACGCCGAGCGGATTGACGCCGAACACCAGCGCCTGACGACCATCGTTGAAGGTGCTCAACAGAATCTGCACCTGATCGTCGGAATCGATGCGATCGCGATCGGCGAGCGTCGCGACCGGCGCGCCGTGACGCTCGAACGCGCGAATGCCGAAGTGAATCGCGGTCGCGGAATACCAGACGCGCACCTGCGTCGAATCGTCGGCGGCGATCCCGTCCTGTGGCGAGAATTGCGAGAATCCCGTTAGCAGGGCCGCCTGTCGCCACACCGGCTCATCGAGCCGGCCGTCGATCCGCACGTCCGCATCGAGACGCGGAATGCGAACGTGGACCTGCCTGGCGGTGCCGACGTACGTGTCCGCGGGTCCATCGGGGCCAACGCGCGGCGTGATTGCCGTTGTTGCGACGAGGGCGACGAGAGGAAAGAGCACGAATCAACTCGATGCGTAACGATCGAGCATAGTTGTCTGCTCGTATGGTGACGCTCAAGCCCGCTCGTGTTCGAATTGTGTTAATTGGTCGAGACGCGCCCAACGCGAAGGTAGAGCTCGAAATGCGCCGTTCGCGATTTGTATGGATCCCCCCACTCTTGGGCGAGCTCGTCGATCACCGCCGGAACCGGATCGGCACCGGTCGCGTCGATGTAGCGTTGTACGCCAGACCAGCTGCGGAAATAGAGGTCGACCTGCGACAGCGTGAACTCGTGTTGCATGCGAAAGCTCGGAGCCGCGATCTCGGCGAAGGGAAAGGGCAGCGTCCGATACCGATCCCGAATGACGCGACTTTCGATCGGCCAATACTCGTGAAGCTTGCCCTCCGAAAAGCGCTCGATGATGCCGTCGATCTCGGGCGTCATCACAAAGTAGCCGTACGACCAGAGCGCGAGCGGGGCTCGAGGTCGCGCGACGCGTCGCGCCTCGGCGTAGAACGCAGCGAGGTCGAACCAGTGCGCCGCCTGGGCGACGGTGATCAAATCGACGGATGCGTCGGCGAGGCCGCTCGCTTCGCTGCGCGCGACGCGATACTGGACGCGCGGATCCGGAATTGCTTCGGCGATCTGCGCGGCGCTGGCGTCGCTCGCGACTACGCTGCGCATGTGACGCGCCATGCCGAGGGCCGCCTGACCGTTTCCCGTGGCCGCATCCCATGCGACGTCGCGCGCCGGCGCGAGCGACGCGAGATACTCGTACAGCGCGTCGGGGTACCGTGGCCTAACGGCGACGTACGACTTCGCGACGCGCGAGAAGTGATCCCTGAACGAGCTCACCCTGATCAGTCCCCGCCGCCGGCGCGACGACGCCGAACTCCGTCCCGTGCCGTTCGCGCCCGAACCAGGCGGCGATCGCTCCGCCGATGAACACCGTGGCCGCCGTGAGCGCCATCGAGTTCGCGTAGGACGTGCGCTCGGCGAAAACCGCCTCGAGATATGTCACCGAAGCCGCGAGCATGACGCCGCATTGGTAAGCGAAGCCGGGAAGGAAGCCGCGCACGGAGTCCGGAGAAAGCTCGGTGATGTGCGCTGGAATCACTCCCCACGCGCCCTGCACCATGAACTGCATGACGAAAGCGCCTGCAACCAGCACCCCGATGCTTGGCGCGTGCGCCCAGATCGGAATCACCAGCACCGCCAGCAACAAAGCGGTCACGATCGCCCGACGCCGCCCGATGCGATCGGAGATGTGTCCGAAGATGACGCCGCCAACGATCGCACCCACCATCGAGAACGCCGTCAACGCCGAGCGTCGTTCCGGCGTGAAGCCCCAGTCACGCTGCAGAAACGTCGGATACATGTCCTGCGTGCCGTGCGATACGAAGTTCATCATCGTCATCAGCACGACGATATATAGAAAGAGCTTCCAGTTCGAGAAAATCGCGCGGGCGAGCTCGCCCCAACTGTCGTGCTTCGTTCGCTCCCACACTTCGGATTCTTTCACGCCGATGCGAACGTACAGAGCCAGGAGCGCGGGCAGGCCACCGAGAAAGAAGAGCGGGCGCCAGCCCCAGCGCGGGAAGACGACGAGATACGCGAGCGCCGCGAGCAGATACCCGCAGGCGTAGCCCTCCTGCAACAATCCCGAGAGTATACCGCGACGCTTCGCTGGCGCCTTCTCCATCGCGAGCGACGCACCGACGCCCCATTCGCCGCCCATGCCGATCCCGAATAGCGCTCGGAGGACAAGGAATGTCGCGAAGTTGGGCGCGAAACCGGTCGCCACTTCAACGACCGAGTAGAAGACCAGATCGATCATCAAAGGGAGGCGCCGACCATAGCGGTCGGCGAGCAGCCCGAAGATGAGCGCGCCGACCGGACGAAACATGAGCGTCACCGTCAGCGACAACGCGAGATCTCTATCGGGTCGTCCGAAATCCTTGCCGATCGCGGTCAACGTCATTACGACGAGGAAGAAATCGAACGCGTCGAGCGTCCAGCCGAGGAAGCTGGCGGCGATGGCGTGGCGATGATCGGTTGTCGCGCGAGCAGCGGTTGTCGTCACGGAGCTTTGGCTAGGATGGCGGACGCGCCGTCGAATTGTTGCGCCGCGCGTCGCACAGCGGGGTCGACCACGGCGGCAATCCGATAATAACCCGCGTCGCCGAACTTCGCGCGTGCCAGAGCGCGGGCGAGCACATGCTGCAGCGTCGCGTCGACATCGTCACCGCTCGGAATCTCGACGGCTTGCTGCGTCGCGAACGACCGGAAATCGGCGACCGCCGCCGCCGGCAGCAGCGGACTGGCCGCGAGCGCGTCGAGTGTTGCCGGGATGCCGACGTTCGCGCTCACATAGCCGCCGATCCACTTGAGGACGAGATCGTTCTCGTGCACGCGCGCGAGCCAGAGGGGCTGCATGTCCTCGGAGAGCCTAACGTCGGGGTAGATCCCACCACCGCCATACACCGTGCGACCCTGATCGGTCTTGCAGCTCGGCCGGCCGACGGTATCACGCTCGGCGCCAGCGAGACGATAGTACTCGTGACGCGTGATCGAGTGATACTGCCGCTGAATCACCCGCCCGCAGGGCGTTCGGACGTGACCGATCACGAGCTCGATCACCGAACCGTCGGACATCGGGAAGCCGGCCATGAGGAGCGATTTGCCGAACGTCGGCCGGCCGACGACGAGCGCGCGATCGTGATCCTGCAGCGCGCCGGCGACCAGCTCCGATGCGCTCGCGGTTCCGTCGTTCACCAGCAGGACGATCGGGTACCTCTTCTCGCTGCGCCAGAACGATCGCGACACGCGGGACGTGTCGGTCACGTCCGCCTTTCTCCCCTCGGCCGTATACACGATCGTGCCCTTGGGAAGGAATTCGCCGGCGACGCGGGCGGCCTGATCGACGCGTCCGCCGCCATTGTCGCGCAGGTCGAGCAGCAGGCGCTTCATCCCCTGCCCCTCGAGCCGTCCGAGCGCGTCGTGAAGATCGTCGGCGACCTTGTAGTTCACGAAGGTCGTGATGCGCACGTAGCCCGTCTGCTGATCGAGCATGAACGCCGCGGGCACGGCGGTCGCGTCCTCGACGCGCTCGCGCCTAACGGCCCGATCGAGGCGCGTGAGCGAGCCGTCGATACGACGGCGCTCCAGACCTAACGTGACGCTCGACCCCTTGGCGCCGGCCATGCCGATGTCGAGCTCCACCGGCGACGCGGCGTCGACCGCCTTCCCATCGACGCTCACCAGCTCGTCGCCGACGAGGATGTCCTGTTCCGCCGCCTTCGATCCCGGCTCGACGCTCACGACGACCGGTGCGCCGTCGATGAAGTGGAAGGTGATCGGCACGGGATAGAGCTTGCCGTCGCGGAACGCGGCTGCCTTCGCGGGATTCAGCCGGATGGCGGGAATCACGAACGAGTGCGGATCGGCCGCGTGGATCATCCCTTCGATGGCGGCCATGAACAGCTCGTGCATGTCGAGCGAATCCGGATGGTTGACCCGGATCTGATTGAGCACCTGGCTGAACATCTGCAGGTCTTCGGCCGTGCTGCGCGGGCGCAACGGACTGCGCGACGCCGTGTCCTGCGCGCCGGCGAGCGCCGGCGCCGCGAGCGCGGTCGCGACGAGCATCGCGCGAAAGCCGTTAGGCATGTGGGCCGTCGAGCTCTTTGATCGCAAGTTCACGAATGTGCTCCTCGGCCTCTTTACGGCGCGGATCGGCGAGGCTCGCGTGCGCCAGAAAAGCCTGATAGCGTGTCAGCGCTTCGGTTCCCTTTCCCTCCGAATCCAACACGAGGCCGAGCATGAAGTACGGACTGGCGTAGTCCGGATCGGCCTCGATTGCCTTGCCAAGTTGAACCTCGGCGTCCTCGAAACGACCGGACGTCGTGAGAATGTATCCGTACCCATAGCGCAGCGCGGGATCGTCGGGTCGGATCTGTACGGCGAGCTCCATCTCGCTCAGCGCCGCCGTCGTGTCCTTGGCGCCCATCGCCAGGTTGGCGAGTTGCACGTGCGCGGGGAAGTACGAGAGATCCTCCTCGAGCGCTCCGGCAAATGCCTCCTTTGCAGCGGCGGCGTTGCCAAGCCGCTGGTACACGAGGGCGATGCTGTGCTCGAGCAGCGCCTTGGACTCATAGACGTAGATGAGCCGGTTCTTGTCGGCCTTGCGGAGCTCATCGAGCGCCTGTGTGAGCTCGCTCAGTGCGCTGTCCGGCTGTCCCAGCTGAAAGAACAGACGCCCGCGTTCGGCGCGAAGCGCGGCCTTGAAGCGCGCCGCCTTGATGGCGTCGGCGTAGAACTGCAACGCGTCGGGAAAGTTTCCTTCGCCGTAGGCTCGCCATGCCTTGAAGGAGGGCGGCAGTTGCATGAGCCAGCGGTTGATGTCGTACTGGATGCTGACGTTGTTGCGCCGCAGATACTCGTCGGCCACGCTGTTCAGATAACTGCGAAACAATCGCGCGTCGAGGCCGCGATAGAGGAAGGGATTGATCGTGAGCGAGTAGAAGTAGAGCGAGTCGATGCGCTTGATCTCATCCGACTGAAGCGTGCGACGGTCGTCGTCCATGTACTGCTGAAAGCGAATCTTGTCCGTGAGCAGCAGCGCGCACCGGCGCGCGTAGTACGCCTCGGGCTGCGTCGGATTCAGGCGAATCGACCAGTAGAAGGCGTTTGCCGCGTCCTCCGGGTCAAGTTCGAGCTGCGCGAGTCCGTAGTCGTAATACGCTCGCGCGTTGTTCGTGTCGACGCCGGCGGGGAGCTTTGGCCGTCGCGGCTCCTTCTTTGGCTTTTGAGCGAATGCGAACTGTCCAACCGCCAGAATGGCGAGAACGAGTGCGGAAATGCGCGCCGTGCGAGGCATCTCTTCCTCCGCGGATTCCGTTGGGACGAAACCGCGCTACTCTGAACAATACGCGCAACATTCGCAAGGGCTAAACGACGGGCGCGCTACCGACTGGCAGCGCGCCCTCCCCTTCCCCGACCGCCGAGCTGGTCCGCCGTCCTAACGGCGACGCCTCACTTTCCCGACTTCACCGCGAACTTGTCGATGTGCACGTCGAGATTGTGATTGACGCGAATTCCCGTCTGGCCCTCGGCCGCGAAGCCGTGCATTTCAGCCTTCGAGAATCCCTTCACGAGCTTCCCGTTGGCCATGAAATTCACCGAGTCCGCGGTGACGCGGATCGCCAGCCCGTTCGTCGACTTCCCCGCCGCGTCCTGCTTGTTCGTCGCATCCGTCTCGGTCCAGTCGATGATCTTGTGGACGTCGTTGCCCGCGCGATGGTTGATGAGATACTTACCATCGCCGCGCGTCTCGAAGTACACGTAGCTCTCGGTCGAATCGCTCAGGTTCGAGCCGCCGATGAACAACCCGTACGCCTCGGGGTGCATCGGCGCCTTCGTCTGCGTGAACGACGCGCTCACCGTGTAGCTCCCCTTGGCGGCGTCCTTCGGATTCCAGTAGATCGCCGCTGGTCCAGACGTCACGTGATATCCGCTGCCCATGACCACGAACTTCGTGTTGTCGATGGTCATTCCGCGCCGCTCGTCTTTCGGGTCGACGCGCCCCGTCCACCCAGCGGCGCTGATCCCGCCTGCCACTTTGTGCGTCGGATCGTTCTCCTTCGCCTGCTGTGCCGCCTGCGCCCAGACCGGCGAGGCAATGGCAACGAGTGAAACGGTGAGAATCGTCTTGCGCATAGCTACTCCTCCTGAGAGTGCGTCGTTCGTCGGTGGGGCCGCATCCGTCGGAGGCGCCGACGGCCCGCGCGGCGCCGGAAATATGAGCGGGGGACGCGCTTTGAGCGAGTCGTCCTCCGGACTCGTACAGCATCTCTGACGAATTCTTTAACTCTGGCTTAGTGGCCTCAGCCTTGCCAAAAGCGGAACGCGGACCGACACGGACAAGCTCGACTGACACGAATGAAACGAAGTATCGAGCGACGCCTTTGCCCGCGTGTGTCCGTGTCGCGTCCGCGTCAGTCCCTGCTTACGCTTTGAGGAGCATCAATCCGCCGACATCTCTCCCAGATGCATGCGCCGGTGGTGCGCGCGATCGTCCGCGCCCGCGGGCGCGGTGAGCAGCGAGACCACCACGCCGACGAGGAAAGACAATGGAATCGTGAGGAGCGCCGGATTCTTGAGTGGGAACCACGCGCTGGGATGCTTGAGAATGTCGACCTGGATCGTGGGCGAGAGATAGATGAGGAGCAGAGTCGCGAGCGTTCCGAACAGCATGCTCGTCACCGCACCCGCGGTCGTGAAGCGCCGCCAGAAGATCGACAGCAGCAACGCGGGGAAGTTCCCACTCGCGGCGATCGCGAAGGCCAACGACACCATGTACGCCACGTTCTGACCCTTGAACGTGATGCCGAGTGCGATGGCGATGAAGCCGAGCAGCAGCGTCGCCACGCGGGCGACGCGCAGCTCTTCGCGCGAATCGGCTGTACCGCGATGCATCGCATTCACCCACAGGTCATGTGAAAGCGCGGCGGCGCCAGAGAGCGTGAGTCCGGCGACGACGGCGAGAATCGTCGCGAAGGCGACGGCGGCGATGAAGCCAAGGAACGGCGTCCCGCCGAGGAATTCGGCGAGCAGCGGCGCCGCCATGTTGCCACCCTTGTCGACCGCCGTGATCGCACCCGGACCCACGAAGACCATGGCGCCGAAGCCAAGCACGAAGGTGAGCAGATAGAAAAAGCCGATCAGGCCCGTCGCGTAGAACACGGAGGTGCGCGCCGCGCGCGCATCCGGCACGGTATAGAAGCGCATGAGGATGTGCGGCAGACCGGCAGTTCCGAACATCAGCGCCATGCCGAGCGAGATCGCATCGAGCGGATTCGAGACGAGCTTGCCGGGGTTGAGGACCGACGCACCATACTTCTCGGCCGCCGCCGCAAAGAGCGCCGCGGGATTGAAGTGGAATCGAAGGAGGACGAGCAGCGCAAGCAGGAATGCGCCCCCGAGCAGCAGTGCCGCCTTCACGATCTGCACCCACGTCGTCGCGAGCATGCCGCCAAAGAGCACGTACGCGATCATCGCCACACCGACGATCACGATCGCCGTTTCGTACGAGAGACCGAACATCAGCTTGATGAGGCCACCGGCGCCCACCATCTGGGCGATGAGGTACAGGATCACGGTCGCGAGTGTTCCGACGGCGGCGGCGATGCGCACCGGCGTTTGCTTCAATCGTGAGGCAACGACATCAGCAAATGTGTATTTGCCGAGATTCCGCAGCGGCTCGGCGATGAGAAAGAGCACCACTGGCCAGCCGACGAGCCACCCCGTCGAGTAGATGAGCCCATCGAAGCCCGTCGTCGAGACGAGTCCCGCGATGCCGAGGAAGGACGCCGCGCTCATGTAATCGCCGGCGAGAGCAAAACCGTTCTGCCCGGGACTGATGGTGCGCCCCGCCGCGTAGAAGTGCTCGGTGGTGCGCGTGCGGCGCGCCGCCCAGTACGTGATGCCGAGCGTGATGAGGATGAACAGAATGAAGAAGACGATCGCCACGGGGTTGGGCTGTCCAATCGCGGTCGTGTTCATCGGGTTCCTCCCGCGGCTCCCTTCGTCGAGCTCAACTCACGCAGCGCGACGTCGTACCGCGTGTTGGCCCAGCGGACATACCCGTACGTGAGCAACCACGAAACAACGATGACGAGCGCGCCAAGCAGGATGCCGACGGTGAGTCCCGGCGCCAGCAAAATCGAGAGCAGCGGTCGATCGTACGCGATGAGAGCGATGAACCCGAAGTAGAGCACGATCATTACCGCCGTCAGCGTCAACGCGATGCGCCAGCGTTGCGACGCGAGGGCGTGCAGTTGCTCGTCGGGCGCGGGAGTGGGAGAGGGAGAGGGAGTGGGCACGAAGAATAGGGGGTAAAGGTTAGGAGCTAGGCGCTAGTATCCACCCGCATACCCATCTTTTCGTGGATCAGACCCGGCCACGTACCCACGCGGCAGCTTGATGATCGCCTGACTCCCACCGAATTGTCGTCCGTGTTCGACGGCGATCTCGTGGCCGAGGGCCGTCAGGCCGGCGCGGACGCTGTCGGTGATCGGCGCTTCGAGCAACACCCGCGTGCCCTCCATGTGTCGGAAGCGCGCCGCGTCCATCGCTTGCTGCACGTTCATCCCGAAGACCATCAGGTTGAGCAAAAACTGAACGTGTCCCTGCGCCTGCATCGCGCCACCCATGAGGCCGAAGCTCATGTATGGCTCGTCACCCCGGCCGTCCGGCTGTGGGCTCGCCGAGGGCTTCGTCACGAAGCCCGGTATCAGTGTATGGAAGGGGCGCTTCCCCGGCGCTACCGTGTTCGGCAATCCCGGCTCGAGCGTGAATCCCGCGCCGCGGTCCTGCAGCGCGAAACCCATCCCCGGCACGACGACGCCCGAGCCGAATTCGTCGAACAGACTATTGATGAACGAGACCATGTTGCCCGCGCTGTCGGCGACGGTGAGATAGATGGTCTCGCTCGACGTCAGCGCCGGCCCCGGGTCGACGTGGGTCGCCGCGTGCGACCGATCGATATGGCTCCGCCGCTCGGCGATGAATTTGTCGGACAGCAGATAGCTCGGCGGCACCGTGAGGTGATCGGCGTCCCCGACATATCGCGCGAGATCCGCGTACGCCAGCTTCTTCGCCTCGATGAGAAGATGCAGATACGCGGACGAGTTCTGTCCGAGCGCCGGGAGATCGTACGGCTCGAGCATCTTGAGCATCTCGAGCGTCGCGATGCCCTGATTGTTCGGCGGCAGCTCCCACACGCGATAGCCCTTGAAGTCGACGGAGATCGGCGTCACCCACGTCGGCGCGTTCCGGCGCAGATCGTCGATCGTGAGGAAGCCGCCCAACTCGTGCACGCGCGCGACGAGCTTTGCCCCTAACGGGCCTCCGTAGAACACGCCCGGACCGCCGCTGGCAATCGCGCGCAGCGTTCGCGCGTAGTCGGGATTCCGGAACCATTCGCCGGCATGCGGCGCGTGCCGATGCGGGCCGCTGCTGTCGGGAAGGAGAAACGTCGCCCGCGCGCCCTCGTCGCGCTCCAGAACTTGTGCGGCGTCCCTCCAGTCCTCGGAGATGACCGGCGTCACCGGGAACCCCTGGTCGGCGTAGCGGATTGCCGGCTGAATCGCCTTCGCGAGCGAGATCGTGCCGTATTTCGACAGCAGCGTCTGCCATCCAGCCAGCGCACCGGGTACCGTGATCGACTCCGCGCTCCGGCCGACGACATGCGTCCGCCCACGTCGCAGCAGCTCGTCGCGCGTCATCATCGCCCCCGCGCGGCCACTCGCGTTGAGCGCCACCAAACGCTTCTCCTTGGCGGACCACAGCACGGCGAACATGTCGCCGCCGATTCCCGTCATCATCGGCTCGACGACGGACAGCACCGCCGCCGCCGTCACCGCCGCATCGATCGCGTTACCGCCGTGCTCGAGCACGTCGAGCGCGGCCTGCGTCGCCAGTGGCTGGCTCGTGGCCGCGATCCCATGGGGCGCGTAGACAGGCGAACGTGCCGCCATGCTCAACGGCCGTGTCGCTTGCGCCGGCGCGACGCGCGCCGCGGCGATGAGCAGCACCATCGCGGCCGCACGGCCGCAAGACTCGAGTCGAGGCATCGGATGGGCAGGCTGATCGTTAGGCGTTAGGTAGTTTCGTGGCGGCGACTGGCCGCTCCGGCGCGGCCGCGACCGGTGCTCCGGGATCGACACACTGCCCAAAATAATCGCGATACCGATCGCGGATTTCCCGCTTCTGGAACTTGCCGACGCTCGTCTTCGGGATCGCCGGCACGAACTCGACACCGTCCGGAAGCCACCACTTGGGAAACTGCGACGCGAGGTGTTCGCGAACCGCGTCGGCGGTGCAAACGCATCCCTCTCGCAACACCACCAGCGCGAGCGGCCGCTCATCCCATCGCGGATGAGAAAGCCCCACGACCGCCGCCTCGGCGACCGTTGGCATTCCCATGATGGCATTCTCGAGCGCGACGGAGCTGATCCACTCGCCTCCCGACTTGATCACATCCTTCGCGCGATCGCGAATCGCGATGTAGCCGCGCGCATCGATGCTCGCCACGTCGCCGGTCTTGAACCAACCGTCCCTCGTGAAGCGGTCGCCGGTCTCGGGGGCGTTGTAATAGGCGGCGGCCACCCACGGTCCGCGCACCTCGAGCTCCGCCATGCCGCTGTCGTCCCAGGGCCGCACACCGGTCTCGTCGCGCACCCGCACCTCGACCAGTGGCAACGGCCGCCCGGCGCGCGCGCGATACGCGTACTGCGTGTCCGCGGGCGCGTCCGCGAGCTCGCCGGTGAGATACGAGATGCTGCCGACTGGCGACGTCTCCGTCATTCCCCACCCCTGCGTGATCGCGATCCCATGCCGCTCGGCGAACGCGCGGATCAGAGCCTCCGGCACCGCCGCGCCGCCGATCATCACCTGCTTCAGCGGCGAGAGATCATATGCCACGGCATTGCGGTCGAGCTCCTGCAAGATCCCCATCCAGATCGTTGGCACGCCCATCGTCGCCGTCACGCGCTCCGACGACATCAGTTCGAGGATGCTCTTCGGATCGAGATAGGGCCCGGCGTGCACCTGGTTCGCACCCGCGAACGTCGCCGCGTAGGGCGCGCCCCACGCGTTCGCGTGAAACATCGGCACCACCGGCAGCACGGTGTCCCGCTCCGAGACGCCGAGGCAACCCGGCTGAAGAATGACGAGCGTGTGCAGGAGCTGCGACCGGTGCGAATACACGACGCCGCGCGGCCGCCCCGTCGTTCCACTCGTGTAGCACATCGCCGCCGCCTCGCGCTCCTCGATGCTTTCCTCGAAGGGATCGGGGATCCCGGCGGTGATGAGTGATTCGTAATCGAGCGCGCCCGGCGGACCGTCCCCGTTGCCGTCGACGACGATCACCTCGCGCACGCTCGTCAAGCGATCGCGGAAGCGCTCGAACGCGGGGAGCAGTACGCGGTCGACGATCACCACCGTGTCGCCGGCGTGATTCATGATGTACGAAAGCTCCTCGGGGCCGAGGCGGATGTTGAGCGTATGCACAACAGCGCCCATGCAGGGCACGGCGAAGTAGATCTCGACGTGTTGGTGATGGTTCCAGCAGAATGTCGCGACGCGGTCGCCGCGCCGGACACCCAGATGTCGCAACGAGCCCGCAAGTCGTCGCGCGCGCCCCAACACTTCGGCGTAGGGCAGGCGCCGTACGCTCCGATCCGGTGATCGGCTCGCGACGATCTTGCCTCCGTGCAGCGCTTCAGCGTGCCGCGCAATGAGCGGAATCGTGAGCGGCACGTCCATCATGAGTCCGTGCATCGGCACTTCCCTCTGTTGGGGCGCGCCGAGCATGCACCACCGTGCCGCTCGTGGCAAGAGCCGATGGCCCGCCTATCTCGCTTCCTTATCCAGGTCCAGCGACGCGGAGTTGATGCAGTAGCGTAGACCCGTCGGCTGCGGGCCATCGTCGAACACATGGCCAAGGTGACTGCCGCAGCGGGCGCAATGGACTTCGGTGCGCCGCATGAAGTGGCTCCGATCGTCCTCGGTGGCGACGCGTCCGCTCTCGATCGGCTCGAAGAAGCTCGGCCATCCCGTGCCCGACTCGAATTTGGTTTCGGCGTCGAAGAGCGGATTCCCACACGCCGCGCAGCGATAGACGCCGTCCGCATGTTCGTTCACGTACTTCCCCGTGAACGCTCGCTCCGTCCCCTTCTCGCGGAGTACTCGGAATTGCTCGGGTGTCAATTCCTTCTTCCATTCAGCTTCCGACTTCTCGACTCGCGACTCGTCGGTCTTGTTCGTCTTCGCGTCCGTCATGTGCCACCCCTCCAATCGCGCATGTGCCATGAAAGCTCGCGGGGGTTGCCAGAGAGGCAACCCCCGCGTGCTCGAGCTCAGCTGCGCTCAGCCCGCATAGCAATACGAGCAGTTGGCCTTCTTTTGGGCACGATTCACCGCGAACACACCGGACGGAACAACCTGCACCCCCTTGAACATGCCCGCGAGCCATTCCTCCTTCGCGCCTTCCTTCGGCAGTCCCGCGGCTCCGGCCGCTACTCCGCTCAACACCGTGAGCGCGACATTGCAGCAGGTGAATATCACACCCCGCGCCTGGAGCTTCTCGAACGCCATTCCCGGAAACATCAACTCCCCCTCTTTCGCGTAGGCGTACGGATTTCGAACCGCCGGCGCCTTGGTAACCGGGTCGTTCACCTTCATCATCTCTCCGAGCTTGTACTTGGCCCAGATCCCGTCGTTGAACGCGAGTGGAATGGAGAAGTGGCGGAGCCCGACGACGGCCGAGATGTCTTTGTCAGAGACCTTGTACGTCTCGCCGATCGTGTTCATGAATGTCATCGCGAACGCGAATGGAAAGCCTTCGTTCACGGACACGGCATCGAAGAACTGGCGGTAGGTTCCCTTTATTCCCGTGAGCCAATCGTCGGCGCCCGCCGCAAAGTGCGGCTCTGCGGCGAGCGTGCGCGGATCGACCGAGGCGACGCCCATCACGGCGAGCGTACCAGCGGTTAGGCGGCCGAGAAAGCCGCGTCGTGGCGTGGACTGCCCTTCGAAGAGTGACATGTCGCGCCTCCTGCAAGGTGGGGGGTTCGTGACTGCGCAAACTCGATCGACGCTCGACAGCATCGCGGCCCGGCGTCGACGAAAGCTTCCCTACTCGCGGCGCGGTAATAAAAGCAACGACGGGTCCGAAAGGCAACGACTAGGGTCGCCGCACCGCGTTATTGAGTGCATCGAGGTCGCTCACCGTGTCGACGTCCAGCGGCGTCGCCCTGTTGAAGTGGACGTACTCGACGCGCGATGGATCGCGCTCGACCACGCCACGAGCGCCGTGGTCGCCACTCACTTCCAGAAGCTCGGGCACGAGCGCGCGCGCGAAGAGAACCGGATTTCCCAGCTCGCCTCCAAAACGTGGGGCCACGATTGGTCTGGCCTTCGAGACATCGGGACCGGTCACGAATGAAAGGAGACTCTCGACGATTCCCATGCCGGCGAGCGGCTGATCACCCAGGGCGATGAGGAGGGTCTCGAGCTCCGGCCACAGCCGGATTGCTTCCGACACGCCAGTCCGGAGGGAACTGCTCATCCCCGACGCGTACGCGTCGTTGACTGCGAATTGCACATCGAGGCCGTCGAGGCATTCGCGAACACGATCTGCGTCGCGTCCGATCACGACGACGACGCGCTTCAATCCCGCGTCGAGAAGCGCGGACGCCGAACGTCGCACGAGCGGCTCCGTCTTTTGTCCGGCGGGGACATGCGCGAGCAACTTCTGGCTGCCGTCGAAGCGACGCGCGCTTCCCGCGGCGAGCAGCACGGCCGCCACCGCATCGGTGCGAGGGGCGCGATAGACCAGCGCCAATGCCCGACGCAATGTTTCCAGTGGGAGCGTGGCGCAGCGACGCCGCGCGGGCGGTACCCCGAGACGACCTGTCATGGCGAGCGCGTCGTCATCCGTCAGCTGGCCGACCACGTCACAGGACAATCCGCGTACGCGTTCGGTGAGCAGCGACGCCACGGCGACGCAGATCGCGCAGGCGTTGGCGCTGAAACGAGCATCGGTGATCCGCCCGTCCGCGTCGACGAGGATCGCGACGCGCACAAAGTCGCCGCACAGCGGATTGACCCCTTCCGCCGATGCCGTCGCGTTAGGCAGCGGACCGTAATTGCGCGGCCGCCGAAAATGCTCGGTGACGACGCTCCCGTATGGCAGACTGTCGCGCATCAGTCGGCCACTTCGCCGCGACGGCGTGACTTCCGGTACGGCGGGAACCGATACGCCATATCGCGCGTGAGGAATCCGCCATGGCCGAGCGCCGCCAGTTCCGCGCCCCCGATCGTGTCGCCGCAGAGAATGCGAGGCAACACCAGATCGAAGACCGTCGCCTCCGAGAACAGCCCGCACGACGGAAGCCCGAGAATGGGCACGCTCCCCACCCGTCCGATCCAGAACAAACTCCCCGGATGTGCCGGAACGCCCTGGCGCACGCGCTGGCCCCCGAGATCCCCGAGGGCGAGAAAGGTTGGATCCAACTCGTCCATCGCGCGCGTCCCCGCGACCACGAGCAGGTCGCCCCCGTGCGCAAGCTCGCCCCGGAGCGCCGCTGCGACGGCGTCGCGATGCGTCTCCGCGACCAGCGGCGTTCGCAGCTCGCTGCCCAGCCAGCGCACCTTCTCACCTAACGATTCAGTGAACCGCGCGATCGTCGAGTTGTTGCGCTCCCCCAACGAGGCCAGGACCACGGCGCCGATGCGCGTCCGTCGGAACCCACGGACGCGGACGAGCCCTCCCTCCATTTTCGCGACGCTCGCCGCTCCCTCGACGAGGGCGCGCGGGACGGCGAACGGCGTGATCTTCGCCCGCGCCACGACCTCGCCTTCATCCACGACGTGCCCATGAAAGAGCGTGTACACCGAGAGCCCCTCGCGCCCATTCACATTCGCCAGCGGATCGATCGAGATGTCCACGATTCCGCGCCGCGTCGCGATCAGCGGCCAATGCCCCGCCGACCGCTCGCCGACACGCACGCCGCTCCCCGCCGCCGCACAGGCCAGCCGTGGGCCCGCATCGTCCTCGTGCACGTCGTCCGGCGCGAGGGCCGCGACATGCAGCTCCTGCCACGGCACCGTCCTCAGGCGCGCGACGTCATCGAGATTGAGGACGCGCCCCTTCGCGATGCACACCGCGCCCCGCGCGTCGCGAACGTCGTGCACCAAAACACTGCCCGCGAGCGAGCCGTCCAACGCGTCACCGCGAGACACCGCGCGATATTGCATCAGCCCACCACGTTCGTACGCCGGTCGGCCGCGAGCGCGGACAGGCTGGCCACGTCAGGCACCGTCCGCTCGGTTGGCGTCGCGCGCGGGTCGCCCTCGCGTACAGCCACGATCTCGGCAGCGATCGCCAGCGCGATCTCGGCGGCGCTCTTCGCGCCGATGGCGAGACCGATCGGTGTGCGCAGTCGACTCAACTCGGCGGTGGTGAATCCGTCGTCCGCGAGCATCGATCGGATGCTCTCGCCGCGTCGCTTGCTTCCGAGCATGCCGATGTATCCCGCGTTGCCGCGGAGGACCTCCCGCAGTACGGGGAGCTCGTACTTGTAGTCGTGCGCGAGTAAAACGATATAGGTGCGCCTCGTCGCCGCGATCTGCTCCGCGATCTCCGACGGCATTCCAACGCGAATCTCGTCCGCGGTTGGGAACCGCGCCCGCGTCGCCATGCGCTCGCGCCCGTCGACGATCGTTGTCCGCATGCCGAGCTCGCGGACGAACACGGCGAGCGACATCGCGACCTGGCTCGCCCCGAAGATGACGACGGTCTCCGGCGGCGCGAGGCGTTCGAAGAAGAGCTCGACGGCGCCGTCGTTCAGAGCGACGCGCTGCACGCCGGAGGGCCGAGCGGCGGCGATGCGCTCGAGCGCCACTGCGATGGCGCTCGCATCGAGCACGTCGTCGCCTAACGTGCCGTCGATCGCGCCATCCTCGTCGACGGCGAGGCGCTCCCGCCGATCGTCGAGATGCGACACGACCATCGCGGCGCGTCCGGCGCCGTATGCCGCCCGCGCCGCGGCGTAGGCCCTCATCGTCGGATTCTCGGCACTCGCGGGGTCGACACGCTGTACGAGCACGTCGACCTCCCCGCCGCACGTCAGCCCCAGCTCCCACGCGTCCTCGTCGCCTAACGTCATTCGCAGCAGCTCCGGCGTTCCGCTCGCGATGACGTGCTCCGCGCGCTCGATCACGCGCGTGTCGACGCAGCCTCCAATCGTCACGGAACCGAGGAGGCTGCCATCCTCGGAGACCCACATCGTCGAGCCGGCCTTCTTGGGCGTCGCTCCCGCGGCGGCGACGAGCGTCGCCAGCGCCGCCGGTCGACCCGACGCCGTCACCGACGCGAATTGCTCGAGTAGCTCGCTCATCGTTCCTCCTCGAGAACCTCCGCCGCCGTCAGCGCTTCCATCCACACTCGACGAATCTCGCTTGCTCCGCGCGCATTCGGCTCGAGCGGAGAACGGCGCCAGTACCAGCGGTCTGCCTCGGGCGCGGTCATGCCGTGACCGAGAAAATGGCCGTACACCTCGGCGAGCAACACCGCCGGCGTTCCATTCGCCAGCGTGCGAATCGCTACGTTGAGCGAATCCAGCGCGCGGAGCGACATGACGCTCGCCTCCTCGAACCCACCGCGGATACGCCCGGTGCGGTCCGACGGATCGTAGATCGTCGAGAGAATGAGCAGCGAATTCGGACGCGTTCGCCGTACCGAATCCACGACGAACTCGAGTGCTTCCGCGACGTCCTTCGCGATCCGGTCGAGCAGCGATGGCTTGGGCTGATTGGCGAACGCGCTGAAGAGATCCGTCGCTCCAATCGTTAGGGTGAGGAGCGTTGGCTCCTCGCTCTGCCCCAGCTGCGGCAGTTGCTCGCCGAACACGTCTCCGATCGTCGCGCCGTCGGCGGCGAGGTTCTCGTAGGCGATCGCCGGCAGTCGGCTCACGAGGTCGTTACCGATCTCCTCTGGCCAACGCGCGTCGTCGTTCTGAAAGAAGAGTGACGCCGCTCCGAGCCGCGCCACGCGCCCCGCCATCGAGTCACGTTCCAGCGCAACGGCAACGTCGATCTCGCCAGCATCCAGCGCCGGGTAGAGATCGATCGACATCGAGTCGCCAAGGGCGATGTAGTGCGAGAACTCCACGCCGCGAACTTACCCCCACGTCACGCCGACAGCCAATGTCACCCCGGATCCAGGCCGCGCGTGGCGAGAATGCGCACAATTGCCTCGCCGATCTTGTTGTTCGGCGTGCTCGCGCCCGCGGTCAGCCCGACGCGAACGGCGCCGGATGCGGGCAGCCAATCTGACGTCTCCGCCTCCGCGTGCTTGATTCCTGGACGGCGGAAGTGAATCGACCTGCTTTCCGGATCGATGGCCGACGCGGACTCGACGTGATACGTCGGTACGCGCTCCGCGCACAGGGCGGCGAGCGAGATCGTGTTGCTCGAGTTGAACCCACCGATCACGATCATCGCGTCCAGTGGTTCGCTCAGCAGCTCCATGACCGCGTCCTGCCGCTCCTGCGTCGCGCTGCAAATCGTATCGAACGTGCGAAAGTCCTCGGCCCGCGCCGCTTCGCCGCGCGCGCGTGCGATCGCGGCGCCGATCTCTTGCCCGATCGCCAACGATTCGCGCGCCAGCATCGTCGTCTGATTCGCGACGCCGATCTTTCGTAGATGAATCAGCGGATCGAATCCAGGTGACACCGCGTGCGGCGCAAAATGCGACGAGACCGTCGGCGCGTCGATTCTGCCTTCAATGAAGTCGCACACGAGCTGCGTCTCGCTCATATCGCGCACGATGAGGTAGTGCCCCTCCCCGTGTTTGCGCACCTGCGACGCGGTCGCCCGAGTCTCTTCGTGATAGTACTTCCCATGAATCAGAGCCGTGAACCCTTCGCGCGCGTAGCTCTCGACGCGCTTCCACACATTCAACACCGAGCCGCACGTCGTATCGACGAGGATGCAACCGAGCGCGCGAAGCTGCTCGAAGTCCTCGATGGTTACACCGAACGCCGGAAGGATCACCACGTCCTCGGGGCGAATCGAAGTGAAATCGAAAGTTTTCGCGGTGCCCCCGCCCCTCTCGAGGATCTCGATCCCCATGTCCGCCCCCCGGAGCCGCGCGTTCACATAGGGGTTGTGGATGATCTCGCCAACCAGGACGATCCGCCGATCGGGAAATTTGCGCCTCGTCTGATAGGCATACTCGACCGCCCGCTCGACGCCATAGCAGAAGCCGAACTCGCGCGCCAGCCGGATCGTGACGTCGCCCGCCGTGAGGGTGTAATTGCTTGCCTTCATGCGATCTACGAGCGCACCCTCGTACGCGGCGAGGTCTTCCTGAACCTCGGCCTTGAGGCCGAATCCCTTGCGGAAGTACGTGGACGAGTCCGGGGAGGGAGGCGATGGCGGCATCCTGGCAATTTAGCGACCTGCCCAGAGTGCTCGCCGCCCTGGGCTCTCCACCGTTATCTTGCCTGCGAAATGACCCCCGATCCGACAGAGCCGCAGAGCGTCGAAGAAGCACCGGCCGGTGCTCCGCCGGCGGCTCTCGTCGGTCCTACTCCAAATCCACCCGAACCCCTGCTTCGCCCAGCTCCCATCGCGAAAGGCGACACGATCGGAGTCGTTGCGCCTTCATACTCCCCGCGCGTCGGTTGGCTCACGCGCGGCGTCAAGGCACTCGAGCGCGCCGGCTACACGGTTCTCCTCGATCCGGAGATCACGACGCTGCGCCGCTTCATACGCGCCGAAGACGAGCGACGCGCGGAAAGCTTCATGGGCATGTGGCTGGATCCGCGGGTCAAGGCAGTCATCGGTGGCACCGGCGGCTACGGCGCGGTGCGGATGATTCCGTATCTCGAGCCGCAGGTCTTCGAGCAGAATCCGAAAGCATTCGTCGGCTACTCGGACATTACCGCGCTGCATCTCTGGCTCATGCGCTGCGCCAAGCTGCGCGTGTTTCACGGGCCGACTGTCGACGACCTGATTCCGAGTGCACGCGATCCGACGATGGCATCTCTCCTCGCCGCGCTCACCACCCCTCGGCCGACCACTCGCATCGGCCGCGACATGGCTCGCTCGGCGAAGACGGGCCGCGCCATCGGTCGGCTGGTCGGCGGCAATCTCTCACTCGTGCAACAGTCCATTGGGACGCCCTACGAGATCGACGTGCGCGACGCGATTCTCTTTCTCGAGGAGACGCGCGATCCGATGTCGGTCGTCGACGAGCGTCTGGTTCATCTCCGCGCCGCCGGCCTGCTCTCTCAGGTTCGAGGCATCGTCTTCGGGCAGCTTTCGCTCGATCGCTCGGAAGAAGACGAGTTCGAAGACTTCGTTCTCGACCTCGTCTCGGATCTCGACGTGCCGGTGCTGATGGATTTTCCCGCCGGCCATGAGGTGCCGAACCTAACGATTCCTCTCGGTACCGAGGTCGAGCTCGTCGTTGAGGAATCCACGGGCTGGATCGTGTATCGCGAAGATGCGCTCGCCGTGCCCGGGGCCGCCGAACCGGCAGCGTCACCGTCCGCGGCGTAGCTACCAGAATTCCGGGGTGAGAAAGCGCGCGAGTGCGTACGTCAGAATCACCTCGTACGCCGCCTGCCGGTCCACCAATCCGGCGGTGAGCACGCCAACGGCGCCCTGCCGCCGCTTCGTGTCGTGCTCTCCCGTCAGTCGATCCATCGCGTCGCCGAGCTCGAGCCCGTCGCGCACGAGCCGCGCGACGGAGTCAGGGAGCGGCATCGCGAGCGATCCGCCAACGCCCTCGCGTCCCGACGCGTCGACCACCGCGGCCCACGCGCACGTGCGCATCGTTCCATACGCTTCGACGACGCCGCCCTCGATACCGATTCCCAATTCGCCGCGCACCGCCTCACGAGCGGCGCGCGCGCGCGCCACGGCACCACGAATCGTTTCATCGTCGCCGAACGGTTGATCGCGCACCGTCGAGGGAACGCTCACCGCCTCGACATGCGCCGAAGAAGTCACGCGCGCGATCACAGCACGCGCCGCCGCGAGCTTCACCGGGTTTTTCGATCCGATGCCTACGAGCCGCAGCGTGCCGAGCGCGGCCGCGTCGACGTGAGACATGAGCGCGACTCCAGAAAATGAGAACGCGAATTTACTTGCGCTCCGACCTTCCTCGCGACCGCCGCTCGCGCTTCTTGCTACCGCCTGAACGCTGGGATATGCTTTCCCGGCCGATGACCGTTACGACTGCGCTTCTCGATTCGCCTCTCGCGTTCTCGACGTCGCTCGCTCACGAGCGACTGTTCGTTTTCGTCGGTGAGCGCCTGTGGCTCGACTTCGTCAATAGCGACGCCGTGCGCGCCATCGATGCCTTACGAGACTTCGACACGTTGATGTCGTGGCTCGAGGCGGCGTCGCTGGTCGACGGTGAGCGCGGACAGGGAATGCGGCGTCGCGCGCGTGAGCAGCCCTCCGGTGCGGCAGCCGCGCTCGTCGATGCGCGTCGCGTGCGTGGTGCATTGCGGTCACTGGCCGAGCGCGGGTCGGGCAGCGGCGCGACCGTCGCCGAGCAAGTTCGCTCCGAAGCCCTTGGCGAGATCAATCGCGTGCTCGGTCGCAGCGCCGGAACACGCCGCGTCGAACGGCGCGCCGACGGCACGTATGCGCGCACCTTCGTCCCCGTCGGCGACGCATTCGCGGGATTGATGATTCCAATCGTCGAATCCGCTGCCGACGCGTTGATACTCGGCGAACTCTCCCGCGTACGCCGTTGTGCCGACGCGCGCTGCGTCCGTGTCTTTTACGACGGCACCAAAAACGGACGGCGCCGCTGGTGTGACATGGCCACTTGCGGCAACCGCGCCAAGGCCGCGCGACACCGCCAGAAGCTCCGCGAGATCGTCGACTGAACTCGTCGTCACATCCGTTGCGCCATTGCCGAGTTAGCGTCTTTAGATTGAAGCCAAAGGCCACCCGCTAACGACCGTCGGCGCCGACGGCCCTCGATCCAGGTGGCCGGAGCACCACATGCCGATTCCCGCGCGTCTCGCCATTGTCGGAGACTACGACCCGACGATGTACACCCATCTCGCGATCGACGAGGCACTCGGTCACGTTCGCGAGCTGCGCGAGCACGCGCTCGAGTGGAGTTGGGTTGCAACGACCTCTCTCGTAAAGAACGCGAACGCGCAGTTGGCGATGCTCGACGCGATTTGGCTCGCGCCGGGGAGTCCGTACGCGAGCCTCGAGGGTGCACTTGCGGCCGCGCGCTACGCTCGCGAAAACGGCCTTCCCTTCCTTGGTGTCTGTGGCGGATTCCAGCACGCCGTCCTCGAATTCGCGCGGCACGTCGCCGGTCTTCCCGACGCGGACCACGCGGAATCGAACCCGGACGCGGCCACGCCGGTGATAGCGCCCCTGGCGTGCTCGCTCGTCGGCAAATCAGCGCCGGTCTTCCTCGACCCGACCTGTCGCACGGCGTCGATCTACGGCCGCTGGCGTGTCGTCGAACGTTATCATTGCAACTACGGACTCAATCCGGCATACCGAGAGGCGATCGAGCGCGCCGGGTTGCACGTCGTCGGCGAGAACGATCAGGGCGACGCTCGGGTCGTCGAACTGTTCGGCCATCCTTTCTTCATCGCGACGCTCTTTCAGCCACAGTTGGAATCCGCGCCGGGCGCACCGGCCCCGCTCGTTCGTGCTCTCGTCGACGCGGCGATCCACCATCGCGACCGTCGACAAACGCCAAGCGGATCGACCATCGTTACCGTCTCGACCTGACGCCGATCGCGGCCTAACGAGGCGAAGCGATGGAAGTCGTTCGCACATACCTGGAGCTCGACACACGGGAGGCGTTTCGACCCGCGGCGCCGCTGCCGGCCGGCGCGCGCGTCGTGCGCCACGACCCATGTTCGATTGCCGATTACCGCCGGCTGTACCGGGCAGTTGGCGGGCCATGGCACTGGCGCGACCGGCTCGGATGGGACGATGGCACGCTGCGCGCGCACCTCGCGTCGCCCGAGATTGCTATCTGGGAGCTGCTCGTTGGCGGCGAAAGCGCCGGCTACTTCGAGCTGCGGCGCAACGACGACGAGAACGTGGAGATCGCATACTTCGGTCTCGTCGCTTCCTTCATCGGCCGCGGCCTCGGCGGCGCGCTGCTCACGCGAGCGGTGGAAGAGGCATGGCGATTCGGCGCCCGGCGTGTGTGGCTGCACACCTGTACGCTCGATTCGCCGCACGCGCTACCGAACTATCGGGCCCGCGGCTTCCGCGATTACCGCACCGAGCGCTACGAGGCACACGTCGAGCCGTCGGGAACGAGCGCCTAACGCGAACGCGGATCGCGTCGCTTCCCCCCTCGCGGCCCACCTCCATCCTCTCGGCGCTGCGACTCGCGCTCGCGCCGCCCGGGGCGCTGTCGCCGTCTGCGACCACCGCGCGCGCCGTCGCCTTCCCCGCCCCCGCCCCCGCCCCCACCGCGCGCCTGACGAGCACGACGCTTTCGCTCGCGGCGCTCTTCGCGCCGCGTCTCCCACGCTCGATTCATCGCCTCGAGCTCGTCCTCCGTGAACGGGCGATCGAGCTCCTCCTGCAGTGCCTCGAGCGTCTTGGCTCGCGCCGCGCCACGCGCGCCACGCGTCACGATGAAGCGCAGCGGACGATCCAGCTCGGGGAGCTCCGACTCCGTCAACGTGCGGGCGAGCTTCTCCGGTAACCTCAGCCGCGCCACGGCGACATTGCCCTCGCTCGCGTCTCCTTCTTCGACGTCATACTGAATGTCGACGTCGCGATCGCGCACGTGCACGTGATCCGGCAGTCGCGCGTAGGTGGCGCGAACGTTCGCGGGTACGAGTGCCGCGAGCTCCGTCGTCAGATCGAGATCCGCATGTCTGAAGTCGGAGATCGAGCTCACATCGCCGAGTCGTGCCTCGTAGAGCGCCGCTAGCTCCGGCAGGCCGAGCTTCGCCGTTTTGCCGCCGGAGCGGCGCCACGTCTCGCGAATCGCGTCGATCACCGGCTGATTGCGCTTCACCGCGGAGTGACGCGCCTCGCCCCGCGCCATCGCGTCCGCGAGCAGCCGGCGCGATTTCTCCCGCAGATCGGCTGGGAATTCATCGATCGGCTCGAGGTCACGCCCGAGGTTGAAGCCGAAATACTCCACACGTCGTCGCAGCGACAGCGGGGAGCGCTTGCGCTCCGCTTCGAAGACCAGCTCCGGCTCGCCGGCGCGCGCATGACGACGGATCAGGTCCATCGGGATCTGCGTACCCTCGATCGAAGCGCGAGGAATGCCCAGCTTGTCCGCGAAGTAGCGAATCTCCCCGCCGATCGCGCCCCAGCTCCCGCAGACGCTCGTCTTCGAGACGCGAGCTTCGTCACCGCTCGAGGTCTCTTCGTCGATCACGAGATCGAAGGGCATGTACTGCGCGAGCAGCTCCTGAAATTGCCGGAGCTCGGCGTCGCCAGCGCGCTTCAGCGTCGCGGGAAGCCGCAATCCCACGGCGCGATACACGCTCGCCATTCCGAGCGCCGCATCCTCGATCGCTTTCACCAGCACGCCGCGGCGCGTCGCCCACTCGTCGATCACGTGCTCGTCGAAAAGGTGACGCTCCAGACCGTACACCTCTCCGACGTACCCCGCGCTGTCGAACGCTTCCGCGTAGAGATTGTACGCCGTGAGATGATCGCTCCCGGGGACGACGACGCCGGTGAGATCTCTTTCCTCTCGCGTCATGCGATGGAGCGACTCGATGGCGCTCGTTACCGCCAGAAAGGGCATCAACGAGTCGCTCGCCAGAACGAGTAGCTCGGCCCACGGCCGCTCGACAGGCATCGCTTCCACGTTGCGACCGTACGCGGTGAGGCGGCCGCGCTCGACGATGCCGCGTCGCTCGAGCAGCGCGAGTGCCTTGCGATAGGCGATCTTGTCGAGCGGCACGGGCAGCTCGAGCTCGTCGGCGCGGACGCCCAACGCCGCGCAGGTCATAGCGACGCGCTCCGAGTCGCCGCCCAACTGAAACTCCGGCGCCGTCGGCCGCAATTGACTGAACTGGATGTCGCGATCGGAGAGGATGAACACGCGTCCGCCCTCGACGCGCCCATGCACCCGACCCGCCATCTGCAAGATCTCGTTCGCGCCGAGGTGCTCCTGCGTCAGCACGTTCCGTCCACGATCGACCTCGTTGAAGAATCGCACGTCGTCGATCACGACGGTGTCGAGACCGCGCACGTTGAGCGCGCTCTGACCGGCCGCGGTCATGGCGAGAAAGTACGGCTTCTTCTCGCCCCCTTCGAGAAAGGGTCTGATAATGCGGATCGGCTCGCCGCCGTGGTAATAAGCAGTATGCACACGCGGCGCGTTCATCTCGACGTGCTCCGCGGCCGCCTCGACGCCCCGGCGTGTCGGGACGAACATCGCCACACCGCGCTGCTGCCTAACGATCTGCTGGAGAAAACGATCGTCGAGGAACTCCAGCGGCTCCTTGTCGATCACGCGTACCGCGGCGGCTCTCCGTTCGTCGAAGTCCACGACCTCGAGCACATTCGCCGAGCTCAGATACTCGCGATAAAAAGTCGGGTCGACCGTCGCCGACAGCCAAACAAATCGGCATCCGACGCGCTTCCCGAGCGCGAGACACAGCTCCAGCTCGGCGGACGTCTGGTGAATCTCGTCGACGATGAGCGTGTCGCTCGCTAGGATGTCCCCATCCTCGAACCATCGACGCGCGATCCCCGTCGTCACGATGATGACGTTCCACGTCGGCGTCTCGGGCGTTGCTTCGCGCTCGCGATTCACGACGCCGACGCGGAGCTCCGTCGTGCGCAGGATCTCCTCGGCAATTGGCCGAATGGCGAGCGTCTTACCCGTACCCGTTCCCGCGATGATGCCGAACCCCTTGCCGCCGCGCGCCAGCTCGCGCACGCGGGCGCCCTGGTGTCGCTCGAGAAACGTCTCGATGTGAAGACCCAACGCGAGCTCGATCGTCTCGCAGGCCGCACGCGTCGGCGCGATGACGATGACGCGACCGGACGCGGGCTCCGCCCGCACGAAGGCTTCATGATTGGGCGGCAGCCCGTAGCGATCGTGAATCGAGCGCGTCACGGCCGCGGAAGGTGCAAGGTTGGCGCCCAAATGAGAAGCCCGCTCGACTCACGTCGGGCGGGCTTCCTCGTAATCCGCTTGGTCTCACTCAAGGTCGACGCACCCGAGGCGGAGGCGGCGGTTGCGTGAAGCTCTTTACGAACGGTGGTGGACCCTTCTTCTTGTCGCCCTTCTCACCCTTCTTTGCGTAGTCGTCGCCAAAAATGACGCGACCGTTCTGCGGCTTGTTCTTCACCGCCGTCGCGCAATCGGTCGGCGCGGGCTGCTGCCCGGCCGGAACGTCGTCGAGCCAAATACGGCACATGCCGGCCGGCGGCCGACTCTCTGCCGGAATAGTTGGAGGCTTCTTCTCGCCGCGCGCCTGCGCGGGCGCGCCACGAACGGGGGCGAGCGCTGCCGCGCACGAGAAAGCCAAAATCATCGCAAGTTGCTTCATCACTCCTCCGATCGGTGCCGGTCGTCGGCGCCCACCGTCAGTCGAGCAGGGCCAGTGCCAGCACAGCGCTCGGCAATCCAGCCCGTAACCGCATGCAAGTGCTACACTTGACTTCTTTCATCGTTCCCGCGTTTCGGGCTGCCTGTCCGTAGCGCTGGAATTCTCTGTCACCCTGAACGAACAGGAGCGCAACTGAACCACCGCGCAGGCTGATGTAACGCGCGACTGACCAACCGCGCAACTGTAGCGACCGCGCAATTACGCCTTTGCTCCATTCGTGCCGTTTCGAAGCAGTTCAATCACCTCGCCAGGCTTCGCGTGCCGCCCGAGCTTCGATTTCTCGAACACCGCCACACCGTCGCGCAGCACCTCGAACCTGCCGCCGCGCGAGGGAATCATCTTCACCTCCTCGCGCGGAAGTGCCTGACGAATCTCCGCCGCCAAACTGGCGGCGCGTGGCTCGTAGTTTCAAACCGTACAGTATTCGATCGTGATCATCGTTTTTCACGGCCCGCGGAAAGCGAGTCTCAGTTGTGATTCTGCGCGTCCCCACCATCCGTTGCCACGCGCTGCGGTCGCTCGTTCACGTCGAGTGCATTCCAGTTGGCGAGCGCATTGAGCACCATCGCGTAGCTACCCTGCGTCTCGTAGCGCCACATCGGCCGGATGCCGAACAATACCACGTGCCCCCGCCCAAGCGGCGCGTCCACCACCGCGGCCTTGCCGGTCATCTCGCTGCCATTGTCGAGCAATCCCGAAACGAGCAGTGAATCGACGTTCTGATCGAATCGCAAGATCACGCGCGGCCGCATCGCCGCTGTCTGCTTTGCGATCGACGGATCGGGACGGTTCTGCGCAACAGACATCGACCGCTCCTGGTCCGCCTCTGATATGCCGCCCCCACCGCCTGGTCCGCCGCCGCGGCCCGATGCCACCGTGAGAAGCGGCGCAGTGTTGAAGTACACAGGAATCGCGCCAGGCTCGTAGCCATAGAGAATCGGGCTCGAGCGCGTCGCTGCTTCGGCGCGGAAAATCGCGCCGCGGGCAAGCAGCCTTGGCGCCGCCGCGACGCTCACGCTCGGCGTGAAACCGAAGTCGATTGGCAAGCGGCTCGTGTTCCCTTCGACCAGCAGCAAACCGCCGCGCTCGACGAACCGCCGCAGCGCCGACAGTCCATCGAGACCGAGCTCAGGGCGAATGTCGTCCGTCGAATCGATCTTGCCGAGGCTCGGAGTCACCGCGCTTGTCTTCCACGGCACCGCGGGGCCGACCATCGGCTTGCCATTCACCATGCCGGTCGTCGGACCACTCACATGTGGGAAGAGCACGACGTCGAAGCGGTCGAGCAGCCCTGGCTCTTTCAGACGCTGCGTCGACATGTACGTGAAGGGCACTCCCATCTCTTCCAGCGCGTGGCGCACCCAGCCCTCGTTCTGCGTCTCGATCCACGTGTGGATGAACGCGACGCGCGGCAGTTGCACGACGTGCGACCGTACGGTTGGCGCCGAGCTCACCGCGGTTGCTTTCATTCCGAGCTGCGTCAGCGCATCACGCACCGACGCGCCATTGTCGGCGATGTATGTGCCCGCTGGATAGGTCGTCCCCGACACGGCGAATGCGCTGTCGGCAACGGTGAGCTTGGTGCTTCCGACCTTCCATGGCAGCACGGCCGATCGCCAGTCGCCGGTATGCTGCACGATGAGCGTTCCGCCATTGCCGGCAACGACGCCATTCACGTGCGCATCTTCCTTCAACAGCGTCATCGGCTTGGTGAGGACACTCGAATCAGCAATCGTGTACACCGTCACGTGACGCAGCTGGTCGAGCGACCAGCCCGTGTCGTCGTAAGGCGACGGGTCATCGGGGCGGAACTTCTGGACCGCGAGCACCGTGCGAATGAGCGCCGTGTATGGCTGATCCATGCGAACGATCCAGTCGCCCGCGGTAACGTTCACGCTCCGTCCCGCGCGCGTGCTGTCGGTGGCCGCCGTGCTCGAGTCGTTGCCTCGGCCTCCGCGTCCACCGCGCCCGCCAGCCGCCGCCGGACCAGCGGCGGCGGCAACGAGGCCGCGCTCGATCACCGCCGGCATGTCGCGCGTCGTGAACGCGGCCGTCGCGACGTGCACTTCGCTCCCGACCTTGCGGAAGTAATCGACAAGATCGGCCGCCTCGGCGGCATGACGCTGATCATGAGGAATCACGAACGCGTATGGCGCCGATGTTTTCCCGCGCTCCACCATGCGCGTCGCCTTCAGCGCGAAGTTCTCGACGAATGTCTCGCGATTGTCGGCGACGAACTTGAGCGCAACGAGGATTCCAGATTGTTGATAGTTGATGTTGCTGCGAATGCACCACTTGACGCCGTTGACCGGAGGATTCGGGCGGTACCACTCCTTCGACGTCGCCGATCCCGGCAGCTTCACGATCTGGCAGTCCGCGCCGCCCGACGTGTAGGTCTCGTAAAACTTTCCCATCGAGTTGCGGAACTGCGCGATGCCGAGCATGTAGTTAGGCGCCCACCCGTCGTAGAAGTTGTGCGTCCACACGCCCGGGAGCCCGCGCTTCGTCAGCTCGTTGATCTCCTGATACGCGAGCGTGTGCCACTCGCCAACGGTGATCGGGTCGAATTCATCGTTGTACGGACCCGTTCCGGTGCTCGTATAGAGAAACGGCACCGATTCGTGCAGATCGTGCATGATCGTCGGCCGCCAGTAGAGGAAGCCCTCGTTCACGTGCTGGGTGAGCTTGAGGCTCATCATCAAGCCGTCGCGGTTGTTGTCGTGCGCGATGTACTTCCCCCAGTACACCGTCGGGATGCCGCCGCGGCCGAGCTTGAGCTGCTTCTCTTCATCGATGATGTCGACGATGCGATTGCGGCCGTCGACTTCCGTGGCCGGCGTGATCAGCGTGATCACGTTGTTTCGAATCTTCTGAACGAACGGCGTCTCCTCCACGGCGAGCCGGTAGAGCAGCTCCATCAGCATCTCCGGACTGCCCGTCTCCGGCGCGTGAATGGTCCCCGTCAGCCAGTACAACGGCTTCGCGTCGTGGATCAGCCGTGCGCGCTGCGCGTCGGAGACACCACGTGGATCGGCGAGTCGCGCCGCCATGGCTCGATAGTCGTCCAGGCGCTTGATCGTATTCTCGTCGGCGACTGCCGCGATGATCATCTCGCGCCCTTCCTCGCTCATTCCGAGCGAGAACACTTTCACGCGAGGCGATGCCGCGGCCACGGCTCGGAAGTACTTGTTGAGATCTTCCGTGCGCGAGAGCCTTCCGATCGTTCCGGGTACGTAGCCGAGGACCTTGAGCGGCGTCGGCACCGTCGACGACGCCGGGAGATGGTCGACGAGCTCCGTCGTGAACTTCCACTTCGGATCCGTTGGTGTGAGCTCGCGAATTTTCGCCGTGTATTCGGCGTCGTTCGGCTGCTGTGCGTAGAGCGGAGCGATGCGTGGCGCGACCGCCGTGGCGCCCGCCACGAGCACGAGGCTGCGCCATCGCCGGAGATTGACCATTCTGATTCCCGTTGGAGGTGAGGTTGACGACACTAGAGGCCCGATGCGTCGGTGGCAAGCGTACCGCGGCCATTGACCTTCATCGCGTCGGCTGCGCTGTGTTGGCGATCGACACGAGGCGCGCCAGGACGGTGTCTTGTCGCGCGACGACACCGCGAAGCGAATCGACCTGGCCTTGCAGTACCGCGTAGTCCTGCCGCAGGGCGCTCATTTCCGTTCCGACTTGAATCATGGCCTCGGCGATATTCGCCTCGGCGCGTGGGTCGCGACAGGACGCGAGGAAGAGCGTCGCGAGCAGCACACAGAGCGGTCGCATGGTGGGGGGCCGGGGGGGGATGTCTTCGATGGGTGTGTTCGCGCCGGAATGGTTCTGGTCGCGTCCGGCGGGTGCTATCGAGCGCGGCAAGGTGCGTAACGTGAAGCATGATCGCAGGACGTCCGGCGCGGATCGCTCGAGAGCTACCGGGCGCGGCTGACCACCATCCTACGCACCGGAGCGCGTTCACGCTGGCGGAAATAGTAGTCGTTCTTTTCCTGACAGGAATACTGCTCGGGCTTGCCATTCCGCGCATTGGTGCCGCCGCCGATCATGCCGCGGTACGCGCGGCTGCCACCGAAGCGGCGGCCGTGTTTCTGACGTCGCGACACACGGCGATCTATCGGCGCGCGCCCGTCGCTGTCTTCATCGATACGTCGGCGGCAACCGTTGCCGCGCGCGTCGATAGCGTGCTCCTCCTGCGCCGCGATCTTCGCCAGGGCTACGGTGTGCGGCTCACGACAACCCGGGACTCCATGGCCTACGACGCGCGCGGATTGGGGATCGGGGCGGCCAACCTCAGCCTCATTGTGCGACGTGGCCGATTTGCCGAGACGCTCTTCGTATCACGTCTCGGTCGCCTCAGGTACTGAATCGGAGGCGCCGCGCGGAAGCCGCTAGCCCCAAACGCGAACGCGGCACAATTTGCGGTGAGTCGAGGTCAGGAGCCTGATCACCGTCAACCCGGAGTGTGCTCCTCTCGAAGACTCGTTTACTAGAGTAAACGCGTGATGTGACTTACCCGCCGAGGGGGTGGGTTATAGCAAAGGACATGAGCGACGATGCCGCCGACGTGCAGCGCGTGCTGTCTGGCGACGTTGATGCGTACGCGAAGCTCGTCGATCGGTACTACGATCGATGCGCGCGCTTTGCGATCCGCATGCTGGGCAACCGCGACGATGCGGAGGATGCTTTACAGTCGACCTTCCTTCGCGCATATCGAGCGCTGGGTCGGTATCAGGAGCGAGATCGGTTCAGCGCGTGGTTGTACCGGATCCTCGTCAATCAGTGCCGGAGTATCGCTGCTCGGCGGTCGCACCGCGAGCGCGTGTTCGTGCGTGAGGAAGCGTTGCTGCTGAATGCGCCAGACAAGACGCCGGCGTGGACTGGTGAAGACGAGGAGTTCGTTCAGCGAGTACTAAACGAGTTGGACCCGCTGTTGCGTGAAGCTTTTTTGTTGAAGTACGTCGAAGAGTTGAGCTACGAGGAGATGGCGGCGCTCACCGGCGCCGGCGTCTCCGCCCTCAAAATGCGGGTCAAGCGCGCGTGCGATAAGCTGCGCGAGCGGTGGGAGCGCATTCGGGATGACTGATCCAGAGCTGGATCCATACGTCGAGTGGATGGCGCGCGAGGCAAAGCGCCCGGTCGCCGTCGATGCGATGGCGGTCGAGCGGGTGATGGCGCGTGTTCGGCTCGAGGCCCGACCAACCGCGCGCCCACAGCGCTGGCGCTGGTTCGTCGAGCCGCGTGCTCTGCCGCTGTCGCCGCTCGTTGGCGGCGCCCTCGCGGCGGGACTCATCGGCATCGGCGCCTTTCTTGGACATTTCTCTATCGATCGGGGCGGTCACACACCGACCGGACGGTCTGACACCGTTGCTGCACCACGGCCCCCGCTCGCCTCTGTGCATGATACCGTCATCAAGTTCGTTCTCGTCGCACCCCATGCGTCCACCGTCGCTGTCGTCGGCGACTTCAACAACTGGGACGCACAAGCGACACCGATGACGCGCACGCCGACGGGTGGAACGTGGAGCGTTGCGATTCCGCTCCGCCCGGGTCGGCATGTATATGCGTTCGTGGTAAACGGCGCGAATGGCACCACCCAGTGGGTCGCCGATCCGACGGCTCCACTGGCTCCCGAGGACGGTCTCGGTGCGCCAAATTCGGTCGTCCTCGTTGGAGGATCCGCGTCGTGACGCTGGTGAGCTCGAGAGGTTCTCGTGTTGTCATGTGCGCCGCAACCGTGTTGCTGGGTGCGCTGCATCCGCTCGCGCTCGTCGCACAGGATCCCGACCCGCTCTCGCGTCTCGATTCACAGACGCGTTTTACGGTCGAGATCATCATCGACTCGGCGCGCGTCGCCGGCGTGCCGACGCGACCGCTGCTGCTCAAGGCCCTCGAGGGCTCGGCGAAGCACGCTGACGTCAAGCGGATCATCGCCGCGGTCCGCTCGCAGTTCCATGGCGAGCTGGATGTTCGTGTCGCGCTTGGTTCGACGCTGAACGAATCCGAGTGGATGGCGGCGGTATCGGCGCTACAGGCGGGAGTCCCGCTCGAGGCGCTCGCAAAGTTCCGCGGCGAACGAACGGGCAAGCCGTTCACGCGCGCGCTCGTCGTGCTCACCGACCTCATTCAGCGCGGCGTCCCCGTACAGGAAGCCTCCTCAGCCATCATGCAGCTGTGGCAACGCGGCGCGGCCGACGGCGACTTTTACGGGTTGTGGAAGAACGTCGAACAAGACATTATTTCTGGGCAGAATCCGGGAACCGCGCTGCAGCAACGCATGCGCGAAGTCCCGGTCCATGTGGCGCCCGGAAGCAAGCTACCAGCGTCACAGGAGCCGGATAACCCGAGCTCGTAGGTTCATGACCGAGCTGAAGGCCACCATCGCCGCGCTCACGTTCGTGCTGCTCGCTCCGAATGGAGCGCTGGCGCAGATCGCGTCGAAGGTAGAAGCCGGCTCGGTGATGACTCAGCAAGAAGGCGAACTGCCCGCCAGCGCGTTCAGCGTTTCGCCCGGCATTCGCGTCGACTTGCCGTACTTCGCGCTCACCGCGAAAGGCTCCGCGTGGCTCACCGGTCAGCAGTGGCAGATCGCGGACGGTACGATTTCAGGCAGCCTGCTCTCGCCCGTGTACAATCACCTGCGCGCCGAGGTGATCGGCAACGCGAGCCGCGCGTTCTTCGATCAATCGCTCGAGAACGATCAGGTCGACGCGCAGGCGCGCTTGCACATGCTGTTCTCGCAGAACAGCGGCATTTGGGTCGGTGGTGGTGTCGCGCGTCCGTGGCGCATCGCCGTCGTCTCCGCCGTGGACGTCACCGGCGGTGGCGCTTGGACCCGACTCGGCAACGCGATGCTCAGCGGCACGTATACGAGTTTCTTCTTCACGAAAGTCGCGGCGACGCGCGACTCGTCAGGCACCACCCAATCTTGCGGGACGCACAATGATCCGCTGTCGCTCTCGAGCACCGGCGAATCATCGCTTTCCAGCTCCTCGACGGCGAGCTCCGCGACTGATTGCCGGCGACAGTCGCGGTTCAGCGACGTCGAAGGCTCGGTGAACTGGACGTACGGCTTTCTCGAGCTCACCGGCCAGGCCGGGTATCGCTTCGGCGACTCGTACGATGTCACCCCCGATTCACGTCGGTGGGCAGCGGGGACGGCAGTCCTGTGGATCACCAACCGCGTCGCCGCGGTCATCGGCGGTGGTCGAGTTCCCGCGAATCCGTCGCGCGGACTACCCGCTCGCAATTTTGCGAACTTCGGGATGATGCTGTCGACCAGCTCTATCCCACGCACGACCGTGCCGGTGGCTCCGCGAACACTCGCCGCCGTGCGGGATTTCGAGGTGCGACCGCTCGCGACGGGCACGCAGAAAATCACGGTCCGCGTTGGCGGCGTCGAGACGGTCGAGGTGATGGGCGATTTCAGCGACTGGGCGCCGCTCCTACTGATGCGCCGTGGACGGGACATGTGGGACATCACACTCCCGGTGACCACCGGTGTTCACGAGATCAATCTGCGACTCGACGGCGGTCCATGGCTCGCGCCGCCGGGTCTGCCCACGCGTCGCGACAGCTTCAACGGAGACGTCGGGCTCCTCGTGGTGCCCTGAGCGAATCCCGCGCGTCCGCCGGTAATTGGTGCTGCGGATCAGTCAGCCGCGCTCGTTCCAAAATCGAAGCCGGGGACGGAGATACGCGGGATCTCCTGGCCGATCACGCGCTCGATCGTACGTACCATCGCGATCTCGTCGGGCGCCATGAAGGTGAACGCGTCCCCTTCGCTCGCCGCGCGGCCGGTGCGGCCGATGCGATGCACGTAGTCCTCCGCTTGCTGAGGCACGTCGTAGTTGATGACGTGCGTGATCCCGGAGATATCGAGGCCGCGCTGCGCGATGTCGGTCGCGACGAGGACGCGCACCCGCCCGGCCTTGAAGTCATCGAGCGCGCGCGTTCGCTGCGGCTGCGTCTTGTCGGCGTGCATCGCCGCGGCGGGGATGCCGTCGTGCTCCAGATGCCTAACGACGCGATCGGCGCCGTGCTTGGTGCGTGTGAAGACGAGCACCGACTCCATGCCCTCGCGCTTCAGAAGGTCGGCGAGCAGCGCGCTCTTGCGATCGCGCGGCACTGGATAGACGTAGTGCGTCACCGTGTTCGCGGCCGCCGAGCGGCGGCCGACCTGCACGACGACCGGCTTTCGCAGGTACCTGCGGGCGAGTGCCTCGACCTCGGGCGGCATCGTCGCGCTGAACAACAGCGTTTGCCGGTACGGCGGCACGTTGCTCACGACGCGGCTGATCTGTGGCGCGAAGCCCATGTCGAGCATGCGATCCGCTTCGTCGAGCACGAGCACCTCGAGATCGTCGAACGCCACGTTCTGTCGTTCGAGGTGATCGATCAATCGCCCCGGGGTCGCCACGACGACATCGACGCCGGCGCGAAGCTGCCTCTCCTGCGGCTCGAGCGGAACCCCACCATACACCGACGCCACCGCGAGTGGTGCATACCGAGCGTACTTCTTGAAGCTGCCCTCGACCTGAACGCACAGCTCCCGCGTCGGCGTGAGGATGAGCACGCGCGTCCGTCGCGGTCCGCCGGAGAGGCGCTCGATGATCGGCAGCGTGAACGCCGCCGTCTTGCCGGTACCCGTCTGGGCGAGGCCCATGACGTCCCGACCCTTGAGAATGAGCGGAACGGCTTGCTGCTGGATGGGCGTCGGCTGGATGTAGCCAGCGTCGCGAACCGCTCTGAGTACCTCGTCGCTGAGTCCAAGCGCGTCGAACCCAGCGCCAGACTCCATCGATTCTGCTTCGATTGTCGCTGTTGCCATTGACTCCCAACTCTCAGCGCGACGGGGCCGCACACCCGGGAGCACGCTGTCCCCTGGGACCGTCGCGTCTCACACACACGGGGCGCAGCGACGCCCCGACAAGACGACCTGTGAATCTAACCTATTGCGGTAATTGGCGCTACGGAGATCTCTCATCGCTCAGGAAGGGAACCAGCTCATCGTTGAATTCGTTCGCGCACTCCTCGATGCCGAGGTGCCCCGCTCCCTCGAGCGAGAAGGTGACGGCGTTGGGAATCCGCCTCGCTCCCTCCTCCGCGCCACGAATCAGACGATCCTCGCTGCCGAGGATCACCAGCGTTCGCGCCCGGATCGTTGCAAGCTCGCTCGGGGTCAGCGGCTCCCACGTGAACCTGTCGAGGAGCGAACGCACGGCCATGTAGTACTCGGGGAACTGCGACGGCGCCCAATACTCGTCCACCGAACGTTCCGATAGGCGTCGCGGATCGGCGTACGCGGCGCGCAAGAGAAGCATGGTGAGCCATCGCGGAGGCAAATACCGCGCGAAGTGATTCGTGAAGCCAGGTGTCAGAAGATGCGCGATCTCCCGAAAGCGCGGCCTCGTTAGGCCAACCGGCGCGGCGAGAACAAGCCGCCGAACACGCTCGGGATGCGCGACCGCGAACCGCAACGAGATGCCGCCACCGAGTGAGTGGCCGACCAGGTCTGCGCGCTCGACATCGAGCGCGTCCAGTACGCCGCGCACGTCGTCGAGGAGTGCCGACGTCGAATATGCCTCGCGGCCAATGGGCTTGTCGGAGAGACCATGGCCGCGGAGATCGCACGCCAGCGCGCGCCTCCCCGCCCGCGCGAGCGCCTCGAGCGCATAACGAAACGTGTAGACGGACGCGCCCCATCCGTGGATCATGAGCACGGGCGCACCAGCCGGCGCCCCGCTCTCGACGACGCGCAGTCGCGTGCCTCCGGCGAGAGTGACCATCGTCGCGCGAACTCCGCGTACGGCGGCCGGAAACATCGCCACCGGCTCCAGCTGGCCCCGCACCCGTGCCGCCCGCCCGATCCGCTCGTTTGTCGTTAGGTGATCTCGATCGTGCGTCCGATCACACGCGCGATGAGACCGAGACGGAAGGTGACGTCGGTCCACCGCTCGTCTCCGGACAGACTCTCCTCGAGCGGGTGCATCGGCCACACGAGCGGATTCGCCGAGCGCGCGACGCTCATTCCCTTGTGCGGGTGCCACACGCCATCCTGATCGCGATCGTCGAGAAAACGATCGAAGAGCTTCGACCAGTTTTCGTTGCGGCGCAGAAAACCGAGGCGCGCCACGAGCTCGAGCCACATCATCGCAAAGGGCACGTCCGCGTCGGCGACATTCCGATTCGGCAGCGAATCGCCAAGCACCAGATGCGGCTGCGAGACGACTTTCGTTCCGCAGAGCTGCACCGGTTCCTGGCGAGGCAGCGCCTGCGAGAGATGCTGGTACAATCGGTCCATCGCATCGTGGTGCTCGGTGCGGAACAGCGGCATGTAGGCGAGCATCAGCAATGCGAACATCGATGGCGGCGTGGCTTCCGGCGCGAGCACATGTTGATTGCCGACACGCACGAATGGCTTTTGCGCTAGCGGCGATCGCAAGTACGCGGCGATGCGCTCGATGATTCGCTTCGCCGCGCCGCGCAGTCGCGGATCGCCCTCGTATCCCGCTTGCGCGAGCGCCGCCGCGGCGGCCTCGCGCAGGATCCCGCGGCCGCGTCTCGCGACGTCCTCGTCGTTTGGTCCCTTCGCGCCGAGCTCGAACAGCCACTCGGGGTCTTGGTCTTCCGCCAGCAGTCGGAACAGAACGCGGCGGGCAAGTAGGAGAGGCGGCGTGTCCTTGTCCCAGCCGTACTCGAGCAGTCTTCGCACGGCGCTGATCGTACCGACACCCTCGAAGTGGTCCGCGCGCAGCGACGGAATCGTCAGCATGCTGTGGCTCCAGGTGCCATCCGAAGCCTGCAACATGGCCAACATCAGCGCGGGTCGATGCGTAAAAGGAAGGAACGACAACCGGTCGGCCGATTGAGAGGGAAGACGCGCAACCTCTGTCATCGCCCGGTAGCGAATCGGGGCCGCTGCGTGCTCTAGAAGCCAGCTCAGCGGAAAGCGGACCGGCGCGAGGACGGCCGGTACCGAGAGGGGCAACATCGGAGGTGCGGCCATACTGCTCGGCGGCGGCAAAGTCACTGGGGCGCTCGCGAGAAGCTCGAGTGTCCGGTACTACGGCGTCGCAGAACGAGGAAACCGCCCTGCTGAGGGCGGGTAAGCATAGCAGTTTTCGAACCATGCGCTAGGGGCCACATGCTCCGTTGACCCCAGATTCTTGCCGACGCGTGGGCTCAGCGCACCCTCTCGGCTGGTAATCGCCAGCCAAACGCGCGGTTGTGATCCACCTTTCCCCACGAGGAAACCATGAAGACAGTCAGGTTGGCGATGTTGGCGGCAGCGATGTTCTTTGGTGTGACGGCGGTCGCTCATGCGCAGGACCCGCAGCAGCAGAGTCGCGGCAACCGCCCGAACATGGCGGCGATGCTGTTCAAGGACATCACGTTGACACCGGCGCAGCAAGCGAAGGCCGATTCGGTCACGGCCAAGTACCGTGAGCAGATGCAAGCCCTCCGCAACGGTGGCGGCGATCAGCAGGAGATGCGTCAGAAGCGCATGGAGCTGATGGAGAAGCAGCGCGATGAGTTCAAGGCGATTCTGACCGACGATCAGAAGAAGGTCTTCGAGAAGAACGTCGAAGACATGCGCGCGCAGATGGGGAATCGCCGACCACAAGGCTGAGGCGGCGTCACTCATTTCAACCACAGGCGGGCTGCCGATATCGGCAGCCCGTCTTCTTTTGTGGTAAGATTGGCCGCAATGCGCGGCGAGTTCGTCGACCTGAACGGTGTTCGGCTGTACTACTATGCGGCGGGCACGCGCGGGGCCGGCGAGCCCGTGGTGTTCCTCCACGGGTTTCCCACGTCGGGACATCTGTGGAACGACGTGGTGCCGCTTGTTCCAGCGGGCCATCGCGTCGTCGTCCTGGACTTGCTCGGCTTTGGTCGGAGTGATCGCCCCCTCGGCCGGCCCGTTGGCATCCGAGCGCACGCTGACCGCGTGATCGAACTGTTCGACCTACTCGGGATCAATTACGCCTGCGTCGTCGGCCACGATATCGGTGGCGGCATCGCCCAGTGGATGGCCGTTCGGCATCCGCAGCGCATCTCGCGTCTCTGTCTGGTCGACTCGGTGGCTTTCGGCGAATGGCCCAGGCGCGATGTGAGAATTGCTCGTGCCATGATGCCACTCACGAGACATCTTCCGGCCACTTTGCTGCTTTCTGCGCTTCGCAGCGATTTGCAGCGTGGATATCTCGACCACGATCGCGGCCTTCGGTCGATCGAGCTGTACGTACGCCCTTTCGCGAGCGCCGACGGACGCGATGCGTTCATGGAGCATCTGCTTGCTCTCGATAGCGCGGACACGATCGCGGTCGCGCAGCGATTGAAGGAGATCGTGGCGCCAACCGCGATCATCTGGGGGCGTCACGACCCCTTTCTGTCGCCGGACATCGCTCGGCGCCTGCAGTCGGCGATTCAGGGAGCCACGCTCGAGGTGGTGCAGAGTGCCAGCCATTTCCTGCCAGAGTGCGCGCCGGCGAGCGTCGGCGACGCGATCAGTGAACTCCTGATTCGGTAGAGGCGCGAGTGGCGCGACTGCGCAACTGAGTGAATGCGACTGACGCAATGGCGTACCACGCGCCGCCGCCTCGGTTGCGCCGTCGTTTCCGATGCGCGGGCCGTGTCAGTCCCGCGATCGCTTCAGTTGCGCAGTTGTGTCGTCCAGTGCCTCTTCCACGCCTAACGCGTCGACGGAGTATCGGCTGCCCGGGTTCCAGAGCATCCAGCTGTCGATGCCGTTGTCGTGACCAGCGCGCATCTGCGCCTGCACGTGTGTCGGACCGTAGCGCGGCGGGCCTAACGTGAAGTCCTGATACCAGGGCACGATGCGCGCGGCGTTCGGGATGCCGGCGCTGCGACGCTTGGCGTCGCGCAGTGCGTGATCTAGCGTCGCGTAGGGATGGGCGTTTGGATTGGCGAGCCCGAAGGTGCCCGGCGCAAAGTGCGATGGGTAGTCCATCGGCAGTACGACGTCCGCCTGATCGACAAAGAGCTCCCACTTCTGGCCGATGCCCATGTCGGTGGTGTCCGTCGCGCTCAGGCCAAACACGTCGATCGTCATCGGCACGCCGAGCGGTTTGATTTGCGTCCGGAGATAGCTGAGCTGATCGTGGATGACCTGTGCGCGAACGCGGCCGTTCATGAGTGGAAACACCGCTTCCCGAATCAGTCGATCCTCGTCGGGGAATCGGACGTAGTCGAACTGCACTTCGCTGAAGCCGAGACGCACCGCTTCGGCGGCGAGGTCGCCGGCGTACTTCCACACCTCGGGATGGGTGGGATCGAGCCACGGATGATGATTCTTGTCGAGCCAGGGCAGACTGTCGCGCTTCCGCTTGATCGACCACTCGGGTTTAGCCTCGGCGAGCAGCGGATCCTTCGCGACGACGATGCGCGCGATCGGGTAGATGTCGTGCGCGCGCATGGTGTCGAGCACCGCGCGCAGGCGACGCCAGGACATGGGCCGTGTGGTGTCGGCGCCGATTTCCTTCGCGAGCGGCACCTGCGAATGATAGAGTACTAAACCGCGGTCGTCCTTGACGTCGATGACGAGTGCGTTCACCTCGGTCTGCTCGGCGACATCGATCAGCTGCCACATGCGCTCGCCGATTGCCGCCCAGCGATTGACGTAGAGACCGCGCACCGGATCGGGCGTGGGGACGAGCGGCGTCGGGGGTCGTCGAATCGAATCCGGGACGACGACGGTGTCCGGACGTGTGACGAGGCTATCGGGCCGCGGCGTCGCGGTGCCCTCGGGCGCCGGCGCACCTTCGGGATGCGCGCGATCGGAGCCGGTGCAGGCGACGAGGAGCGCGGCGACGCCGAGGAGCGCGACTCGGCCGATCACAGCTTGCGAACGTCGTCCGCCGCATCGAGCAGGTGCTCGATGTCGCGCGAGAGAGCGCGCGCCTCGCGCGTGGCGCTCGTCACGTCCTCGATCGCGGAGCCGACGCCCGCCGAGCGGAGCTTGAGGAGATCGAGCTTGAGATTCTGCAAGGTGAGGCCGGCACTCTCCATCTGATCGAGCAAGGTACGGCGCCGTTCGAGCAAATCGTGGAGCGTCGTTCGCTGGCGACGCAGCAAAGCGAGCCGCCGGTCGTTCTCGGCGTCGCGGGTGTCGCGCTCGGCGAGGGCGATGCGTTCGTCGAGAGCGCCGAGCGACGTCCCGCTGACGTCGGCGTCCAGGCGCTGGAGCGTGATCGCCAGCGAAGCGACACGATCGACGAGGCCATCGATCGTCGGCGACACATCGGGCAGCATCTCGCGCTCGACCTGTGACAACTTGCTAATGATGTCGCGGATCTGCGCGCCGTCGGCGACGGCGCGTCGCACCACGCCACCGTGCGCGCCATCGAGCACCTCCGGCGGCACCAGCGCCGCCGCCGCATCCGGTGGCGGAAGCATTGGGGATGCGGGAGCGGGAGGGCTCGCGGGCGCACCCGGCAGGCCCAGCGCCTCGCGGATCCGCTCGCGCCATCCCGCGCGCAGCGCCGCGACGGGGCTGACGCCATCCGCCCACAGGTTGCCAGCGCTCGTCAACAGCGAGAGGAGCAGGAAGGCCGATGGGAAGACGAACCACGGAACGCCGCGCGTCGCGACGTTGATCAGGAAGAGCGTGGGAACCAGAACGACCGTCTGCACCAACCGCCGGCGGAATCGCAGCACGCGCCGCTCGATGTCGTACCACCGCGCCGCGCTGACATCGCGAACTTCGCCGGCCGACATGATCGCTCCGCGGGCCATGTCGCGCGCCAGTCGTCGCTGCTGGCGAGTCCACTCTTTCCACTCGCGGCGCGTCATGCCGGTCCCGATGCCGAGCGGTGCGCCGGGCAACTGCGGCAAGGCGGGCAATACGTCGTCACCGAGATTCCTTGCCCGCCGGAGTGCCTCCCCCGGCCGGAGCGCCGGCAGCCGTCCGTCGCCGTTAGGCGTACTTGGCGCGGGAGGTGGCGCGGGGGCCAGCGGGGTTGGGGTCGGGACGCCCGCGGCGGCGGTCGTCAAGGCGTCCCGAAAGGCACCGGCGCTCGGCCATCGGTCCTCGGGCTTCTTCGACAACGCGCGGTCGATCGTCGCGGCGAGCGGCGCCGGAACATCAGGGCGGCTCTCGCGCACGGGTCGCGGAATTTCGGACAGATGCTTCATGAGCATCGCCGGCGTGTTCGCGGCCTTGAAGGGCGTTTGCCCAACGAGCATCTGATATCCGACGACGCCGAGCGCGTACTGGTCGCTGCGGCCGTCGACGTCACGTTCACCCATTGCCTGCTCGGGCGACATGTAGGCGGGTGTCCCGACGGCGACGCCCGTCAACGTTAGGCGCGCATCGCCCACCGCGGCGCGCGCGATGCCGAAGTCGGTCACGACGGCGCGACCGGTCGTGCGATCGATCAGAATGTTGTCCGGCTTGATGTCGCGGTGGACGACGCTGCAGGCGTGGGCGTAGTCGAGCGCGTCCGCCACCTCGGCGAGAATGCGGCGCACGGCGTCCACGGAGAGTCGCGGTTGGCGCGAGAGGCGCGCGGCGAGACTTTCGCCCTCGACCAGCGCCATCACGAAGTAGACGATGCCGCCGCGCTCGTCCACCGTGTAGATCGGCACGATGTTCGGGTGACTGAGCTGCGCCGCGGTTTGCGCCTCACGCAGGAATCGCGTGCGGACGTCGTTGTTGAAGGCGAGCTCCGGCGGGAGCGCCTTGATCGCGACGTGTCGATGGAGTCGCAGATCGAGCGCTCGAAAGACCGCGGCCATGCCGCCGCGCCCGATCTCTGCTTCGATCAGATATTGGTCGCCCACCGCGGCGACGACGCGGTCGTGCAGATAATCGGTCACGATGCGGAATACCCGAGACCGCCGTTAGGCGCGGTCTTCCTACGGTCCAGCGGGCGAGCGCGCGCTGGTGCGGCGCCCGATCCGTCCCATCTCGTCGGCGACGTAGAGGGCACTGTCGACGCTGTCGGCGAGCGACATGGCATTCACCGCAAGCGTAGTGACGTTCTCGTGCGTCTGTGCGCCCGCGCGCAAACGAACCATGTCGAGGCGCATGTTCTGCAATGCCAGGGCGCAGGTCTCCAACTTTTCCGCCACGTCGTCGCGCCGCTTGGTCAGATCCGCCATCGCGCGGCGCTGGCGGCGCAACTGCGCGAGCCGCCTGACCCGCTCGTCGCTCGCCGCGCCCTCGAGCGGGTTGGCGGCATTCTCCAGTCGCGCGATCTCGGCCTCGACCGACTCCTTGGCGCCGGGGGCCAAGCTGCGCTCGATCGAAGACAGCGAGAGCGCGAGCGCCTCGACCTTCTCGTACAACGCCATCGACGAGCGGAGGACGTCGGACAACCGTCCGCGCTCGGCGGGAGGCAGCGTCTCGAGTATGCGTGAAATTTCATCACGATCGCGCGCCGCCTGGCCGATGAGGTCAGCATTGCGTCCACTGCCACGCGTGACACTCGCGCCGACGCGTGCCCCGGTGGCGGAGCTCGCGGAGAGCGACCGGTCGAGCGAGGCCCGGCCAGTACGACGCGCGAGCTTTCTCGCGCGCTTCTCCTCTCTCAGCCGGTTCCGTTGCTTGCTGTCGAAGATCGCGCGAACGCGCGTCACGCCGTCGTCGACGACTTCCAGGAGCTCGCGTTCGCGTGGCTGGCGGAAGACGTCGCGCCAGTCGTAGCCGTCAGCCCAGAGCTTGGCGTACTTGAACGCCATGTAGATGCTCCAGATGACGGTGAGCCCGAAGTAGTCGCGATCCCCGACGAGCGATGCGATGACGATGACGCCGTTCACGAAGAGATACGGCGCGAGCTTCCGGCGAAACTTCTGCACCGCCGGAGCTTCCCAGCGCGCCATGTCCTCGACGGTCGGCGCGTAGATCTCGGCCTCGTGGAAGGGCGCGGGAGCGTAGGCGGCGTCCCCACTCGTTCGCGGAGCGTCGGCCCGCGGCGCGGTCGATCCATAGCCGCCGTCCTGCGAGCCGTCGACGGGGCTCGTTGCTCCCGACGCGCGCGTTCCGATACTTGGCACCTTGCCAGTATCGAGCGCCGCGACGAGGGCGGAGGCCGATGGGAAGCGGTTTGCCGGATCCTTCTCCAGGAGGAGCATCACGGCGCGGCCGAGGTCCTCGGGCATGTCCGCGCGTCGCTGCTGAACTGGAACGGGCCGCTCGGAGATGTGCTTGACCAGCATCGCCGGCGTGCTTGCGGCCACGAAGGGCGGCTCGCCGACCAGCATCTGATAGGCAACGATACCTAACGAGTAGAGATCGCTCCGGCCGTCGATCGTGCGCTCGCCGGCGGCCTGCTCTGGCGACATGTACGCCGGCGTGCCGATCGCCATGCCGGTCGCGGTAAGTCGCGAATCGCCATCGCTGACGGCGCGCGCGATACCGAAGTCGGTGACCATCGGCCGGCCCGTTTGGGCGGCGATGATGATGTTGTCGGGCTTGATATCGCGGTGGACGACGCCGCGTTCGTGGGCGTACGCGAGCGCATCCGCTACGTCGCGGAGAATTCGCCGGACTTCGTCTACGGGGAGGACGCCGCGCTCGAATATGCGCTTTGCGAGGTTCTCCCCGTCGACGTACGCCATGACGAAGAAGACCAGGCCCTCGGTCTCGTCGACGGTGTAGATCGGAACGATATTCGGATGGCTCAACTGCGCGGCGGTCTCCGCCTCGCGGAGGAAGCGCGTCTTGATATCACTCCGGAACGCCAGTTCGGGGGGCAGAAGCTTGATGGCGACCGTACGCTTCAGGCGGCGGTCTTTGGCACGGTAGACGATGCCCATGCCACCGCGCCCAATCTCCGAATCCAGCTCGTAGTGATCGCTCAGGACGCGCTCGACGTGCGCGCGGAGCTCGGAGTCTGCGGACGAAACTACTGGGTCGGACACTCGAGGGGCTCGGGTAGCAACACGTACGACTCCGCTGGCCAAGCGAGAATGAGGCATACTAGCACGCAGCCATAGTTCTGGAAAGGAGATACGCACGCCTTCGCGGCAGGTGCACTACGGGCGCAAGGCTCGCGGATGTTGCAATTTCCTGCCACCGTGACGCGCTCGAGGGACGCTCTCGGCGCCAGCATGTGTTGCGCACACGCATGACTTGGGATTAGGTGATATGGCGCTTCGAGTTAGGTGTTAGTGGCCTGTGCTGGAATGGAGTGTGCGAATTCGCCATCATCAACGCGCACTCATGACAGTAGGCGCTCGTACGTACTGCTGGCTGGCGCGTTTCGAACAATCGACAATCCATACAGGTCGGTACTATGGCCCAACGCCAGACTCTCCCTGTCCTCCCGTTGCGGGGGACAGTGATTTTTCCGGGTTTGACCGCGCCGATCGCGGCCGGTCGGCCCGGTACGCTGCGCGCGATTGAAGCGGCCCTGAAGAGCGAGCGACTCGTCTTCGCGGTCGCACAGCGTGACAACACAGACGAGCCCACTCCCGACATTCTCTACTCGATGGGGGTCATCGCTCGCATCGGTCAGATTCAGCGCGGACTCGGCGGTGTGCAGCTCCTGCTCCAGGGCGAGCAGCGAGCTACATCGCTTCAGTTTTCGGTAACCGAGGGATATCTCAGCGCGGTGGTGATGCCGGTGGACGAGATGAAGCCGGCAAACGAGGACGATCCCACCTTCATCGCCCTGCACAAGGAACTGCGGGAGCGCGCCGCCGAGCTCGGCGAGCGTCGCGGGCTTCCCGAGGAAGTCGTCCATCAGGTGCTCGACGCGGTAACGGAGCCGGGCAAATTCGCGGATCTCGTCGCCGGCTACATCGAGCTACCGCCCCCTGAAAAGCAGGGCTTGCTCGAAACGCTCAGTGTCGAGGAGCGATTGCGCCGTGTGCTCGTGCACGTGCAGCGGCAGATCGGCCTGCTCGAGATGCAGGACGAGATCAAGTCCCAGGTTCAGGAAGAGCTGGGCGAGCGGCAGCGCGAGATGTATCTACGCGAGCAGATGAAGGCGATCCAGAAGGAGCTGGGGGACGACGATCAGTCGAAGGAAATCGCCGAGCTCCGTGAGAAGCTGAACAAGCTGCAGCTTCCGCGAGAAGCGCGGCAGGAGGTCGAGCGCGAGATCGGCCGCCTCGAGCGGGCGGGACGCGAGTCGATGGAGGCGCAGGTGATCCGAACGTATCTCGAGTGGATCGCCGAGCTTCCGTGGAATGTCAGGTCGGACGACAACCTCGACCTGCAGCATGCGCAGGTGGTGCTGGACGAGGATCACTATGGCCTCAAGGATGTGAAGGACCGCGTCCTGGAGTTCCTTGCCGTGCGTCAGCTGCGGGCGCAGCAGCTCGCGGAGGAGATGACGAAAACCGGCGAATTGCCGGTCGCGAAGATGAAGGCGGCGAAGGATGACGCGACGCCGCAGCTCGTCACGTCCGACGACGATCGGACGATCACCGATCCCAAGGAAGCCAAATCGCGCGCGATGGCGAAGGGGCCGATCCTGCTGTTCGTCGGTCCGCCCGGAGTCGGCAAGACGTCGATCGCAAAATCGATCGCGCGTTCGTTAGGCCGCGAGTACGTTCGCGTGGCGTTAGGCGGTGCGCGCGATGAAGCTGACATACGAGGACATCGACGTACATATGTCGGTGCCATGCCCGGCCGGATAATTCAGGGGATGAAACAAGCGGGGACCAAGAATCCCGTCTTTCTGCTCGACGAGGTCGACAAGCTCGGCGTCTCGTTCCAGGGCGATCCGGCGAGCGCGCTGCTCGAGGTGCTGGACCCCGCGCAGAACGACAACTTCACGGATCACTATCTGGGCGTTCCATTCGATCTCAGCGAGGTGCTTTTCATCTGCACCGCGAACTTCGTTCAGAACATTCCGGGGCCGTTGTTCGATCGTATGGAAATGGTGGATTTCGCGGGCTACACCGAGGCGGAGAAGGCCGAGATCGCGAAGCGCTATCTCATTCCGCGCCAGCTCGAGGAGTCGGGCCTCGGCGACAAGAATGTCGCGATGACGGACGACGCGGTCGCGATGGTGATCAGTAACTACACACGCGAGAGCGGTGTGCGTCAGCTCGAGCGGCAGATCGGCGCCGTCGCGCGGAAAGTGGCGCGACGACTTGCCGGCGGCGATCGGAAGATGATCGAGGATGGCAAGATCGACGCGGAGGAAGTTCGCACGTTGCTCGGCCGGCCACGGGTTCACCCGGAGCGCGCGGCAACGGAGAACGAAATCGGCGTCGCGACGGGCATGTACTACACCCCGGCGGGGGGGGACATCATGTTCGTCGAGGCGGCGATCCGGCGTCTCTATGGCTTCGGCCAGCGCAGCTCGGATGGCGAGAAGACGCAGGTAAGTGGATGGGGGAATGTCTCGCTCATTCTCACCGGCCAGCTGGGCGACGTGATGAAGGAGTCGGCGCGCGCGGCGTTGACCTATGCCGCGACGCATGCGTCGTCGCTGCAGATCCCCGAAGACCGACTCGGATCGATCGAAGTACATGTGCACGTGCCGGCGGGCGCCATTCCGAAGGACGGTCCCTCCGCCGGCGTGACGATGGCGACAGCGCTCGTGAGCGCGATGTCCGGCCGCCCGGTGCGGAAGGACGTGGCGATGACGGGCGAGATCACCCTCCGCGGTCGCGTGCTCCCGATCGGCGGCGTGAAGGAAAAGGTCCTCGGCGCGCATCGCGCCGGGATCACGAACATCATTCTGCCAAGGGACAACGAAGCGGACATGGAGGACATCCCGGAGGATGTCCGCTCGCAGTTGAGCTTCCACTGCGTATCGACGCTCGACGAGGTGTTCGAGGTCGCCCTCTTGCCGATGCCGACGGCTCACGGGCCGTCGGAGAAATCGCTGATGGAGGAAGAGGAGGAGGCCGCGGCGACGGGGGCTGGTCGCTGAGCCGTTAGGCGGAGCGATCGCGCGGAAGGGGGGGCCGGGTCGTCAGCCGATGAACATCGGTGACGGCACCGGCCCTTCGGCGTTGTCGAGCGCGGCGAGGTCGCGCGCGCACCAGCGTGCCGCGGCTCGCCCCGCGGAGTGGCCGCCGCCATTGGCGCGAGACCAGTCCGCGTACTCTATCAGGAGGACCGCCGCGGCCGTCCTCGCGAGCGCGTACGAGAACGCGCGCGCGCGCGCCTCCACGTAGTCCCTCCCCTGGTCCGTCGCGCGCTCGGCAAAGCTCTCGATGGCGTTCAGGGCATCACGCACGCGCGCCGCGGCCGAGCCTAACGACTCGCCGCTCAGCCCCGCGAGTCGATGTCGCGCCTCAGCCAGAAACGCCTCGAGGGCACTTGTCTTCTCGATCGCACGCAGGACATCGAGACTGAGGACGTTCGTCGTACCTTCCCAGATCGACAGCACTTGCGCGTCGCGGAGCAGGCGTGGAATGCCGGTGTCCTCGATGTACCCGGCGCCGCCAAACGACTCGAGCGCCTCGCTCGCGACGGCGACCGCCTGCCTTGCCGTATACAGTTTGGCGACGGGAATGAGCAAACGAAGGCGCGACAGCTCCTCGTCCGTTGCCGTGCCGCACTCCTGCTTGCCTAACAACTCGACGACGTGAAAGGCGAGCAGGAAGCCGGCGCGCCACTCCAGCTCCATGGCGGAGAGGGTCTCGGCGTGGAGCGGATGATCGAGCAAGCGCCTGCCGAAGGCGATGCGACGCGTCGCATAGTCGTACGCGAGAGCGATAGCGCGGCGCATTCCGGCAACGGCGGCGATCGCGTTGTAGACGCGCGTGACATTGAACAGCGCCGATATCTTCTTGACACCGTGGCCGACACCGCCGACGAGGTGCGCCGGCGCGCCTTCGAGGGTGAGCTCCGCGGTCGGCAGCGCGCGCGTGCCGAGCTTGTCCTTCAGGCGGTTCACGCGAATGCCGCGCAACGCGCCGTCCGCATCGCGAAGCTGTACGAGGAACACGCTCAAGCCGCGGTCGCGTGTCTTTCCATCCTGAATGTGGGCGAGCGTGATCGCGATCTGCGACGTCGTCGCCGAGGTGAACCACTTCGTTCCATGCAGACGGTAGCCGTCGTTCTCCGGGGTGGCGATCGTGGAGGTGGTCGAGACGTCGGAGCCGCCGGTGCGCTCCGTCATCCACTGGCCTGAGGTCCAGAAGCGCGCCGGCTCGCGAGAAAGGAGGTGCTCGAGGACGGGCCGTGTCACCTCGTCCGGATTCAACTCGAGGAGCCGCGCCGCGCCGTCCGTCATCGCGAGCGGGCAGCTGTACGTCGCCGAGGACGGCGCGTACAGGTACAGCCGCGCGAATTGATCGACGCGAGAGTGCTCACCGTGGCGGCGCTCGTAGCCGATGGCGACGAGCCCTTCCTCGGCGGCGATGGCGTCGAGCGCCTTCCAGGCCTGGGACGTTTCGATCTCGTCGATGCGCCGGCCCCACGGATCGTAGGGGACGTGTCGTGGCGGCGACGCTTCGGCGGCGGTGTCGAGGGCGAGCAAATCCGAGACGGCGCGGCCGCCCAGGCGCCGCAGCGCCGGCTGGATCTCGGCGACCATCTCTCGGGGCAAACGCCACCGGAGGTACGACGCGAGGAGCGGGTCGTCGTCGTACTGATTCGTTAGGCGTGGCGGATCCTGATAGAAGTCGGCAGCCAACGCGGTGCCCGGATGAGTTTGAGCGATCAGTAAAAGACGAGGGCGCCGAACAGAGGCATGCGCCACGGATCGGCCTTCAAGGCGTCCGGCTCCGTGCCGGGCAAGAAGTATTCTACGTAGCGCTGAGCCGGCGGCGTCGTCGAGTCGGCGAGCGCGCCGCTGTCGCGATCGAGCTCGGCGTAGACGAGTCCCGGCGGCGGCGTGTCCCACGCGCCGGCTTCCGACGGGGCGGCCGAGCCTAACGACGCGTAGTACTTCGCGACCATCTGGCCCCAGATTGGCGCGGCGAGCGAGCCGCCGGCGGCGCCAGCCGCGATCGTCGTTGGTTGGTCGAAGCCGAGCCAGACACCGCCGACGAGATCCGGAGTGAGTCCAACGAACCAGACGTCGGCGTTGTCGTTCGTGGTGCCCGTTTTTCCCGCGACCGGAATCGTCGCCGGCACCGCCTGACGAGCCGCGGCACCGGTGCCCCGGTCGGCGGCGTCCTGCATCATGCGACGCACGATGAAGGCGACGCGGGGGTCGATCACCGGCGTGAGCGGCGCGACCGGCGCGGCGTACACGGGCTTGCCTGTTGGATCGTCGATGCGCGTTATCAAGCGCGGCTGCACCGCGGAGCCGAGATTCGCGAACGCCGTGTACGCGGTGACGAGCTCGAGCGGCTTGACGGCCGAAGCGCCGATCGCGCTCGATGGCACGGGGGCGATCGGCGAGGCAATGCCCAACCGCTGCGCGAGGGCGGCGATCGTGTCGATGCCGACGCGCAGGCCCAGCTGAACGGCGACGGGATTCCGGGACCTAACGAGCGCCTCGTGCATCGTCATCGGCCCGAGAAACTGGCCATCGGCGTTGCCGGGTTGGTAGTTCGGACCACTCGGCATCGGAATCGACAGCGCGGTGTCGGGGACGATCGCGTTCGGCGGAATGCTGTCGGCCAGCGCCGCCGCATAGACCAGCGGCTTGATCGCCGAACCCGGCTGACGGAGCGAGAAGACTCGATCGAAGGGAGACGTCGCGTAGTTTCGGCCGCCGACGAGCGCGCGAACGTCGCCGCTCGCGGGATCCATCGCGACGATCGCACCCTGGAGATAGGACGCGTGAGATTTCATCGCCGCGGCGTAGGTCTGGTGCCGGTAGCCCGGCCGTGCTTCAACGCGAGCGGTGCCCTCGACGAGCGCCGTGACGGCGGCGCGCTGCAGCGCCGGATCCAGCGTCGTGTAGATGTGGTAGCCGCCGCCGGCGACGGGGATGCCGGCGCGCTGCGCCGCTTGGCGCACCGCGTCGACGAAGTACTGCGACGGCGCCGAGGTGCCGCCATCGGGAACAGTGACGATGGGCTCGCGTCTCGCTTTCTCCGCCATGTCCCGCGTGATGTAGCCCTGGTCCGCCATCAGACGGAGGATGAGATCGCGCCGCGCTTTCGATCGCGCGGGATATCGGATTGGATCGTAAAGCGAAGGCGACTTGGGGAGCGCGGCGAGCGTTGCCGCCTCGGCGAGTGAAAGTCGCGCCGCGGACTTCCCGAAATAGTGTCGCGCGGCGGCCTCGACGCCAAACCAACCGTGTCCGAGGTCGAGCTGGTTGAGGTACGCCTCGAGGATCTGATCTTTGGTGTAGTGCTTCTCCATCTCGCGCGCGGCCGATTGCTCGCGAAGCTTGCGGGAGAGACTGAGGTCACGCCGGTCGATGATGTCGGGATGCATGTTCCCGACGAGCTGCTGCGTGATCGTGCTCGCGCCACCGCGTCGTTCGCCGAGGAGCCTGCCCTTGATCGCACCGGCGAGTCCGATCAGGTCGACGCCGTCGTGCTGATAGAAGCGCTGATCCTCGACGGCGATGAACGCGTGCTGCAGATAGCCCGGAAGTGTGCGCAGCGCGACGCTCGTCCGAAACTGACGACCGATCTCACCGATGAGTGAGCCATCGCGCGCAAGCACCAGCGACGACTGGGGGGGCGGTACGATCTGCCACGCCTCGACATCGGCGGGATGCTGACCGACGCGAGCGGAGTTCTGCGCCCCGAGCGGGCTGACGACGACCGCAATGGTGAGCGGCGCCGCGAACGCCAGGATACCGAGACGGTTGCGTAAGAAGGTCATGCGACGAGTTCTACCCTGAACGCGGAGCAAAGATACAATTAAGGGCATGCCTCCCCTCGTACACGTCGCCATAGCTCAGTTCAAGCCTCGCAAAGCAGACTTCCGAGCGAACCTCGAGCGTCTTGGCGCCTTGTTCGCGCAGCTCGGTGAGGTCGAACCGCATCCAATGGTACTGTCGCTCCCCGAGACGGCCTTGACCGGCTACTTCCTCGAGGGGGGCGTGCGGGAGGAAGCGATGACCGCCGGCACGCTCGCCAGAGAGTTGGACGCGACGTATCGATCGGCGGTGCGGTCGCCGCACCCTCTCGACGTGACGCTCGGCTTCTACGAGATCTGGAACAACAAGCTGTACAACAGCGCGATGTACGTGACGCTCGGGAACGGCGAGCCGCAAATCCGTCACGTGCATCGAAAGATGTTCCTGCCGACATATGGCTTGTTCGACGAGGAGCGATTCGTCGAGCGCGGTACCGAGGTGCGCGCGTTCGACACGTCGTGGGGACGCGCCGCGCTGCTCGTGTGCGAGGACGCGTGGCACAGCATGACTGCGACGATTGCCGCCCTCGACGGGGCACAGATCCTTTTCGTGTGTTCCGCGCCACCCGCGCGCGGACCATGGCCGAAGAGCGACGACGTGCCGGGCCCGGCGAGCGTGAGCCGTTGGGAGCGGCTGATCCGCGACATCGCCGATGAGCATGGCGTGTACGTGCTTCTCTCGAATCTGGTCGGGAGCGAGGGGGGCAAGCTGTTCCCCGGGTCCGCCCTGGTCGCCGGCCCAAAGGGGGAGGTGCGCGGCCGAGGTCCACTGTGGGAAGAAGCCGTGGTGACGACGACGCTCGATCTGGCCGACGTCACTCGGGCGCGGGCGGACATGCCGCTCGTCGCGGACCTCGAAGTCATGGCTCCGCATCTCGCGGCGAGCCTCGACGCGGTCCGCAATCGCACGCCCGTGACGTTGCGTTACGACGAGGCGGCCTGTGAGCCGACGATCGAGGCTCCGCGAGCCGCAACCGCTCGCGGGTCCGGGAAGAAGGGCTCGATGAGCGAACGCTCATTCCAGCACGTCGCGCTGCCCGCGAGCAGTCGTGAGGCATCGACGCCCCTCGAGATCGACCCGAAGCTCACTGCCGAGTGGCTGACTCAGTTCATACGCGAGGAGATGGACCAGCGGGGCTTCAACACAGCCGTGATCGGCATTTCGGGGGGAGTGGATTCGGCGGTCACGGCGTTCCTCGCGGCGCGGGCGCTGGGTCCGAAGAATGTGATCGGCGTACGAATGCCGTATCGGACGTCGAGCGCGGCGAGCCTCGAGCATGCGCAGCTGGTGATCGACGCGCTCGGGATTCGCGCCGAGACGATCGATATTACGCCGGCGGTGGATGGCTACCTCGGTCACGTACCGGACGCGGATGCCGCGCGGCGCGGCAACGTGATGGCGCGCATGCGCATGATCACGCTGTTCGATCTGTCGGCGAAGTACCACGCGATACCGTTAGGCACCGGCAACAAGACGGAACGTCTGTTCGGCTACTTCACCTGGCACGCCGACGACTCGCCACCGATCAACCCGCTGGGCGATCTGTTCAAGACGCAGGTGTGGGCGCTGGCGCGGCATCTCGGCGTGCCGGAGGTGATCGTCGCCAAGCCGCCGACGGCGGATCTGGTCGTCGGACAGACGGATGAGGGCGACTTCGGGATCAGCTACGCGCGCGCGGACGAGCTACTGAACTGGCTGCTGTCCGGGTACAGCCCCGCCGATCTGATCGCACAAGGATTCGATCGGGAGGAGGTCGCGCTCGTCGCGAAGCGCGTGGAGAGCACGCACTGGAAGCGCAAGCTTCCGACGGTTGCCATGGTCTCGCCGACGGCAATCAATGAGAGCTATTTGCGCCCGGTAGACTATTGATGGCCGCAACCGCGTAACCGATCCGACGGCGCAACTGGCGCGAGTGCGGTCAGTTTCGAGGTTACTCGAGATAGGCTTCCGCCTCGATCTCGACGAGCATGTCGGGATCGATCAGGGAGCGGACCTCGACCATCGATGTCGCGGGGCGAATGTCGCGGAAGATTTCGCCGTGGGCGCGACCGACCGCTTCCCAATCACGGGCGATATCGACGACGTACACCCGCGTGCGGACGACCTGTTCCATCCGAGCGCCGGCGCGGGTGAGCGCGGACTCGATGTTCATGAGCGTCTGACGCGCCTGCGCGGCGGCGTCACCGACGCCGACGATCTTGCCGTCGCTGCCGGTGGCGGTGGTTCCCGACACATGGACCCACGGGCCGACGCGGACGGCGCGCGAGTAGCCGACGATCGGCTCCCAGCGCGTACCGGAGGAGAAGTTTTGGCGGCTCACATCGTTAGGCGGCGCGGGCGTATGCGAGACTCACGGCGCGGCGAGCACAGCGCTTGAGGGCGCGATGCACGGCGCGAGCGTAGTGAATGAAGTTGAGCCCCGCCCAGGGATAGCGCGCGAAGAATTCGGTCGGCAGGAGATCGCCCTTGAGGCGATTGCAGCGGCCGCAGGCGGCGACGAGGTTGCCGGGGGCGTGGACGCCACCCTTGGCGAGTGGCAGGACGTGGTCGATGGTCGCGATGTCGTAGTCGAGCGGGGCGGCGCAGTAGACGCAGCGCCGGCCGCAATCACGCATCATGGCGTGTTTGATCGCACGCTTCTGGTGGCCGCAAGGCGCGCGCCCGGTGCGCTTCGCGCGTCGCGAGGTTCGAGGAAGACGGGGAAGGCGGACGTGGTGATAGTGTCGACGTGGAGACAATTTCACCTCGCGGAAAAAGCGACGCCCCGCAGCGGGAGTCGTTCCCGCAGCGGGGCGTCGCGTGAGGCGTTGAATCGCGATGTCGGAGGGTCGAGCGCACAGGCCGCTCTCGCGGCCGCTCGTCTTTATCGGGATGTCGCTGTCGCAGTCGACTCCTGACGCTCATTCTCCTCCGTGTCGCGCCATGGCGGCCGGTTCCCGGGCGCCACGCGCTGACGTACAAATGCAACGCGTACGTCAGCCTCGCAAGAGGGAGACGGTCAAGAAGTCGTCAGCGTCACGCGACGATGAGCGTTTCGTGACTCAGGCAACTCTCGCGTCCGCGGGTCTCGGCACCTCGGTCTCGGTGTCGTCGAAGCCGTCGTGTCCGTTCCAGTGTCCCCGCACGGGATCGCGCAGGGCGGCAATGATTCGGGCGGCGACGGCATCGAGCAGGGTGCGATCCGGCATCTCGGAGCCGCCGAAGGGCAGCGGAATGTCGAAGCCGTCTCCGGAGCGGCGCGGAATGAGATGGACGTGATAGTGGAAGACGTCCTGGCCAGCCGTCTTCCCGCTGTTCACCACGATGTTCATGTCGTCCGTGTTGCTGACCTTTCGGATCACGTTCGCCAACTTCATCGACACATCGAACAAATGCATCGCGAGCTCGGGCGGCGTGTCGACGAGAGACTCGTGGTGTTGCCTGGGCACGACAAGGACGTGGCCCGCGTTCACCGGCTGAATGTCCATGAAAGCCAATGCGTCCGCGTCCTCGTAGCAGATGGACGCCTCTCCAGCACCGTGAATTAGATCGCAAAAGGTGCAATGCACATCTGCCGTACGCATCATCGTCCTCACGGTTGGAGACAGGTTCAGTCACTGGAAACGCAGATCGAGTGCCAGCGGTTGAGCCGGGCGAAACGGCCGAGGTGGATGTGGCTGGGGCTAGGGGTCGAGGTGCTAGGTGCCGGGTGACACGCACGCTACCTTAAATCGCGTCGCCCTTCAGACACGGAGACTCAGCTGGGCTATGGCCACACAGACGCGAGCCGAGCGCAAGAGCGCCGACGGCCTCACCACGGATCAGCTGGTTGGCGCCTACCGAACGATGCTGCTCTCGCGGCGCATCGATGACAAGGAGATCCAGCTCAAGGGTCAAAACAAGATCTTTTTCCAGATCTCGGGCGCGGGGCACGAGGCCGTTTGCACGGCGGCGGGTCTGGTTCTGCGCGCCGGCCACGATTGGTTCTTCACATACTATCGCGACCGCGCGCTCTGCCTGCAGCTCGGCGAGACGGCAACGGAGATGTTGCTCTCGGCCGTCGGCGCGGCAGACGATCCGAACTCCGGCGGGCGTCAGATGCCCAGCCACTGGGGAAAGAAGGATCTCAACATCGTATCGGTCTCGTCACCGACGGGAACGCAGTTCCTGCAAAGCGTCGGCGCGGCGGAAGCCACACTTCGCGCGAAGCTCCTCGGCGTGACCGACGGCTTTCAAAAAGACGAAGTCGTGCTGTGCACGACGGGTGAAGGGCAAACGAGCGAAGGAGAGTTTTGGGAAAGTCTCAACACGGCGTGCAATCTCAAGCTGCCCGTCGTGTTTCTCGTCGAAGACAATGGTTACGCGATCTCCGTTCCCGTCGAGGTGAACACCGCGGGCGGATCGATCTCGAAGCTGGTGAGCGGATTTCCGAATCTGCTCGTGCAGGAAGTCGACGGCTGCGATCTGATCGCGAGCCACGAGTGTATGCGCAAGGCAGTCGAGTATGCGCGCAGGCGAAAGGGTCCAGCGCTCGTACACGCGAAGGTCATTCGTCCGTACTCGCATTCGCTGTCGGATGACGAAAAACTGTATCGCACGCCGGAGGAGCGTCAGGCCGATGCCGCGGTCGATCCGGTGACGGTGTTCCCGCGCTGGTTGATCGCCGAAGGGCACGCGACGGAGAGCGACATCCGACGCATTCAAGAAGAGGTGGACGCGGAGGTTCAGTCGGCCACCGACACCGCGCTCGCCGCGTCGCAGCCGGGTGCCGAAACGGTGTACGTCAACGTGTACTCGCCCGACGTCGATCCAACCAGCGAGCGATTCGACACCGAAGACGATCCGCAGTTCTCCGGCAACGAGACGACGATGGTGGATCTGCTCAACGCATGCATGAAGGACGAAATGCGACGCGATCCACGCATTCTCGTGTTCGGGGAGGACGTCGCCGACATCTCGCGCGAGGAGTACACCGGCAAGGTGAAGGGCAAGGGCGGCGTATTCAAAGTCACGTGGGGTTTGCAGAAGGAGTTCGGCGGCGCGCGGGTGTACAACTCGCCGCTTGCCGAAGCGAACATCGTCGGGCGCGCGATCGGACTCGCGCTGCGCGGCTTCAAGCCGGTCGTCGAGATTCAATTCTTCGACTACATCTGGCCGGCATACATGCAGCTGCGCGACGAGCTGTCGACGATGCGTTGGCGCTCGAATGGCGCGTTCAGCTCACCGGTCGTCGTGCGTGTGACGTATGGCGGCTACATCCGCGGCGCGATCTATCACTCACAGACCGGGGCGTCGCTCTTCACGCACTGTCCCGGATTGCGCGTCGTGTGTCCGGCGACGGCGCTCGATGCGAACGGGTTGCTGCGCACCGCGATTCGCTGCGAGGATCCGGTGATGTTCCTCGAGCACAAGCACCTCTATCGCCAGACATACAACAAGGCGGCGTATCCGGGTCCGAACTTCATGATTCCGTTCGGCAAGGCGAAGGTGGTGCGCGAGGGCACGGACGCCACGATCGTCACGTACGGCGCGACGGTCCAGCGCGCTTTTGCGGCGGCGAACCAGTTGGCCGATCAGGGCATCAGCGCGGAGGTCATCGACCTGCGCTCCTTGTCGCCTTGGGATCAGGAACGCGTTTACGAATCCGTGAAGCGGACGAATCGCGCGATGGTGCTGTACGAAGATTCACTCTCGTGGGGCTATGGCGCGGAGATCGCCGCGCGAATCGCCGACGACTGCTTCGCGTGGCTGGATGCGCCGGTAAAGCGTGTCGCGTCAGCCGACACGTACGTGGGCTACGCGCCGCAGCTCGAGGACGCGATTCTTCCGCAGGTCGACGATATCAAGCGTGGCGTGGAGGAGCTCGTCCAATTCTGAGCATTCGATCACGCGCGCGGCATTCGTCGCCCGCGTATGATCGGAGTCATTGACACTGAAGGCGCCGAGGACGCAACCTTTCCGAGCGTATGCCGCGCGCTTTGTGACGTCGCCGTTCGCGCGGATGCACCCTCCGGTTATCCCGATGCGCCGCATTCCCGCTCTCCGAAAAATCGCAGGCCTGTTTGCCCTCTCGATCGCAGCAACCAGTTGCGACCGCGCGTCAACCGCGCCCAGTCACGCTGGGGTTGCCTCGTTTTCGATTCGACCGCGGTTCGCTAGCTCCGCGGTGGGTGCCGCCGGGCAGCTGAGCAGCTTCGGCATCGACATCGACAACGTGCATGTGCAGGTCGTGTCGAACGACTCGATTCTCAAGGACACGACGGTCGTGTTCCCCGCCTCGGCCACTGAATTGAGATTCTCGATCGGCGTGGCGCTCGACCAGTCGGCGCTCGACGCGGAAGTCATCGTGCAATTGCGTCAGCAGAACACAGTGTTCTTCGGCGGGCAGCAGATGGTCACCCTGCACGCGGGGCAGACGACGGATCCCGTCTCGGTAGAGATGACGTATGTCGGTCCTGGAAGCACGGTGACACTGCTCGTCGTCACGCCGCAGGGACAGACGGTGTTCGCCCCGACTACGCTCGCGCTCCACGTGGACGCGAGGGACTCCCACGAAGTGATAGTTCCCGACGTACCGATCGATTGGTCGGTGGACGACGCTACCGTCGCCTCGATCGCCGGCAATGGTGTGGACGCCACGCTCACGCCAACGGGAAAGCGCGGCAAGGTGATCGTCACCGCTCGGACTCCCACAGGGGTCAGCAGCACCGCGACGGCGTTTGTCGTTCCGCCGGCGTCCAAGCTCACGGTGCTGGGCGGAGACGGTCAATCGGCGGTGCTTGGCAGCGTGCTCCCGACTCCCTTTCAGGTGCGCGTGGATGGAGCTGATGGCCTTCCGATAAAGGGCATCACGATCAGCTTCCGTCCAACAACGATCGGTAGCGTTGCTCCGACGTCCGCGGTGAGCGACACGAATGGACTGGCATCCACCGTCATGTCACTTGGCTCGAGCGTTGGAGCATTCACGTTCGAGGCGAGCACTCCCGGGGCGACAACAGTGACGGTAACGGAGACGGCGACCGCGGGGCCGCCGGCTTCGATCGCCATATCGGCGGGTGACGGTCAATCGGCGACGGTGGGAGTCACGCTTCCAGTGCAACCCGCGGTCGTGGCAAAGGACGCGAACGGCAATCCATCGCCCGGGGTGGCGGTCACCTTTACAGCGGCAGAAGGCAGCGGCGGAGTCAGCACCGGCACGACTTTCTCACCCAGCGTGAGCGTGAACACCGACGCGACGGGCACGGCGAAGGTGAATTGGCAGCTCGGCGCCATCGCTGGACGAAACGTGTTGACCGCGTCGGTCGGCACGCTGCAACCGGTGACGTTCACGGCGACTGGAACAGCAGGTCCGCCGTCGCAGATGGTAGCTGTCGGTGCGAACGACATCCAGATCAACCCTGGGCAGCAGCCGCCGGCGCTGAGCGTGCGTGTCACCGACGGCGCGAACGGAGTCGACGGCGTGCAAGTGACGTTCGTCGGCGCGTTCGGTGCCTGTGTGCTGCCGGGAGATGCGAGTCAGGTCGTCGTCACTACGGCGAACGGCGGTCTAGCGTCCGTTCAGCCGGTGCTGTCGCCTAACGCGACGGCTCCCTCGTCGTGCGGCGCGGTCGCGCTCGCGGTGAATGGTCAGAGCGTGCCGCTCACCGGGAGCCCGGTGCCCTTCAAGATCTACATGTTCGACCCCGCGACTGGATTTCGCGTATTCACCGGGACGAACAGCACGGCGTGGAACGACGCGAAGAACTGGCTCACGGGTGTCGTTCCGGCGCAGAACGATGCGGTGTGGCTTCCGAGCGCGGCGGCGCTGTCACACACGGCCCTGCTCGACGCTCCGCGAACGATTGGTTCTCTCATCACCGAAGGAGCGATGCTGCTCGATCTGAATAAGAGTACGCTCACCATCGGGCAGAACTTGAACGCGTCGGCCGGGGGCGTCGTCCAGAACGGAACGATTCAATTGGTCGGAAAGGGCGCGGTTGCGTCGGGCACCGTGCAGGCGGCGGTGATCGAGGGCACGCCTGGATGCGCGAGCGGCTCGTCGCTCTCGATGGGCGCAGGCGGCTTCGTCGTCAGCGGTGCATTCACCGCGAATTGCAGCGTGGACGCGACGAACAATCCATTGACAGTGGTCGGCGCGTCTTCCTTCGTGGGGCAGGGTGCGTTGTTCATGGGCGCGAACAGCGTTGTCCAGTTCCTCGGCGACGTGAACTTCGGCGGTGCGTCGGGTTCGATCGCGGGCGGACTGCTTCAGGTCAGCGGCAACTTCCAGCAGACGGGCACGGCGACGTTCGCGCCGGTGCCGGTGACGCAGATGGTGTTCTCCGGTTCGACGCCGCAAACGATCACCTTCGCCAACTCCGCGTCGACGTTGCCGAATGTCGTCATTCAGAACACATCGGGCGTCACGTTCAACGCGACGCCGGCGCTCGTCAATCTCACCAACGAATTGGTCATCGGGCCGAACAGCCAGTTGACTGTCGCCCCCGGGGCAATTCTCAGCATCGGTCTCCCGCCTGCCGCGGCGGGGATCCCGGCGCTGGAGCTCTTCCCGGGGTCGTCGCTGACGATCAATGCGAATGGAGCGCTGCGTTTCGCAATCCCGCCCGGATGCGTGCGACATGAACCGCCGGCAGTGACGATCACGATCGCGCCGGGGGGCACCTTCTCCGATCCGACCCAACTCTGTGTTCGAGTGACGCCCTGACACGGGGGGCGCGAATCGGGCTCGGTGTGCCTGCCTAACGAATCGGCGACTGGAGTCGCATCGGCGGATGCCGCACATCGCGCAGCGGATGGAGGATCGGCGCCGCGGCCTGCGCCCTCGGGAAGCCCGAACGCATTGCTTCTTCGCGCGCACTCTTGACGCCGATCGGACGCGCGTAAGTGATGCGTCGACGCCACACTGTGATTCTTGACGCAAAGTCGAGATCGCCACAGGTTGGTGTCCCCCGCTGTTCGCCTCCGGAAGCGAGGCGTCACTATCATCGGGATTGCGGAGCATGTGGCGACCGCGCACGAG